>PFMK01000011.1 GCA_002785215.1 Candidatus Gottesmanbacteria bacterium CG_4_10_14_0_8_um_filter_37_24 | reverse complement strand
ACTACCTTTATTTAGGAGAATAAAAGGATGGATAGAAGGATTTAAGTTAAATGCAAAAGGACCATAGGTGCGGATTTCATTCAGTCACATAACAATTCTTAAGAGAATTTTCAGTGTAAACCCCGCAACATATGTTTAAACAGAGTCTTCCAAGGCGCTGTCTTATTAAATCTAATCTTACAAGACTTCCAGAGCCCTATCTACCATGAATTTAACCGGTTCAACCATATTAATTGCTTCCAAATGGATTTTCGGATGGGAGTTTTTAAATACCCGAAAAATTTCATCAGCAAAAGCCTGACCCACAGTAGTTACTTTATCAAAATCGAAGACGATTGATTCGTATTTTTCAAGACCTGACAAGATTCTTCTAGCTTGAGAACGGGAAATATAAACACTACCTACTACAAAAAGACGAACTTTGATTTCTGTTTTATTGAAACCTGGTTCTTTCGGGTCAACTACGAATCGACTAAAAACATCGTTAAGATGTCGCTTTGAATCAAGAGTTATACTAAACTCGACACGAGTACCTCGGTTGATATTCTCAGGTTTTTCTATAAATACGTCATTAATGAGATTATCGACGCGCAGCCTAAACCCAAAACTGTCAAGGATAAATATATCTGCAACCTTAGAGGTAAAAAATATGCCTTCTCCAGAATGAGAGTGGGGAGCGGTAGTTGTCTTACCTTTTAGTAAGTCTTGAATAGCTTCGAGTTCCGATTTTAAATGACGCGTATGTAGGACGTTTCTAAAAACTCCAATCCCAAAGTCAGATATGATGAAACGCAGGTTTATCGTATCTCGATTTATTTCAACTTCTACCCACTTTGATTTGGAATGTTCAATTGCATTATTTAGCATTTCCGAGAATGCATAGAATAAAATACTATTTACATTGTCTTTAAGTTCGCGTATAAAGGGTGCTTGATCTCGAAGTGCTGTAAAAACCTTGTGTTCTTCTAAGTCTTGTCTTAGCAGTCGTGTTTTAACTTTATCTGAGGGCAGAAGTGCGGCTTTTTTGGCTAATATATAATAAGATCCTATTGTGTGCCCGCGTTTTACTAACAAACCTTTTTTTACTAGGTTGCGTAAATGTCGATTCGCAGCTTGCCGTGAAATATCGCCTAATTTTTGTGCTATTTCAGCCGTAGTGATGCTGTTTTTTTTTAAAGCAAATTTAAGAATGACTTCTGTAGGTTTAATCATTATAGATATATTGTAAATGATATTAAATAAATTGTCAAGTTATTGTAAACAATGAATATTATATTGTAAACATGTTGTAAACACGATTTAACCTTGATGTGTCTATAGAGGTGACGTACCGATAGGTTGGTTTAAAGGAAACAGGTGCGGATTTCTTCCAGTCCCCGCAACATAAGTCAAACAGCGCCTCTCAAGGAGCTATTTATATTTAAACATTTGATGAATTGCTATATACGTTTTTAATCTGTTTCTTGTAAACATAATAAGCTTTTACTTTGTTAATTAGATCTTTTTTATTCAGCCCACTTGAAGATTTTATTTCAGTTTTAATTTTATCTAGCTTTTTTTTAGTCTTATACCCAGCGGTAATTTTATTTCTACCTAATCGCAAACCTAAGTGTTCCACTCCTTCTGTAAAGGAACGAATCTTAGTTTTTTTATTATTAATTGGCAGTTTTTGATTACGATCAAAATCAGATAAAATAGCTTGGATTTTCCTACTTAAGATTTCAAGATTATTTTTTGTAACTCTGCTTGCTGAAATTCCTATATCATCAACAAAAATTACTATTTTAGAATCGTGATTTCTTAAATTACGGTCAGTTACCCATTTTAAGCGCAGGAATGTGTCTAAATTTGTCCAAACAGACAAACGGGAAGATGTAGAAAACCCTCTTGCTAACACTTCAACTTTTGATCCGCTTCCTTTTTTACCGGCTGGAACACAGCAAACGCTGGCAAGTATCCGTGATACTCTGGCACTACATCCACATTTCGCATGGAAAAAATAAAAGACACGTTCTTTTCTTATTTGCTCAAAAAAGGTTGATATATCCAACCCTAAAAGCATCCGATTTTTCTGTTTTCCTAAAAGTGAATATGCAGCTTGTATATGATCTTTTTTGGAAATTCCACCAAAGATAAAATTTGGTACTAATTTATCATAGGGAATTAGTACTTTTCTGTTTATCCGTTTAAGAAGTTTCCCAAGAGGCTTGCCGACTGAACTTCTTACAAACTTACCTTTTTCCGGTTGTGATTGTCTGCTGTCATACCAATAATCATTATAATTTTTGAGAACATCATTAATTAATTTTAAGCTGCTTTGAAAAGAAAATGATTTGTCACTTATCCTTTTGGCTAATTCATTTTTACTTCTTAAATTTATCCTTGGGTATCTTCCATTATTTTGCATGTTTTTTAAGTTTTTTTGACTTGGTTTTAATAAGTTCAGTTTGCATTTTTGAACCAAGTTCCATAAGTTTTCTTTCTATACCTGTAAGATCATTTAAATTTTCTTTTTCATCAATAAATATGAAGGGGAATAAGGTTCCAGGCGAAATTTCCAATTTATCCGCAATTTTTTTTACTAATCCTTTGGATACTTCTTTTTGACCCGTTTCAACTTTTGAGATCAGAATTGGGGATACACCCAAAACATTAGCAAATTCGTTCTGGGTTAATTCACTTTCTTTTCTGATTTGTTTGATAAGCTCGGGGAAGGTGTACATATTAAGGTGATTATAGGGCGGTTATTTTTGTCTTAGCGCAAGCCACAAGCGGATTATCCAGATTATGAGTCTGATAACCATTATGGCTCGCATTAATAAGGACATATTTAACCGTCCTTATAAACGGAACGTCTAGATATTTTTGTTTATTCTGGGGGTTCTCTAGAATTTTCATGTTCATAAAGGAAGACCTTTCTGAATTTTTTTAAATTGTGATACGCCAGAAGATGCGGCTCAATTAACTTTCCACAAAGACGTTCCGCAGAACACTAACAAGCCGCAAAGCCTGTTAAGTATCACCGAGCACCAATAACCCAAGTCTGTCGCCCATGCCACCAAAGCTACAGCGTGGCTTAATTGATAAATAATTGCTTGGTAAGTGCCCTTCCAGAATATATCTGGGGGTTAAAAGCCTTTCTTTCTTTCCGGCACTCGGAAAAAAAGAGGTCAGACACTTTCGCGTCTAAAATCATGGTTATTAATTGAGCAACCAAAAATATCTAAATGTTAATGTGCGTTCTTAATATAATACTTTTTGTACTAGTTGTCAATAGGAATAATCATGCCCAGGACCTTTATCGGCAAAATTAACTCAATTGAGGAATTGTAGTGGGATTTGTAATATGTATAAAATAGGTTCTAATTTCTTCCAATCCCCGCAACATAGGTCTAAATAGGGCCCCACAAGGCGCTACGCTTTTATTTCTTCCTTGGTCAATTTATAATAGAATCACATGAAATTAAAATTCTTTGTATATTGTTCCGATGAAGAGAAGATTATAAAAGATATTATTATTGCTGCTTCTGCTCATGGAGCAGGAATATACGGCAACTACTCACAAGTAGCTTTCATCACACATGGTGAAGGTAATTGGAAATCTGAAAAAGGTGCGCAACCTTTTCAAGGAATCGTAGGTGAAGTAACCAAAGCTCCAGTAGCAAGGATTGAGATGACCTGTCTTTCAAAAAATGCTAAACAAATTGAGCGTGCAATTAAACAAATTCATCCTTGGGAACAGGTTGATATTGAGTTCTTTCGTATAGAAGAAATATAGATAAAATCAGTTCTGATTTCCTCTTTCCACTAAATACTTTACAATTATCTTTACAAATAACTTTACAATTATTGCCTATGGATGTATACTTATAGCTGTATGTTTACTCCTAAATATACGCTTACTCCAAAACTTTTTACCAACATTTCCCAAATAGAGAGACTTTATGGAAGACTGGAAGGGTTAAGGATACCTCAAAAATTGGAGCTCAACCTTGAAAGAGATAATCTCATCCAGTCTACTTATATCTCCAACAGTATTGAGGGTAATCCTCTTACTTTTCCTGAGGTCACCAATATTTTATTAAACGACAGGATACCGGTAAACAGGGATGAAAAAGAGGTAAAAAATTACTTTGAAATTCTTAAAAATCTGGAGAAGTTTACCTCTCAAAAAATAAATCTGGAGGTAGTTTGTGAATTGCATAAGAGATTACTTTCAGGGGTAAATGATAAAATCGCTGGAAAAATTAGAGATAAAAAAGTGGTGATAGGAAGATATCTGGAAGGACAAATACTGCAGATTAAGCATAATCCGCCCTACCATAAGAGGGGAAAGATTGGAAATGAAATCCAGGAATTAATAGACTGGACGGTAAAAAGCAGTGAAATATCAACAATTATAAAAGCAGGAATTTTTCATCACCACTTCGTCTTTCTGCATCCGTTTGAGGATGGTAATGGCAGAGTCTGTAGGTTACTTTCCGCTCTTATATACTTGCAGAATAATTACGCGGCCAATAAATATTTTGTCCTTGATGATTTTTATGACATAGATAGGTCTTTATATTCGGATAAACTACATTCTGCTGATAGCGGTGATAAGACAGAATGGTTAGAATACTTCAGTGATGGCATGAAATATTCTCTTCAGAGTGCCTTAGTCAAATATAAAAATGCAGTCGCTCGTCTGAAAATAACAGAAAGATTGACTCCTAAAGAACAAGAAGTATTAAGCATTTTACAAAAGGAAGAAGAGATAACCTCCAATGATTTAGCAGATACGCTCAAAGTTTCCCGTCAGCAAGCCCATAACCTTTTACGTGCTTTATTGGAAAAGGGATTTTTAGGGAAAAAAGGCAGCACAAAAGCGAGTTATTATTATCTAAAGTGAAATCTGGAATAAATACATTACTTTGGTTTTGGAAATAGGCTCTGATTTCTTTAAGTCCCCGCAACCAAGAACCAAATAGCGCCTTGTGAGGCGCTCTTTTAGTATTTGGATGAAAGAATGTATAATATATTCATGGGAATAACTGTTTTATTAATGCTTTTGATAATCCCAATTGCAATATTCGTAGGGGGATTACCAGCCATATTTATTATTTTTGTCATTCTATTTTTGATATTTTTACAAGGTCGTAAGATGCAAATGTCATATAAAAGAGCAGATATTATTGGTAAACTTATTTCAGCAAAGAAGTACTCGGAGGCAATTGCAATCGGAGAATCTACTACTTATAGAACTGAGATTGAAAAAATGAATTTATTGGCAGCTTATTTTCATGCGGGAGAAAAAGAAAAAGCTATATTATTAGCTACTTCTCTAAAAACATCTATTTTTATGCCTTCCCAAGCCAATAACGCAATCAGAGATTGGAAGAAAAAAATAGAAACAAAATAAATAATCTTATTTAATATGGTCAATAAACAAAATAATCAAGGAGCTAGTCTAGAAAATAAATTTGCTGTTCCAAAGCTTATTAATAATAAAGAGCTTCAATTTATTATTGCGATTGTTTCTATAATATCTATTAGCATAATGGTTGTTTTTGCAATCACAAATACGATAACACCAAATTGGGTTGCAGCCATACTTTTTATTCCTCTTATCATTCTTCCTTTTACAAGTTTAATAAGAAAAATTATATGGACTATACCCAGATTTATTATTCTATTGATAAGTTTTTGGCCATTGTCTATTGTCTACTTAATCCAGAAGAGGAATAGACAAAATAAAAGCATTCACCAATCATTTCTTTATTCTTTTTTTCCATGGTTTTGGTCATTAGTCATTGAGTGGGGTATTATCATTTTTGGTAGTATAATTATTCTTCTTGGACTTTTTATTACCACCAAATAATAGGATTATTTTCCAAGAGTTTGATAGTTTCTGATTTCATTCAATTCTTACTCAAAGTCGGGAATAGACACAGGTATATTAGACCTGTTGCGTATTAGTCTGAAAAGATAACCAGGTAAGGGTATGCTTTTGGGAAAAGGTTAATTATCCGGAGAAAGCCAAGTGATAGTTCC
>PFMK01000027.1 GCA_002785215.1 Candidatus Gottesmanbacteria bacterium CG_4_10_14_0_8_um_filter_37_24 | reverse complement strand
CCTTCTTTCTTTCACTCTGGAATCCCGGGTCAGAAATCCCATTTTCTTCAGGATCGGCCTGTATTTTTCTTTGTCTACCTTTTCCAGCGCTCTGGAAATTCCATGAACAAAGGCACCCAACTGTCCGGCAGTACCACCACCTTTTATTATAGCTGAGACGGCAAATCTACCCAGAGTATCTGTGGAATTAAATGGCTGCATATATATTTTTTTGCAGACATCACCAGAAAAGTATTTTTCCACAGGAAGTAGATTAACAATCATTTCACCTTTTTTTAAAATTTTATCCTTTAATGTTACTGATCCGTCCGGCAAAACATAAAGTTTCACTCTCGCTGTTGCTTCTTTTCTTCTACCCACAGCTTGATATGTGGAATATAACTTACTATCGCTTTTCTTAATACTATTTTTGTTCTGAACTTTTGGTTTTCTTGGCATATCGATTTATTTCAATTTTTCTTTATAAGGATGATTTTCATCGGAAAATACATATAATCTTTTGAGAAGAAGCGATCTTATCTTATTTTTCGGCAGCATACCTGCTACTGCTTCATTTATGATCCTTAACGGATCTTTTTTTTGGAGTTCAGAAAAATTTATCTCTTTTAACCCACCCGGATAACCTGAATAATTCTGATACATCTTACTTGTTCTCTTTCTTCCGGTTACATTCACTTCTTTAGCATTTATTACCACAACATAATCTCCACAATCCAAATTTGAAACATAATAAGGTTTCGACTTACCCATCAATTTGTAAGCAATCTGTGTAGCTGCTCTTCCTAAAATTTGATCCTTTAGATCAACAAGATTCCAATGTCTTTTTATCTCTTTTGCTTTCGTAGGTACTGTCATCTTCATATTTTTTTGTCTTTTTGATCTTTCTCTTTAATTTCCTTAACTTCCTTTTCTTTAAGTTTTATCTCCTTTTTTTCAGCTATGCTCCATTCCATTATTACTTCTTGAGCGTTGTCGCTCTGTCTTTTACCCAATTTGATAATCCTAATATATCCTCCTAATTTATCCTTAAATCTCGGAGCTACATCTGATACTAATTTATTGACAATGTCTTTCTTGTTTAAGAATGATGATATTTGATGCAGCGCACTACTTGAACCATCTTTGGCCTTAGTCACCAACTTTTCCACCAAACCTCTAATAGCTTTAGCTTTAGGTGAAGTAGTCTTTATTTTCCCGTATTTTATAAAGGAGGTGATAAGACTTTTAAAAAGTGCTTTTCTTTCCTTTGTATCTCTATTCAATTTTTTACCAAAAACTTTATGTCTCATATTTATAGTTTATACATTATATGCGATTCCCCGTTGGCGCAATACCTCGTCAATGCTATTTATTGATTTTGTTCCCAAGTTCTTTATCTTATAAAGTTCTTTCTTTAATGTCCCTAATAATTGCCCTACCGTATCAATTCCTCCGTTATGCAAGGCATTTACAATTCTTGTAGGGAGATCTAATTCCTCCAATGTCATTTTCAGTATCTCATCAGAAATTGCCGGAGTTACAGCCACGCTATCAACATTTTTTGCTTTCGGTTCAATAATCTGCATGAAATATGAAACAAGAGTTCTGGCTGCTTCTTTTATCGCGTCAAAAGGATCTAGACTTCCATCTGTCCATATCTCTAAAATTAATTTATCCAGATTTGTCATCCTCCCGACACGTGTTGCTTCTACTTTATAATTCACTCTGACGATAGGTGAAAAAAGTGCATCAATAATAATCACGCCTAATTCTTTTTTACCTTCAAATTCCTCTGTCGTGACAAAACCGTACCCTGATTCGACTGTCAACTCCATCGACAACTTAGCTTTGCTGTTTGTTAACTCCCCAAGATAAAGATCCTTATTCACAATTTCTACATTTTCGCCTTCTAGATCTCCTGCAGTAACTTTTCTTATACCTTTAACATTCAATTTTACTGTAACAGCTTTATCACTATGCAACTCGAAACGAATTTTTTTAACGTTCAGAATAAGCTGCAAGATATCTTCCTTAAGGCCGGATAACGTGGAAAACTGATGTTTAACACCATCAATCTTAACCTTAGTGACTGCTGTACCTTTCAGTGAGGTTAAGAGCACTCTTCTCAAACTATTTCCCAAAGTTTGTCCATAACCATGTTCAAGTGGTTCTATGATAAATCTGCCATAACCTTTTTCCTGTGTATCTGTTTTAATATTAAAATTTGGATCAACCATATATTCCTCCTTAACGTGAATAGAACTCAATAATTAGCTGCTCATTTATATCTTCCTGGATATCTTCCCTTTTTGGAAGTCTGCTTATTTTACCGACTGGGCCTTTTTTTTCTAACCAAGGTAATATATTTGTGTTTTTGTCCTCCAATAACTTCTTTACAGTAGGATTTTCCAGCATTCTTTGTTTGATGGTGATTATCATATCTGTTTCCACTAAAAAGGAAGGTATGTTAACTTTTTTTCCATCTATCTTCACATGACCATGTGTAACCATTTGTCTGGCAAATGCTCTTGTCGGTGCAAAATTTAATCTATAGATAACATTATCTAGTCTTCTTTCTAGCAAACTAAGCAATGCTTCACCTGTATTTCTAGGCTCTCTACTGGCAATCATGAAGTATTTACGGAATTGTTTCTCCAGAAGACCATACATTCTCTTCGTTTTTTGTTTTTCTCTTAATTGTATGCCATAGTCTGACGGTTTTCTTCTACTACCTTTCTGACCATGCTGTCCAGGCTTTATTTTAAGCCTACGAAGAAGTTGTATATGAGCAGAGCTCCCTGTTGTTTTTAATCCCAAATCAACACCCTCACGTCTCGCTAACCTGTTTTTTGGTCCTGTATATCTTCCCATAATTATTTATATGTAATATTCAAAATAAACCAATATTAAATATAGTTTTATACTCTTCTTTTCTTTTTTGGCCTGACACCATTATGTGGCATAGGAGTAACATCCGCTATCATACTGATTGACAAACCAGCGCTTTTTAAAGCTCTTAAAGCCGCATCTCTACCTGCTCCTGGTCCTTTGATGTAAACTTCTACATACTTTAGACCATAAGTATTAATTATTTTTTTAGCTACCTGACCAACAGCACTAGTTGCGGCGAAAGGTGTAGATTTCCTTGTTCCTTTAAAACCTACACTTCCAGCAGTTCCCCATCCTAAAGTACTCCCTTTATCATCGGTAATAGTAACAATTGTATTATTAAAAGTTGAAGTAATGTATACTCTGCCTTTTTCAATATGTTTTATAGTTTTTTTCAATTTCATAATTTATATGATGAATATTATTCTTTTGTAGGTTGTGTTTGCGTTAATTTTGCCCGAGTTTCTTTCCTTAAGGCGCCTACTGTCTGTCTTTTACCACGTTTAGTTCTTGCATTTGACCTGGTCCGTTGACCTCTGGAAGGTAAATTTTTTATATGTCTTAAACCCCTATAGCTTCCTATTTCCTTTAACCTTTTTATATTGTCGGAAATTTCTGATTTTAGATCACCCTCCACTTTAAACTCTTTATCAATAGTTTTCTGAATCCTGTTTACATCTTCTTCTGACAGATCTTTCACTCTTTTCGCACCTTCAACTGCAGCAGTTTTCAGAAGAGATACTACGTTGCTTCTTCCTATCCCATAGATGGAAGTAAGGGCAATATCTATTCTTTTTAAATCCGGTAAGTCAATTCCTGCAATTCTAGCCATATTTTGTTTTTCAATACCTCTAATAATTTTTCTATCCCTGTCTTTGTTTGTGTTTCGGATTTTCACAAATAATATATACTTTTCCCCGACGGACTACCACCTTGCATTTTTTACATATCGGTTTTACAGACGATCTTACTTTCATATTATTTTAATCTATAAGTTATTCTTCCTTTATTCGGATCATATGCGGTCATCTCTATTTTCACATAATCCCCCGGCATGATCTTGATATAATTTATTCTCATTTTACCCGAAAGATGACACAGTATAATTCTTTCATTCTCAATTTTCACGCGGAACAACGTATTAGGTAAAGCTTCAATCACCTGACCAGTAACTTCTATCGTCCCTTGATGACTCATAAATATTATTTAATTTCCTCTAATATAATCTAAAATAGGATTTATTTTAATATATTCATTATTAAAATCCTATGTCCCAAATTTTTAAGTTAAAACAATACAACCGTGGGAAGTCATTGCCACGGTCGCTTCAAAAAGCCCAGATATTTTACCATCTTTAGTGGATATTGTCCATCCATCATTTCTATTATATACAACTTCCTCGCTTCCCTTGTTATAAATTACCTCTATTGCCAGTGTCATCCCTTCAACTATTTTTGGTGTATTTGTTCGCTTTCCTTTCACAAATCCAGGTATTTCCGGATCTTCATGAAGTTCTTTACCCACCCCATGACCTACCAGGGAAGGTACGACTGAGTATTTCTCCGACTCTATAGTCTCCTGTAGAGCTCTTGATATATCGTAGATATAATTATCTTTAACCACCATACTTATTGCTTTCTTCAAAGCCTTTTGTCCTGTGAATAAAAATTTATCTGTTTCATCCATCGTGCTTGATTTATTATAATTTCCTACCCTTACAGTCCAAGCTGCATCTGTATTAAAATTTTTATAATACACTCCGCAATCTATACCTACCACATCACCATCCTTAAGCATGTAATCATCCGGTATACCATGAACAATCACATCATTCACGCTTGTACATAATGTCCAGCGATAATTCTTCACTCTTTTGAATGATGGCTCCGCATTCCTCTTAAGAATTTCCTGTTCAGCGTATTTATCGAGATCAGAAAGTCTAATACCTTTTTTTACCCTACTTATAACCAGTTCGAGAACATCTTTTAAAATGCCACCGCTCTCCTTCATTACTGCGATTTCGTCGGATGTTTTTAATTTAATCATAATTTTTTCTTAATTTATGGACCAATAGGCTTAATTGTCTTTGAAAATGGCTCAAGCTCTCTTCATTTTTGATTATATATTCTGCTGTTTTTTTAATATCTGTTAATTTGAATCTACTAATTTCATTTTTATCTCTCTTTTTTGCTTCAGTTACATTCAAAGGCCGGATTAATCTATGTTTAAGCCTTTGATATCTAACCTTTCTTGGAACATCAATATAAAGTACTTTTATATAGGGAAATTTCTCTTTGAAATAATCAAGCTCTTCCCTGCTTCTTAACCCGTCAACAATAACTAATGACTTATGTTTCAACTCTGCAGAAATTTTCGGGGTTGCCAATTTTGCATATATTTCTTTACCGTATTTGATTCTTATATACTCCCTATATTTCTTTTCGTTCTCTTCATTAAACGGTACTTTATCCTTATTTAATAAATTATCGGTTATATCTCCCATCCTGATAACTGGCATACCTTCTTTTTTAAAATAGCTTGAGGCAGTAGTTTTCCCGCTCCCTGGAAGACCAACCAAGGCAAGTAGTGTTATGCTCATTCATTAAGATTTAAATTCTTTATTATATTCTTATTTATGTCTTCAACTGTATCTGACCCGTTTATTTCAAGTAGAATTTTTCTTCTGTGAAAAAATTCCAGCAATTCTTTTTCTAACTTGCGATACGTCTCCAATCTCTGATTTATTCTTTCCGGTGTATCATGAGATAAATTACTGCCTTCAAACAACTTCCTGCATCTTTTGATCAGTCTTACTTTCGCTTCTTTATCTGTCAGATGAAGATAAATCACTTTATTTATTTTTATTGCATTCCTGTCTAATTTTTCAAATAGAAAATTAGCTTGATTCAAATTTCGGGGAAATCCATCCAGAATAAAACCTTTCTTCGCGTCTTTACTCTCCAGCTTGCTTCCCCATAATACAAACATCTGATTATCCGGCACATAGATTCCCCTTGAAAGAGCATTTCTGCATATGTTCCCTATCAACCCTTTATCTTTATTTGCTGATTCTCTTACCAGATCTCCCGATGTGTAAACAGGAATCTTTAATTTTTCGGATAATAGTTCAGCCTGTGTGCCTTTTCCAGAACCTTCCGGTCCATATACAATTAAATACATAAATTGTAGCTAAATTTGTTCTATTCTTTTAAAAACCCATCATA
>PFMK01000003.1 GCA_002785215.1 Candidatus Gottesmanbacteria bacterium CG_4_10_14_0_8_um_filter_37_24 | reverse complement strand
GGGTTTGGTTTAACTGCAGTCATCGGCTTCTCCTTTCAAGATTGGTAATTATACCTTGAAAGTGTCACCTATGTATCTCAGCCTACACAATTAATTAAAGTGAAACAATTAATTCTAATGAATTTACTCTGCTGAAAATTAATATAAATTACTGGTATAATACATTTAGTCATTATGAACAACACTACCCAGGGACTTGATCTTACCGAACTGACTAAAATTAAACAGAGACTGGAAACTGCTGATCTTCCTCCAGATTTACGGGAAAAAGCAGAAACACTAATAAATCGTGCCACTTTAAGCTTCAAATACAGCGGATATTTCTCAAGTTTTGACCAGGTATCAAAATACATCGACTGGATAACCGCTCTTCCCTGGAACAAAATAAGTGAAGATAACTTGAACATCGCCCATGCCCAAACTATTCTTGAGGAACATCATTATGGGCTGAAGGATATAAAAGACAGAATACTGGAGTATTTATCAGTCATGAAAATGAATATAGAAAAGGCGAAAAACGATCCTACTTTAGAAAATGTCAACTTCATGCGAGCTCCAATCCTATTTTTCGTAGGTTTGGTCGGAACAGGAAAAACCACCATTGCATTGTCAATTGCCAAAGCCATGAATAGAAAATTTATCCGTATTCCTTTCGGTGGTATGGGATCAGCTCTTGATCTCAGAGGCCAATCCCGCATACATCCGGAAGCGGAAGTAGGCCAGGTGATAAAAGCCTTAAGAAGAGCAGGAACAAAAAATCCTGTTATCCTTCTTGACGAACTTGACCGTGTCTCCGAACAAGCCAGGGCTGATATTATGGGAGTATTAGTTGAACTCCTTGATCCCGAACAAAATATTGCTTTTACTGACCATTACATCGACTTTCCCTTTGACCTTTCTCAAGTACTTTTCATCGCTACAGCCAATAATACCGGTAACATTTCCACTGCTGTCATAGATCGACTTGAACCTATCCAGATGCCATCATATACTGATGAAGAAAAAACGATTATTGCTAAATCATATGTCTTCAAAAACATTTTAAATGAATCCGGACTTACTCCCAATCAGCTTACTATAGATGAAGACGTCTGGCCCACAATCGTCAGACCTCTTGGATTCGACTCGGGCATAAGGACTCTAGAACGGACGATAAACGGTATTTGCCGAAAAGTGGCCAGAATGATTATCGAAGGTCAAGGATCTTCCTTCCGGATTACCGTCAATAATGTTAAACAATTTCTACCCTCTTGGTAATCGTGTTACAATACAATAAAGAGCGTAGAATCACCTATTATTTATGTTTGTTAAAATTGTATGTAAGAACGCTATCGACAAAGAATAAAACCGAATATGGCGATTTTAACTTAATGGCTTTTTATACTTTCTAAATCAAATGTTATTCTCTAAACCAAATAACCCAGCACTTATCCGCATTGTCTCCCTTGGTGGAGTTGGTGATGTTACCAAAAATATGTATGTCTACGAGTACAGAACTGATCCGCAAACAATTTCCGATATTCTGATTGTGGATTGCGGTATCGGTTTCCCGGACGAAGATATGTTTGGTATTGATCTGGTAATCCCTGATATATCTTATCTCAGGAATAAAAAAGACAAAATTAGAGGCATTGTTTTAACTCACGGACACGAAGATCATATTTCCGCATTACCCTATATTTTACCTGAACTAAGAGTACCTGTTTATGGTACCAGGCTTACAGCAGCGCTTGTTGAAGTAAAACTGCGGGATTCCGGAATGCAAAATCATGTCGAAAACGTTGATATATCCAAGAAGCTTGAAATGGGTCCATTCTCTATAGAATTTGTCCATGTCACACATTCCATTCCTGACGCAGCAAATCTGATTATCAGAACCCCAATCGGGGTTTTCTATCATGGAAGTGATTATAAATTTGACTGGACACCTATAGACGGACAACAAACAGAAGTAGGCAAAATTGCCAGAGCATCATCGGAAAACATCCTATGTCTTCTTTCAGATTGTGTAAGAGTGGAATCCCCCGGATATACATTATCTGAAAAAACGATTGAGGATACACTTGAAAAAGAAATCAGAAACTGTACCGGAAAATTTTTGTTTACCACGCAATCTTCAAATATATCACGCATTCAACAGGCAGTTAATGTAGCGATAAGAAATAACAGGAAAATTGTCTTTTTAGGTCGCTCCATAGAACAAAATGTCGAAGTTACTAAAAAACTCCATTATTTGGACTTTCCCGATATGTTCGTAGTATCGGAAAAACATATAAAGAAACATGATCCAAAAGAGATAGCAATCATTGTATCAGGCAGTCAGGCTCAACCAAACAGTGCTTTATCCCGGATAGGCGGAGGAATACATAAAAGCGTTTCCATCAGTAAAGGAGACGTTGTAGTATTTTCAGCGGATCCTATACCGGGTTATGAAAATGCCGTACATAATCTCATTGACGTCTTAACTGCGGGAGGAGCAAGAGTAGCATATTCAGAGATAATTGATTCTCTTCATGTTTCCGGACATGGATCATCATATGATCTTGCTTTAATGATTGGTTTAACTAAACCCAAATACATTATTCCTATAGGCGGGACTATCCGCCAGATGAAACATTACCAGGAACTCGCAAAAAACATGGGTTATCGCGAAAATCAAATAATCTTACCTGAAGACGGAGATGTACTCGAATTTGACAACAATAGAAATATGAAAACTGCAGAAAGACTGGATCTTAAATGCATCATGATTGACGGACTTGGAGTAGGAGATGTCGGTAATGTAGTTTTGAGAGACAGACAAACTATGGCAAACGAAGGATTAGTAGCTGTAGTTGTGCCTATTGAACAGAAAACAGGTATTGTAACTGCCGAACCTGATATAATCTCACGCGGTTTCGTCTACGTTAAAGAATCCACCTTGCTAATTAATGGTGCAAAACGAGTTGTGATTGAATCGCTCAGGTTAAAAAGGGGTCGAATATTTGACTGGCATTTTGTCCGAAAACAAATCGAGGGTAAATTAGAAGAGTACTTTTACCGTGAAACACACAGAAGACCTTTGGTTATTACTGTAATTATAAAAGTTTGAACGAAAAGATTTTTTATACCAACGATTCTTATCCAACGTCCACCAATTGACAAAGTCCTAATAATACTATAGGATATATAACATACCATTACATCTTTTATTTTGATATTGATATAATAAACTACTACCTATGGCAAGATACAAAAGACGTAAATTATTCCGTTTCAAATTAAAAAAACAAACTACTTATACTATTATTTCGTTTATTCTACTAGGGGCCGGTGCAATTATTGGGCTTTCCTACTTCCAAAATGGAAGTGTTTTAGATTTAGTCAGAAATTTTACCTCAGACAAGTTTGGTTGGGGCGGGATAATTTTACCAATAATATTAGTGCTTTTTTCCCTGTTTATCATGAGAATTAAAGCCTCATTTGCCAAACCCAATGTTTCCTTTGGATTTCTTCTTTCATACATATCCTTACTTGCCCTCACTCAGGGAGGTTGGATTGGAGAACAAATCTGGAATAATTTTTCAGGTTCCATATCTGGAATTGGTGCATTTATTATACTTTTTGGTATGTTTGCTCTCGGACTTATCGTGTTTTTTGACACATCCATGGACGAGATATTAAAATTCACCCAAACAACTTTTATAGGGATTAGAAAAATCATAACACCAGTAATTATGCATAAACAAAAACCTTTATATTTAGAGAAATTACCAATAAAACCTCCTTATGACTACAAACTAGACCAAAGAAAAGAGATGCAGCGTGATGAAAAACAACTTTCACAAACAAAGATAAAAAAACAGACGGACACTGTGATGCAAGGAGCACTAGGTACTTCAGTTATCTCCAATACGCCTTCCACAAATCAAGCATGGGAAAATCCTCCGTTATCGCTTCTAGGAGTCTCAGGAGGCCAGAAAGCTGACAGAGGGGACATGAAACATCATGCCTATATCATAGAAAAGACGCTTGAAAGTTTCGGCATTACTGCCCGGGTAGTTGAAATCAACTTAGGTCCGGCTGTTACTCAATATGCTTTAGAAATTGCCCTGGGAACTAAACTTTCAAAAATCACAGCCCTTTCCAATGATCTGGCGCTTGCTCTTGCCGCTCCAACAGGACAGATCAGAATTGAAGCCCCAATACCAGGAAGAAGCCTTGTAGGAATTGAAATACCAAACAGATCCCTTGAATTTGTCACTTTGAAACATATGCTTTCATCAGATAAGATTATCAAAGATAAAAATAAGCTTCTTGCAGCATTAGGACTAGATGTTTCAGGAAATCCTGTTTTCGCTAATATCGCTAAAATGCCACATGTTCTTATTGCAGGAACCACCGGATCCGGTAAGTCGGTCTTAATAAACGCCTGGATAACCTCACTTCTTTTTCGAACTAATCCATCTGAAGTAAGACTGATACTAGTTGATCCAAAAAGAGTAGAGCTCATCGGATATAATGGTATTCCTCATCTTCTTACACCTGTGATTGTGGAACCGGATAAAATTCTTTCCGCTCTCAAATGGGCTACGCAGGAAATGGATAGAAGATATAAACTCTTTTCTGGAGTCGGTGTTAGGAATATTGATGGATATAATGAACTATCAGGATTTCAAGCAATCCCTTTTATCATTATCTTCATCGATGAACTTGCTGATCTTATGGCATACGCAGCAGTTGATGTTGAAGATTCTATCTGTAGGATAGCACAAATGGCTAGAGCTACTGGTATACATCTTGTCGTAGCTACTCAAAGACCATCGGTTGATGTAATTACCGGACTTATCAAAGCAAATATTCCTACAAGAATAGCTTTCAACGTGTCCTCCATGGTAGATTCCCGGGTAATTATTGATATGCCTGGAGCAGAAAAATTGCTAGGTAGAGGTGATATGTTATATATCCCCCCGGATCAAGCAAAACCCACACGCATACAAGGAACATTTGTTTCCGAATCAGAAGTCAAACATATTGTGGATTATCTGAAAAGCAAGAATAAACCCGTTGAATACACTGAAGAAGTCACCTCTATGGCTGCAACCTGGAAAAAATCCTCAACAGGAATAAAAACTGCAGACGGCGGAAAAGATCAATTATTTGAAGAAGCAGTCAGAGTTGTTTGTCAATATGACCGGGCATCAGCCTCACTTTTACAAAGACGACTTTCAATAGGCTACGCAAGAGCAGCCAGAATTATTGATCAACTCGAGGAAGAAAACATCATTGGAGCAGGAGAAGGATCAAAACCCCGTGATGTATTAGTCAGAAATCCGGAGGAATATTTATCAAATCGTCAAACCTCAACAGTTCCCGAAAACCAGGAATCATCACATCAATAATAATTATATGCTTACTGTAGGTGAGATCTTAATAAAAGCAAGATCAGAAAAAAAATTATCACTCGAAGAGATTGAAAAAAAAATAAGAATAAGAAAAAAATTTTTGATTGCGCTTGAAGACAATGATTGGGACCGATTACCTTCACTACCCTATATAAAAGGTTTTCTGAAAAATTACAGCTCATTTTTAGGTCTTAAATCTGAAGAAATGATCGCAATATTCAGAAGACAATTTACACTAAAGGAAAAATCTGATCTTCTGCCTTCCGGGGTAACTAAACCGTTAAACGAACCTTTTATAAGGTTTACTCCACAAACAATTGTTTTTACGGTTTTTGTTTCCTTTGCAATAATTTTCTTTAGCTATCTGTTTATGCAGTATCGCACCATAACCAACGCCCCTAATCTCCAAATAGAAAAACCTCTGGAAGGTGAAATTATATATTCGGAAAATGTGACAGTGAGCGGAAAGACAGATCCTGATGCTGTCGTTTCCGTAAACAACCAAAAAATTGTCCTTTCTGAAACAGGTGAATTTTCCACAAATATTACTCTTCCACCAGGAATAAATACAATCATTATTGAATCAACAAGTAAAAACAGCAAGAAGAAGTCGGTAACCAGAAACATCCAGATTCAAAATAATCAATAAATCTACGTGATAAATCACCAGAAAATGTAACGGAACTAGGTATTCGTTAAATCATTAATTTTGTAACGGAAAGTTTTCCAAAGTTTGTCTTGTA
>PFMK01000083.1 GCA_002785215.1 Candidatus Gottesmanbacteria bacterium CG_4_10_14_0_8_um_filter_37_24 | reverse complement strand
ACATCGTAAAATTTTCCTCCAATAACTTTTACTTTACTTGAGGTTAAAAAGGAATATGGTCCAGGAGTAAGTTGGACAGCATAATAGCTTGGGTATCCGGTTGTTGGTTCTGTGGAGATTCTATCAATTCTTTTTATCCGACCATCACTGGTTTTCCATTCGTCGACTTCGACATGGTCAGTATAATCCGCCCAATTACCAAAAGAAGTGTTTTTTAGAATTTCGTTGATTCGAAAACCTTTATAATCTGAAATAATAAAGCGTTTACAGTTATATCCCTGTTTATGTATGTTTTTATTATATATATCTGCAATATCTTTTAACGACGCTGTTGCCGGTGAGTCAGAGGAAAACGTAGTGCAAAATTCAAAATCAGTTTCGGATATTCTTTTATACCTATATATCTCATTTGTTTCAGGATCGTTTATTTCTGTACCATTTAGGTTGTTGGAAAGAGATTGAAGATCTACGGGAAGTTCTGATTTTGTTTGGAAATAACCTTTGACTATATTACTTAAATCAATAAAATCCTTTAAACGAATCTGGTCCAGTATTTCTTCTTTCTGTATAAGATTAAACCTGTTTTGAGCATTAAAGTAATAGCAGTCATGACCCTTTAAATGGGTATAGTCCTCGTATTTAATTGGATCAGGATATTTCGCAAAGTTCCAATCAAACCGAGTACAGAAACGATAAAATTGCTTCGATCTGCTATGATATTCGATTGATTGTTTTGTGATTGGATCTTTTATTCTTTCAGGATCTAATACTGGGTCAGATAATGTTACTGGAAGTTTCTGCTGATTAAGAAAATAATCATAAATATTATTGGATAATCTTTGGAATTGGTCAATACGTAATTTATCATTCTGCTTATCATGTTCTTCAGTAGCCTTTAATAATAGATTAATATCTTTGGATATAAGATCAATATCAGAATCATTATTACCAAGATTATCAACAGCAATTATTTGCGATTTATTTTCGGATAATATATGAGAGTATATTTCCTTATTTTTCTCTGAGTTATTACCTTTAACAAAGAGAACGACCGGAATATCTGTTGCATTTTTAATTTCTTGTATTCGTTTTTCAAAATCCTTATTTTCATTTCCCCAAAGAGAGGGTATATAGGCGTTAATAGCATCATATGGCGTTGTATTAGTTAACTTTTTATCAATAGGTAAAACCTCCAAACGCCAATTTTCTTTTATTATTTGCGAAGATATTTTATCGAGAAGTTCTTGCCCAGACCGATCAAAAAATGTTAATGAATATATGAAAAGAATAGTTCCTTTATCACCATTTGGATTACGTATACCTGGTTTAATATTATTTTGTGAATCCAAATATATAAAAAGAGATACTCCACTAACAATTAAGATAAGAAAGCAAAGGGTAAATAAAAAAATAGTTTTTTTATAGTTTCTTCTAGCTGTTAAAACTGGAGGAGATGGGGGTAAAGAATAATTAGAAGGAGTTCTTACATTTGAGCTAATGATTTCTGCTTCAGGAAAGGGATTTTTTGAGGACTTCCTATTCATAATAGTATCATTTCACGAAAGGAAAATAAAAGCAATAATTAGCTTAAAAATTGGATGCAGAATAACTTTTTTGGTATAGATCTTAATAAATAAGAGCAAGATTTCAAAAAGGGAGTAATACAAGTATTTCGTGAAGTACCTTATTCGAGTAGCACTTCAAAAAATGCCATTATCCTCAAATAGGGTAATCTCGTTTTCATCCTCTGTAGCTTAAAGCGAAGGAGAAAGATACCGTTATTTGAATCTTCTAAAACCACCGTAATGTTAAACTTTTCTTATTATGAGCAAAATTACCGATAAGCGAAGAGTCTGATAAATTTAATAAATTCTTAATCTTCTTGGTGTATAATACTGCGATATGAGAATACTCCTTATTGAAGATGAAAGACGTCTGGCAAACGTGGTGAAAAAAGGTCTTATGGAGGAAGGATTCGCAGTCGATATGGCTTTTGATGGAGAAGAAGGACAATATCTTGCGCAGTCCGAAGAGTACGATCTTATTATATTGGACATTACACTTCCCAAAGTAGATGGTATAACAATCTGCAAAGAGCTTCGTAAGAAAAACATTAAGATCCCAATTCTAATGCTTACCGCCAGGGCTACACTTGAAGAAAAAATTATCGGTCTTGATAGCGGAGCGGATGATTATATTACAAAACCCTTTGCTTATCTGGAACTTCGTTCCCGAATACATGCTCTTATCAGACGAAGCAAACAGGAATCATCACCCATTCTTAAAATCGCTGATTTGGAACTTGATCCGATAAAACATAATTTAACAAGAGGAGGGAAAGCAATTACTCTAACTCCCAAAGAATTTTCAGTTTTGGAACTCTTGCTTCGTCATAAAGATGAAGTTGTTTCAAGGACAATGATTATTGAACATGTATGGGACTATAACTTTGACAGCATGAGCAATGTAGTTGATGTTTTTGTTGCCGCAATAAGGCGTAAGGTAGACAAGAATGCAAAAGTGAAGTTAATCCATACTCTGCATGGCATTGGATACAAAATAAGTGAAACTGTATAATCAAACTGTTTCATCCTGAGCTTGCTGAAGGATCTGTTATGAATACAAGAAGCGTGAGATTTCATCTTACAGTCTGGTACTCTGTTGCTTTTTTCATCGCTACCGCTGTTATCTTTACCAGTTTTTATCTGATTACGAAACAAACTCTTTATTCGCAGACGGATACGACTCTCGATTCTCATGGAAGTAAAATTGTGGAGGTTATCACTAGAGAAGAAAATAAATCGTGTCAAACATGCCAGATGATGGCAAGAAATGCTTTTCTTACAGAATTTAGCGACATACCGGGAATGGTCGTAATTCTGATGGATAGTACAGGGAATATTGTAGGAAGTTCCGTAACTTTTGATAAGCTTGATAATAGACTCTCCCAACTATTTGAGCAAGCGTCCCGTACTAAATCCCCTCACATCACTGATCATATTATTTCTGATCTTAAACTACGTTTTTGGATTGATCCGATATATAAAAATGGTCAGCTCCTAGGGGTGGTTTTTGTTGGTCATCCAATCGACGTGATAGAAAAATCCCTGAATAATTTGCTTCTTATGCTGGGAGTTGTTTTTGTTGTGTTTTTAATACCTACAGTCCTTGGTGGATATCTTCTTGCCAAAAGCGCTATTGCACCTATTACTTCCATTTCTGAAAAGCTGAAAAAGATAAGTAGTGAAAATCTAGACGAGCGGGTAACCACTCCCAAAACAAACGATGAGATAAAAGAATTAGCCGTAACATTTAATAGTCTGTTGGATCGCTTAAATCAGGCATTCAAAAGGGAGCGGCAATTCATCGGAGATATAGCGCATGAACTTAAAACTCCTCTTGCAACTCAACGAAGTAATATTGAAGTTATCCGTTCAAAAGACAGGAGAAATAGCGAATATATAAAAGCTCTGGACGAGACACTTATTGATAATAAAAGAATGTCGGGAACACTGGAAAACATTCTGGATCTTGCCTGGTCAGAGGCGGAAATGACCACTCAATTTGAGATGTTTGATTTTTCAGAACTTATCGAAGAAATTCGTGATTTAGCTACAAAAATGGCTTCTTCAAAAAAAATAAAGATTATGGGAAATATTATCTCCAATATCAAAATACACGGGAAAAGAGAGAAATTATTTCATGCAATAGTGAATATCGTTGACAACGCCGTGAAATACACACCTGAGAAAGGGACAGTTTTTATCACGCTTCATAAGACACCCCACAAGGTTTATTTACAGATAAAAGATAACGGAATCGGAATTGCCAAAAAAGATCTTCCGCAGATATTTGAGCGTTTTTATAGGGGATCGAAAAATGAGAAAACTTCCGGTTCAGGCCTTGGCCTTGCTATCGCACAGGCAATCATTTCTTCACATAAAGGGAAAATAGATATCGAGAGTAAAGTGGAAAAAGGTACCATTATATCTATTTCCTTTCCTATCACTTAATTTTCTTTCCAGCATTAATACAATCTTCATAATTTTTTTTCTATACTAAATATTAAAGCCAGCTTTGGCCGGAACAATAGCTTTATTCAATTAAGCCTCCTTCGCATAAAGCTGCGGAGGCCAAGGGAGGTGAACAAAAATGGATAAGATTGATACTCATACACAAAAAACTTCATTTATTTCTGCTAAAACGTTTGGAATATGTTTGGCGGGAGTAGTAATTGCAATTATTGCAGTGACTTTGTTTAAAGTACCCATATCAACAATCGGTACAGCCGCAATCTTACTGGCATGTCCGCTGCTTCATGTATTGATGATGAGAGGCGGTAACCATAAACATTAATCCTGAGTGGAATCGAAGGATTAAAAATTCTTCATCTTCCACTAACAGAAACTTAATGAACCATCTTGTACGATGAATTAAAGGAGGACAATATGAATTGCTGTAAAATTCATATAAGAGGTCCTACAGGGTATTTATATCTTATTCCAGACTTTCTTCACAAAATCTTAATGAAAAGAAAAATATAATATTTTAACTATTAAGGTACAATAAGATTAATATGGAAAAATATATTTGCCCAATGCATCCTGAAGTATCCTCGGATAAACCCGGTACCTGTTCCAAGTGCGGAATGACTCTTAATTATAAAGAAGAAAATCGTGAACTTCGTAGTCCTACTAAAGGTATCGGATTATATACCTGTCCGATGGACCCTGATGTCATAAAAGACGAACCGGGGAATTGTCCGAAATGTGGAATGAAACTTGTACCTATGACCTCATCAGATCATGAAGGACAAGAAAACCATGCGTCAATGGAATTTGAATTCCGGAAACGGTTTTTTTTCACTCTCCCATTTGTCTTTATCACCATGTTGCTTTCTCCCAATATCCAAAAGTGGATAGGTTTAAATATCGTTTTTTCCGGCAGAGAGTTAGCTCTTTTTCTTATCGGTACGTTTATCTTCCTTTTTGGGGGTATACCCTTTTTCCGGTCAGCCAAAGGTGAACTTTCAAAAAGAAATCCTGGGATGATGACTCTCGTGGTTTTTGCCATAACAGTTGGATATTCTTTTTCCGTTGTAGCAACTTTTCTTTTTCCGGGAGAATCACTCTACTGGGAAATTTCAACTTTAATATCTGTCTTTCTTTTAGGTCATTGGCTGGAAATGCGAGCAGTTCGGGGTGCTACTGGAGCATTGGCAGAACTGGCTAAACTGATTCCTTCTTCTGCACATCTATTAAGAGATAAAGGCGAAATAGTTGATGTGGAAACCCGAGAAGTAAAAATTGGTGAAAAAGTCCTGGTTAAACCTGGTGAGAAGATTCCCATTGATGGAGTGGTTTTGGAGGGAGAAAGTTCCGTAGATGAATCTATGATTACCGGGGAATCCCGGCCTATTGGTAAAAAGAAGGGTGACAAAGTGATCGGCGGAACGATAAATCAGGATGGTTCCCTAACTATTGAGGTAACCAAGACCGGAGCTGATACCGCAGTTTCTCAGATTATGAAACTCATAACCCAAGCCCAAGTCTCAAAACCCAACGTACAACATCTGGCTGATCGTGCAGCCGGAATACTGTTTTATGTGGCAATCATAGCCGGATTTTCCTCCTTCTTTTATTGGTTTTTTATTTCTCCTCAGGGAGCTGTTTTTGCTGCCACAGTTGCTGTGGCTGCCATAGTCGTTGCCTGTCCTCATGCTTTAGGACTGGCTATTCCTACAGTTACCACCATTACTTCAACACTTGGGGCTAGAAACGGGATTCTCATCAAAGATATGAAGGGTTTGGAGATTGCACGAAAAATCAGTTTCGTGGTATTTGATAAGACAGGGACACTAACCAAAGGTGAGTTTGGTGTAACGGATATTATTCAAAATAAAGATACAAAGATTTCGAGAAATGATTTATTACAAATGGCAGCAACAGTTGAGGTTAATTCCCAACATTCAATTGCCAAAGGAATAGTCAATCAGATTAAAGAAGAAAAACTGGCTATTCCTGAAGTTAAGAACTTTAAATCCTTTCCCGGAAAGGGAGCAACGGGTGAAGTAGACGGTAAAAGAGTCGCTGTCGGCAATAGGGTGTTAATAAGCGAATTAGGTCTGGAAATGGAAATTACTGAATTTAGCGACTCTAAAGTCCAAGGGAAAACACCGGTGTATGTTGCTATTGACAACAAACTGGAAGGGATAATTTTACTTGCCGATATAATCCGGAAAGAATCAAAAGAAGCGATAAGAAAGCTGCATGATATGGGAATAAAGACGGCCATGCTTACAGGTGATACTAAGGATGTGGCCGAAGTTGTCGGAAAGGAACTGGATGTAGATAAGGTTTTTGCCGAGGTTTTACCTGAGGATAAAGTTAACAAAATTAAAGAGTTGCAAAAGAGCGGTGAAATCGTGGCAATGGTTGGTGATGGAGTAAACGATGCTCCATCGCTTACACAAGCTCATGTGGGTATTGCTATTGGTACAGGTACGGACGTGGCTGTAGAGTCGGCAGATATAGTCCTTATGAAAAATGATCCACTGGATGTGGTAAAAGCTATAACTCTCAGTCGGAAGACTAATTCCAAAATGATACAGAATCTTATTTGGGCAACAGGATATAACGTTTTTGCTATACCAACAGCTGCAGGTGTTCTTTATCCATCGTTTGGTATACTTCTTAAACCTGAATGGGCAGCACTTCTGATGAGCGCATCGTCAGTGATAGTTGTGTTTAATGCATTGTTATTGAGAAGAACAAAATTATAAAGGTGATGAAGTTTATGATGGGATATTATGAAAATATGATGGGAGGATATGGTTCTTTTACTTTTATCGGGTTGTTAACTTGGGTTTTAGTAATAATATTTTTGACGTTAGGCATTATATATTTTTGGAAAGTAATTAATAAAAAAAATAATGGAAATTGATTATACACTCCAGACAAAAAAATCATTTGATGAAGCAGTTGAAAGCGTAGAAGCTGAAACTGGAAGAGCAGGATTCCGTGTTTTATATGTGCATGATGTAAAAGAAACTCTTAGTAAAAAGAATTTTATTATTGACCCGTTAAAAATAATTGAAATCTGCAATGCTAAAAATGCGTATACAGCTATTCAGAAAGATATAAATCTTGCCCTGTGCCTCCCCTGTAAAATAAACGTTTATGTAAAGAATGGAAAGACTTATATTTCAGGGATGAAGCCGGTTATTATGAAAGAGATTTTCATTAACATTGATGATCTCGTAGATGATGTAGAAAAAGCTATCCATACTATTGTTGATAACGCAAAATAATTACCCTATTCCTCTAACCCCTAATTTTATTGTGCCTGTTACTCATAAAATCTTAATAACCGTATTGGTATGATTTAACTTATTAGAAAAATTGGCAATTAAAAATATGATGCAGTCATCTCAAACTACTTCGATTAAAAAGAAGGAATCTATTCTAACCTATTTTTTGCTCGGATTATTGATAGTAAGTTCTTTTCTTATCGGTTCTCTTTATACAAAAGTGCAAATATTGGAAAAAAGTTTATCCGGAAAGGATAATAGTCAAAAGGTTGCAGGAATCCAAGTTGCAGCAAATGAAGGAAATCAGCCTGTACCATCAGTTTCTCCTACTATTAGTTTTGAAAATAGTGATATAAAACTTGCCAAAGATGACCATATAAATGGAAATAAAAACGCAAGAATTATTCTTTTTGAGTATTCTGATATGGAATGTCCTTTTTGTAAGAAATTTCACCCAACAGCCCAGCAAATAGTTGATACCTATAAAGGACAGGTTTCGTGGGTATACCGCCACTTTCCATTATCATTGCATGCCAATGCACAAAAAGAAGCTGAAGCGTCAGAATGTGCCAATGATTTAGGAGGAAATACCGCTTTCTGGAAGTATGTAAATACTCTTACCAACAGGACTTCTTCCGGAGGAACCGGATTTGCTTTGGCTGATCTTGCACCATTGGCTAAAGAAATCGGATTAAAAGAGGCTAAATTTAAAACTTGTTTGGATAGTGGCAAATATAGCCAGCGTGTTAAAGACGATATTGAAGAAGGAAGCAGACTTGGGATAAGCGGTACTCCGGGAAACATTCTTCTAGATACTAAAACAGGTAAAAGCAAAGTTATGCAAGGGGCATATCCTTTTGAGAATTTTAAACAGGTGATTGATGAGATTATAAATGTTTATTAATAAATATGATCCTTCGGCTTTGCTCAGGATCATAGTGAGTATTATCGAACTATGAAAAAAACAACCATTAATATCAAAGGAATGCATTGCCGTTCCTGCGAACTATTAGTCGAAGGAGAACTTGGAAATTTAAAAGGAGTTAATGAAATTAATGTAAGTCAAAAGAAAGGAGTTGCTGAAATCCTACACGAGGAGCATCTTGACTATGAACAAATTAGATGTTTGGTAGAAAAGGCGGGATACGAAATAGGAGTGTCAGATAAAAAACCATTCTTCACAAAAGACTTTAATATCTACGCTCAAATCCTGACTTTCGCTATCACTATATTTTTAGGCTACATTCTTCTCTATGTATTTGATATAAAAATATCAACTCCGGCTGTTGCAAATCACCCCTCCAGTCTATTTGTAGTTCTTCTT
Source organism: Candidatus Gottesmanbacteria bacterium CG_4_10_14_0_8_um_filter_37_24 (assembly GCA_002785215.1). GTDB lineage: Bacteria > Patescibacteriota > Microgenomatia > 2-02-FULL-39-11 > 2-02-FULL-39-11 > CG1-02-37-22. The sequence goes on along the minus strand of PFMK01000083.1, from coordinate 29,517 downwards.
ATTGGAATTACTGCAGGATTCTCAACTTGTATGGCTCTTGTTGGAGGGTTGGTTCTTGGAGTATCTGCCAGATTTTCTGAGAAACATCCTGATGCCACACCTATGGAGAAATTTAAGCCGCACCTTTACTTTAATGCAGGAAGAATTGTTTCCTATATAATTTTCGGAGCAATAATCGGATTGGCGGGATCATTTTTTCAACTTTCCGGTATCGGTTTAGGTTTTTTAACCATAGCTGTTAGTCTTGTTATGCTTCTGATGGGAATTCAACTGACAGGTATATTTCCCAGACTTGAAGATGTAAAAATTACACTACCGGTAGGGTTAGCAAGAATACTAGGACTTCACAAAAAGAATGATGGTGAATACAGTAATAAGAATTCTGCTATTATGGGCGGACTCACCTTTTTCCTTCCGTGCGGTTTCACCCAGGCCATGCAGCTTTATGCTATGACAACAGGAAATCCTGTATCAGGAGCACTCATTATGGGTATTTTTGCGATAGGTACTGCCCCGGGGCTTTTGGGAGTTGGCGGTTTGACATCTGTTGTTAAAGGTGCATTTGCCCAAAGTTTCTTCCGACTGGCGGGGTTGGTAGTAATACTACTTAGTTTGTTTAACCTGTCAAACGGATTAAATTTGACTGGACTAAGCTCAATATTATCAAGCAGAAATTCAAATGTTTTAGCGGCAACAGATACGCTACTTGAAAACGGAAATCAGATTATCAGAATGACTCAAGATGCAGGAGGATACAAACCTAATTCTTTTATAGTTAAGAAAGATATACCGGTTCGCTGGATCATCGATTCCAAAGATCCCAATACGTGTGCAGCTAGTATAGTTTCAGATAAGTTAAATGTCCGTAAAAACCTTCATCCGGGAGAAAATGTAATTGAATTTACTCCAACTGAGGAAGGAATCATCCGATTTACCTGCAGCATGGGAATGTTTACGGGTAGCATTTCTGTGGTCGGAAACTCGGGAGGCGCTGTAAAAGGACAGGCTTTAGCCGCAAATGATCCTGCGAATATACCTCCACAAGCTGCGCAAGGAGCTTCATGTGGAGGTAAAGGAGGCTGCGGTTGTGGAGGTGGAGGTAGTAACACTTTTAATGCTAATGATCCTAAAGTAACTCCCAAACCGGCAGTGAATGAAGGTGATGTCCAAATCCTGAAAACTACCTATACACAAAGCAGTGATATTCAACCGAATACTTTTACGGTCAAATCCGGGAAGAAAGTCAGGATGGAAATTGACGTGAAAGATAATGGAAGCGGTTGTATGTCGACCATAACTGTGCCAAGACTTGTTGACGATCCTAAGTTCCTGGCAAAAGGGAAGACTATTGTTTTTGAATTTACACCTTCATCCACAGGCGATTATCCCATCACCTGTGCGATGGGAGTACCCAGAGGAGTTATAAAAGTTATTTAATCACAAAGGAGAATTTAATGAGTAATTATAACTTAAATGTAAAAATATCCGGGATTACTTGTGAAGCCTGTATCAAACTTATTAAAAAGAAAGTCGGTAAACTGGATGGGGTTTCCGACGTAATCATAAAAGGAAACAGCGGAGAAACAACTGTTACAAGCATTAAAAAACTGAATATATCCGATATCACTCCTGCTCTTTCGGGTTTACCTTATCAGGTGAAATGAGAGTAATATTATGACCCTTCGACAAGCTCAGGGTCATAGTGAGTGAAATCGAACTATGATAAAAAACGTTAACCTCACTATCTCGGGAATGCATTGCGATTCATGTGAAACACTCATTAAAGAAGAGTTATCAGAAATTTCCGGAGTTAAAGTAGAAAGAATTGATCATAAAACCGGCAAAGCATTACTTCATTTAGAAAAAGAAAATATACAACTTGATGAACTGATCAATGCTGTTAAACGTGCCGGTTATCAGGCAGTGATCGAAGCAAACGGAAATGGGTATGGAAAATCAACTCATGAGAGCGAAGTACTATTTCAACAAGAAATTACTGCGTCAAATAAGCCTTTCAAAATTACGATTGAGTCTGAAGTAGTCGCAGAAGGAAGAATTTCCCAAGATGCCGGTGGTAAACCGTATTTTGATGGTATTGTTAAAAATAATAAGAATGCCAAATTATCAATTCCACAAGGACAGGTGGGTTCTAAAAACTTCCTGCAAGAGCTGATATCCTCAATTGACATAGTAAAACTGTTTGACAGAGTGGAGTTTTCCACAAACCGTAACGATAGTGACGATGTAACACCAAACACAACCTCAGAAATACCCCAAAATAGCCTTCCAATTAAGGAAGAAAAGACAAATACGTTAACAGCAAATAGTCAGCAAAGAATAAATCTGTCACTCTCGGGTATGCATTGTTCATCATGTGCTGCACTTATTGAAAAGTCGCTAAAGAAGGTTACAGGCGTTTCCAAAGCAAATGTCAATTTTGCCGCAGAAAAAGCCTTGGTTTTTTATGATGGCAACATCGTAACAGTTGATAGTTTGATTAATGCTGTAAAAAAAGCCGGTTACTTAGCCTCAGAGGTGAAAAACAATGATCCTGAGTTTGATAGGAAAAAGAGGGAAAAGGAGATAAAAGGATTATCAGAAGCGTTCATAAACAGTCTTATTCTCTCTTTCCCCATGCTTTATTTTATGCTCTTTGATTTCATCTCATGGATACCCGGAAAAGTAATGTTAACACCTTTTATAGGAATAATTTCCTTATTGTTGTCGACACCGGTCCAATTTATTATCGGACTCAGGTTTTATAAAGGCATGTGGTCAGCCCTTAGGATGAAGACTTTCAATATGGATAGTTTGATTGCAATCGGTACATCCACAGCCTATTTCTACTCTCTTATCAATTTAGTATATTATTTTTTAAAGACAGGATCTCTTATCGGTATAAATGGAGCAAAAATACCGGAATTATATTTTGAAACTGCCGCCTTTCTGATTACTTTTGTTATTCTTGGGAAATGGCTTGAAATTCGGGCAAAGGGCAGAACATCCGATGCCATTAAAAAACTGATGGGTTTGGCGGCCAAAACAGCCAGAGTCGTTAAAGACGGCCAGACGATGGATATCCCAATTAATGAAGTAAAGGCAGGCGATATTATATTGGTCCGTCCCGGAGAAAAAGTTCCCATTGACGGAAAAATTATCAAAGGTTCATCAAGTGTAGATGAGTCCATGTTAACAGGAGAAAGTATTCCCGTTGAAAAACATGAGGGAGATACTGTAGTTGGTGCAACAATGAACAAAATGGGTAGTTTTGAGTTTGTGGCAACCCGTGTTGGTTCAGAGACAACTTTAGCCCAAATAATAAGACTGATTGAAGAAGCTCAAGGGTCCAAAGCACCTATCCAAGCATTTGCGGATAAGATATCAGCCTGGTTTGTACCGATAGTTATAGGGATTGCATTACTCACCTTTATTATCTGGTATTTTGTGTTAGGTGCAACACTTGCGTTTGCCCTTATGGCATTTACATCGGTTATTGTTATAGCTTGTCCATGTGCTGTAGGACTTGCTACACCCACCGCTCTTATGGTTGGTACAGGAAAAGGGGCTGAATACGGTGTACTTATAAAAGGAGGAGAACCTTTGGAATCTGCCTGCAAAGTAAACACAGTTGTTTTTGATAAAACTGGTACTTTAACAAACGGAAAACCGGTTGTGACAGATATTGTTGGTATAGGAAGTTTGAACGATAATAGTGTTCTTTCTTTGTCAGCGAGCCTTGAAAAGTCCTCAGAACATCCTTTGGCTGAAGCAATTTACAATTATGCCAAAGAGGAATTAGCTACATTAAAAGACACGCAAAACTTTAAAGCGATCGCTGGGCACGGTGTTACAGCTGAAATAGATAGTCAAAAGTACTACTTTGGTAATAGGAAGTTGATTTCTGAAGTTGTCGGACTTCCTATAGATATTGTTGATAGGAAACTGGGAAGATTGGAAGAACAGGGTAAAACCGCCATGATTTTGTCAAATGATAAAGAAATTTTGGGAATTGTGGCAGTTGCTGATACCGTGAAAGAAACATCTAAAGAAGCGGTTGCAAAATTGAAGAAACGGGGAATTGAAGTTTATATGATTACAGGTGATAACAGAAGAACAGCAGAAGCTATAGCCCGTGAGGTTGGGATCGACAACGTGCTTGCCGAAGTACTACCGGAAGATAAGGCAAGTGAGGTGAAAAAGATCCAAGGGATGGGTAAGAGAGTAGCCATGGTTGGAGATGGGATTAATGATGCGCCGGCCTTGGCTCAAGCTGATATTGGTGTTGCTATGGGTAATGGTACAGATGTAGCTATGGAAGCAGGAGGAATAGTTATCATGAAAAATGACTTAAGAGACGTGGTTACGGCTTTTGATCTGTCAAAAGAAACTATGGGCAAGATCAAGCAAAATATGTTTTTTGCCCTCTTTTACAATGTCATCGGAATTCCCATTGCCGCCAGAGCATTAATTTCACTGGGGTTGGTATTAAAGCCGGAACTAGCAGGTCTTGCTATGGCTTTTTCATCCATATCAGTTGTTTCCAACTCCCTTCTTCTCCGGTATTTTAGGCCAGGGAGAAGAAATTATATCTCTATGTTTGCGCCAATTGCCATGATGCTTTTCTTTACCTTTTTCTTCTTCGAGTTTGGTAGATTCAGCAGTTCCATGGTAGCAGAGGGAAAAGAAATGAAGGAAAGTAGCAAACCTTCCTCAATCCGGACATTGAACAATGATTTATCCATATACAAGGATGATATAAAAGTAATTAGTGAGGCAGAAGGAGATAAAGTCTTCTATTACATTTCAGATTCCAATATACCTACCCAGTATAAAAACGTGTTAAGAGAAGATGGATTCAATTCTATTTATATATCAGGAAAGACATATATACCTGTATATATTGGTAGCGATGAGGCGGAGATGATGAAAGAAAAAAAGATATTCAAAGATCCCGGAGACAGAATTAGTAATTTCTTTGGGAATGATGTTATTGTTGCAGATATATTACCTAAAACAGATTCCACACTGGACAAATTTCATTTTGTTAACAGCAGTTTTAAATTGATAAATTAATATTATGTGCAGATACCATTCTGACAAGAAACAGATTACTAATGAACTGAAAGTTGCACATGGTATGATAAAAAAAAGTTTGGTACTTCTTGCGAGAAATTCTTCGAGTTTGGAGATACTAAAACATTCAAAACAAGCTGAAGGAAGACTTCAGAAAATATGTTCAATGATACTTTCAAATCATATACACCATTGTATTCTGCCCATAAGAAGACAGAAAGATATAAAAGACCCGATTAATAAACTTCTTGAGTCATTCAGATTGGTTCAAAAATACAACCTTACCATCACTAACTCTTATACCCATCTTACTCAGGTTTGCCGCCCGAGTAGTTGCAATAGCTGATTAGACCTCCGATTCGGAGGTCTAGATGGGTATATGCTGGAAAAATATATTTCAAACCTGAGTTTTTTCTGTATAAACGTAGCTTTCTTTCTTCACGAAATCTTAATTACCGGCTTGGTATGATCCCTATAAGGAGGATAAATTTATGAAACCGTCTCATATCAGTACTATGGGAACGGACAAATTGGTTTTCTACATTATTGGTGGATTTACCACTGTCATCCTGGTATTAATTGTCCTTTTTTCCGTGAATGAAGGAAAACAAAGCCAAGCAGCATCCAATATAACCAGTTTCTCAAAAAATGATAAAGAAAAGCCGGAGGCAGTAGTATCATCTACAAGTTCTGATTTAGGAAATATAAACGTCAAAGATGAGAAATTCGCTGAATTTACAATTGAGAATAAAGGGAACAAACCTTTGAAGCTTTTTAAGGTGAGCTCTTCTTGTGATTGTACCTTCGGTCAAGTGACTATTGATGATAATAAAAGTCCTGAATTTACCATGCATTCAAGAAATCCTTGGATAGGGACTCTAGACCCAGGTAAAAAAGCTACTTTAAGCGTCATATACCGACCATTCATCATGCCTGTTAAGGGAGCGGTTACCCGAGACGTATATATGCAAACAAATGATCCATCCAATTCTAAATTGACTTTTACTGTAAAAGCACTTGTTGAGTAATATATGAATTCAAACCTTATATTTGGTGTTTCCCTAATCGCTTCATTCTTAGGGGGTATGGTAGCCCTTTTTGCTCCCTGCTGTATCACATTTTTATTCCCATCATATTTGGGCACGATCTTTAAGGAAAGGAAACGGATTGTTTATTTAACGTTGGTATTTGCACTTGGACTTGGGTCAATACTGGTGCCCGTTGCGCTCGGAATGAAAATAATTGTTTCTTTATTTGACCAGTTTCATACAACTACTTATCTTCTGGGAGCTCTTCTGATGTTCCTTTTAGGGTTGATGACGTTATTTGATACTAAACTGATGCTACCGCTTCCGCACTTTACTATGCCGACCAAAACAACAGTTGCCTCTACATATGTATTAGGACTTTTCTCAGGTATTACCTCATCCTGCTGTGCTCCTGTTCTATTCGCAGCCATAACTCTCTCATCATTATCACCGACAATTTTCACTTCTCTTATCGTTTCATTTGTATACGTTTTAGGGATAGTTTTTCCTCTGTTTTTCCTATCTTTATTCTATGAAAAGCTCACCAACCAATATCTGTACAAAATAAAAAGTAAAACAGAGAAACCTTTGAAGATTATTGCATCGATAACTTTTATGGTTTCTTCACTAATTATTGCCTATATGGCTTTAACCGACAAAATCAAGATGGATGCCAATATGGAATATGGTAGAGGACTCAGGGATTTTATTTTTGACGTTTCAGGTAAACTGCAGAATCCGATTTTGGACATTTTGGTACTTATCGGAATCATCCTTTTATTTAAAATTATGCTGAAGGAGGCAGGAAATGAAAGTAAAAAATCTGATAAAAAGGATTAAAACAAAAAGAAGTTATTTCGTGGGACTGGTAACAGGTTTTCTTCTTGCTGTTCTAGTTTTGAAACTTATCCCACTTTTTGTTGTTAAAGCAGAGATTTTATCTTACTCACTGCCGTTTAGGCAGAAGAATTTGCCTACTCCAACACCGGATATTACCAAACTACAGGAAGAAATCACTAAATCCGTATTTCCAGAAAAAGTGAACTTGGGTGTCTCATTTAAGAATGTAGTTGCTAAAATGGTTCAATTTGGAGCTATAGATAAGGATAAGTTTATAAAATTATATGAGGGGCGAGGAGGTCTAACAGAAACTGAGAAGAGATTATTCGACAATCCCTCCGATGAGCCGATTATCATAAATCAAGAGAATGCTAATTTATTACTGAATCTTCTTTGGCCACTAGGTATTGCTAACAAAACTAATATACTTTCCGAGGGACCGATGGGAACACAATATAAAAAAGATGTAGGGAATTTTGCTTCAACAGGCGGATGGACATTGGGTAGGGAAGAAGGAGGAAAACTCTTCAATCGCTTTCCGATAATTGATTTGAGTCCTGAAGAGGAGGCTGTCGTTCGCGAAATTTCCCAAAATATATACCGTCCATGCTGTGGAAACAGTACTTATTTCCCCGACTGCAACCATGGAGCCGCTATGCTTGGGTTTATTGAGCTTGCCGTAACACAGGGAATGCAGAAAGACGAGATATATAAGAAAGCCCTGGTATTAAACACTTATTGGTTTCCGCAAACTTATGCAGAGTTAGGTATTTACTTTAAGCAAAAGAAGAATATCCCATGGGACAAGATTGATCCTGAACTTGTTTTAGGAATCGACTATTCCAGTAGTCAGGGATATAGAGTCATAAATAAGGAATTGCAGACGGAAGGTCTTCTTCCTAAGGTGGAAGGAGGCGGAGGATGTGGGGTTTAATTTTACTTTATGATAAATAATGTAGGCTTACCATAAAACTTCCGATATCTTGATATAATTTAGGGTGTGTATCCTAAAATCAAAAAACTATTTAATCCTACAATCCGGAAAATAAGAAAGCCTATCATAATTTCGATCCTATTTATTTCCCTTGCTTTATTTATCTGGTGGACACAGCCCAAGATCAATCAGTCTGGAACTGTCAAAATATGGGATAGGAACCACACTCTTCTTTATGAATCTGCTGGCGAGGTGGGTAAAAAGATGCCAATTACCTATAACGACCTGCCAGTCTATCTCATAAACGCAGCCGTTGCTTCCGAAGATATTACATTTTGGACTAATCCAGGAGTGGATTTAAGAGCAATTGCCAGATCATTGTTAATAAACATAAAAGAAGGAAGGATCGTTTCCGGAGCAAGCACGATTACACAACAGTTGACCAGAACTGCAATAATTTCCCATAAAAAGATACCTTCCAGAAGTATTGTCAGAAAAATAAGGGAGATTTTTATAGCCTTAAGGATAACAGCTTCATATTCAAAGAAAGATATCCTGACCATGTATTTCAACCAGATGTATTTTGGCAATTTGGCGTATGGGATACAGGCAGCATCGTCAACCTATTTTGATAAGGATATCAGCCAGCTATCGCTTGCAGAAAGTGCTTTTCTGGTTGGTTTGCTTTCCTCGCCGGACAAACGCAACCCCTTTTCAAGTAGGGATGAAGTAAAAAAGGGACAAATACAAGTATTGGATTTAATGATGAAGCATGGATTTATTTCAAAAGAAAAAGCCGAAGAGGCAAAACTAGAAGAACTCGCGATTTCCACAAAAAAGTCAGACATAAAGGCTCCTCATTTTGTTCATTATGTCTTACAAGAACTATTTGCACTGGGAATTAATAATAACCAAGGTCTAAATATCTATACGACGCTTGATTATCCTACATTTAATCTAAGCGAGAACATCGCCAAAATATGGGTGGACAGATTGAAAAATCAGCATGATTTAAGCAATGCTTCTATTGTTCTTATCAGGAATGATTCTGGAGAAATTATTGACATGCTTGGAGGAATTGATTATTTCGATGCTTCTCGTTCCGGGCAGGTTAATATGGCAACCGCTTTAAGGCAGCCTGGTTCGGCGTTAAAACCTGTTACCTATGCAACAGCTTTTAGGGAAGGATACACTCCTGCGACATTGATTTATGATGTAATAAAAATTTATCAAACCAAAAAAGGTGAGGGTTTTACTCCTAACAATTATGATGGCAGATACCACGGTTTAGTATTGGCTCGGGAAGCTCTCGCATCCTCTCTTAACTTACCAGCCGTGGAAATGCTGGATAGAATCGGAATTAATAATTTTTTGAAAGTTGCCAGAGATTTAGGGATTACTACTTTTACCCAGGAAGACAGATATGATTTAGCCCTGACTTTGGGAGGAGGAGAAATAAAGCTACTTGAGCTGACCAACGTATTTGCAAGTTTTGCCAGAGGAGGTGAGTATAAAGAACCTTACACAATCCAAAAGATAGTTGCCGACGATGGTAAGAACTTATATACACATCATGACAATCAAGGAACGCAAGTCTTGGGTCAAAATGGAAAACAGGTGGCTTATCTCATTTCCAATATCTTATCCGATCCCAAAGCCCGTATTCCGGCGTTTGGCGAGAAAAATCCTCTTGTTCTTTCCCACCCCGCTTCCGTAAAAACAGGAACAACGACCGATTGGCATGATAACTGGACTGTCGGCTATACTCCCAGTTATACAGTTGGAGTTTGGGTTGGAAACAATGACAACCATCCGATGCGGGAAATTTCAGGAGTGGTAGGGGCAGCACCAATTTGGAACCAATTTTTTGAGGAATTTTTAAAAGGCTATCCAATTGAAGTGTTTATTCGTCCGGAACGGATAAAGGAAGTGGAAATATGCGCAATGTCGGGAAGTCTTCCAGATGAACTTTGTCCTGAAAAAACCAATGAACTTTTCGTTGAGGGTTCGGAGCCAAAGGAAGTATCTAAATTACACAAAAAAGTCCTGATTGATAATAGAAACGGCTTGTTAGCAGATGATTCTTGCCCGAAAAACTTTGTTGAAGAAAAGGTGTTTATTGACTATCCTCCTGAAGTTTATACCTGGGCGATACAAAACCGTCAAGAAGTCATTCCTCGGCAATCATCACCTCTTTGTAACAATAGTCAGCAACTTTCAGGTAAAATTTATTTGGAGATTACCTACCCGAAAGAAAAAACCGTTTTTGAATCCGCACCGCTTTTGGTAAATAATGAAAGAATAGTTTTTGAGGTAAATATCTCACAGAGTATTAATAAGGTGTTTTGGTATTTGGACGGGAAACTTTTTAAGGAAGCAGAGGACTTTCCCTACAGCGCGTCATGGAAACCCCAAGTGGGTAAACATACTATAGCGGCTTATGGGATGACTGAAAACAACGAACGGGTTAAGAGTGATGAAATAACCTTTTCTGTTGTAGGATATAAAGAAGACAGTAGTAATTGAAATATGGCAATGGTTCTGATTTAATAGCATTAAGGTGTAGAACTGAACAATTGAAATGATCATTGATATGAGTAATTTAATTAAGATTATCTCCGCTCGATTAAAATTCCCCGGTAATTTTGGCCTCTCTATACAGAAAAAAATGCTAGTTTTACAGTTTTATTTCACGCAAAATTTCGACAGGTTACGCAAATTCATATCCGAATGGACGGTAAGATTTAAACTTTCTTCTGATAAAGAGCGCTTAGCAATGATATGGAAACCATTATTTATCCTCATTGCGTCAATTTTAGTTGTGAAGTTTGGATATCTTTTCGTTCCTCCAAAAATTGCCACAAGCTTTCCGGGAAATCAAAGTACCGAAGCACCCCTTGATACCAAAATTGAAATAATTTTTAATAAAGGAGTCATTAAATTCTTAGCAGAAAAAAGCTTCAGCATAACTCCAAGTGTTCAGGGTAGTTTTAATTGGGAAAGCGATCAGAAGCTGATTTTTACACCTCAAGGCAAACTCAATCGAGCAAATAGTTATAAAGTGGCTTTTAACGGAATTGTCTTATCCAAATTATTAATACCTCTTACCGGCAATAAAACAATTTCCTTTGAAACAATTGGCAACCCGAAAGTTGTTCTTTCCTCTCCTCAAAACGAAGCGCTTGAAGATTTAACACCTATTACAGTCGTTTTTGATCGTCCGATGATCGCTCTCACCACGGCTACAAATAGCGCTATCAGACAACCAGCATTTTCTGTAAGTCCCAAGATAGAGGGTGAAGGCAGATGGCTTGGAACAACCGCTTATCAATTCAGACCCTCTGAACGGTTCAGAAGAGCAACAACATACAAAATAACAGTACCGTCTGGATTACGCTCTCAAGATGAAGGCGTGCTTAAGGAAGAATATACTTGGGAATTTTCCAGCGAACGCCCGCGTCTTGATGATATAAGTCCCAAAAGAGATTATAATTATGCTTCTCCAATCGCTTCGGTGTCCGCGACTTTTAATCAAAATATTAATCCACAGTCAATTGCCGATAAATTTACACTCTTGGATAAGAATAAATATAAAGTCCCAGGGCGCGTGGCCGTATCTGGAAATGTAGTAGGATTTTACTCATCCGAACCTTTAAAAAGAGAAGAACATTATACTGCCATTATTTCTCAAGGTGTTCAAAGCACTGAAGGCACGAACGGAATGGAAACAGAGTACTCATGGACTTTTGGAGTTGCTGCTATACCGGCAGTAATAAGTTCGACTCCCGCAAATGGAGATAAGGATATCTCGGAGCAATACAGAATGGAAGTCTTATTTAAGACACCAATGGAAATAAAGTCTTTCGAGGATAACGTGATTATTGACCCTAAACCAGATACCAAACCATCTTTATATTTTGACAGTTATAATTCCCGTAATTCTCTTTCGGTAAGTACATTCCTGGGAAGATCAAAAACGTACACGATCACAATAAGTTCTGGAGTGAAAGATCAGTACGGAGTTTCACTAGGTAGTCCTTATTCGTTCAGTTTCACAACCGCAGCTTATAAACCGTCGGTAAGTATTTATCCGTCCGGCACATATTTTGGAGCATTTAATCAAGAGGTAATCCCACGCATTGTCGCTCAAGTAATTAACGCCAATAAAGTTGACTATTCGCTTTACAAGTTAAAAAGAGAGGATCTTCTTGATCTTTATCGCAGGCGTTATGAAGAACAATGTTCTTATAATGAATCCTGTCGTAACTGGCAAAGTTATGATACCAGCAAGCTCGAAAAAGTTCGTTTATGGAGCGAGACATATGATGCAGATTTCAATACTCCTGTCCATGTAATTACTAAAATAACCACAGATATGGGAAGAAAATTACCTCCCGGATTTTACTTCCTCGACATGCGAATTTCGCAAGGAGTTCACGATAACATGGTTATGATTGTAAGCAAGTCCGCTTTGACTGTTAAAAAAAGCGACAAACAAATCTTCTCCTGGGCAGTAAATCAATCAACAGGAAGTGTAGTTTCAGGAATGAAAATGCAGTTAACAGACAGTTCAGGAAATTTATTAAGTGAGGGAGATTCGAATAAAGACGGTGTGTATATGAAGGATGTGGATATATTCCAAAAGAATAACTTGTTTGTTTTTGGTCAAAAAGATGAAGATTTTGTGGTTGCCGCCAGTGCCTGGAGTCAGGGAATTAACCGCTATGATTTTGGTTTACCAAGCTATTACAACGCTAACGAATCTAAAGACTATTATTCAAAACAAGACTATAAGCTTTTTCTTACACTAGATCGTCCAATCTACAGGCCGGGGCAGAAAGTTTATTTTAAAGGAATAATAAAGAAAGATAACGACGGAGCTTACGAGAATCTTCAACCAGGGGAGAGGGTGAAAGTAAACATAAGTGATGCACAAAACAGGTCTGTATATATGCAGGATCTACCCCTAACTACCTTTGGTTCATTTTCCGGGGATTTTGTTTTAAGCAAAGACGCAAATTTAGGCTATTACCAAGTGGGGTCCACTTTTCAGGGTAATTCATACTCACAACAGTTCCAGGTAGAGGAATACAAAAAGCCGGATCTTGCAGTAAGCGTAAAACCATCAAAGGATGCATATATTCAAGGAAACAGTGCAGATATTGTCATTAATGCTTCTTATTATTTTGGTGCACCGGTTACAAATGCCCCCGTAACCTGGGTGCTTCAAACTCAAGATTATTCTTTCCGATGGGATAAGGATTGGAGGTTTGAATTTGGAGACTCAGATTCTTATTGGTCGCGACCTTGGTGGAATTATTCAGGATATAGTTATTTTTCCGGGAAGAAAGTTACGGAAGGGAAAGGAAAAACCAATGTTAAAGGTGATCTGGAACTTACTATCCCGCTTGATATAAGCAAACAGGTGACAAGCCAAAGGATGCTTGTAGAAGCAACAGTAAATGATATTAACAATCAATCAATTGCCGCTTCGCAAGAATTTACAGTGCATAAAGGCGGATTATATGTAGGACTTAGACCTGTAAGTTATGCTAACCAGTCTGGTAAAGAAGCTAGAGTCGAGATGGTTACAGTTGATTTGAAGGGCAGCGAAATTCCAAATACACCTGTTTCTATTGAATTTTATAAAAGAACCTGGGAAACGGTTCGAGAAAAAAATCCTGACGATGGGATATTCTATTACACCAGCAAACCCAGCGATTCTCTTGTAACAAGCATGGTAGTTACTACAGACTCTTTAGGACGGGGAATCGCCTCTTTCACCCCGCAAGAAGGAGGAACTTATAAAGTTATCGGGAAGGTAACAGACAAGGATGGGAATCAAAACACCAGCGGCAGTTTTTTATGGGTTTCGGGTTATGGCTTCTCAACGGTAAGAGAGAATAATGATCGTATTGTCCTGGTTACCGATAAGCGTGACTATCTGGTTGGAGAGAATCTTTCTGTTTTCGTTGCTTCTCCATTTGCTTCCGATTCAGCAAAAACACTGCTTACCGTAGAAAGAGGAAGTGTTCTGGACTATAAAATTGTTGATACCAGCGATTCCTCTAACAATTTCACCATGTCTGTCCCTCCAAAATACACACCTAACGCATTCATCGGAGCAGTTTTAGTAAAAGGTGGTAATCAGGTTAAAAAACCAGTGGAATTTAAGATGGGCTATACAGAGATAAAGGTTACGGATAAAAAGCAGCAAATTGACGTTCGAATTACAACGGACAAGAAAAAATATAAACCGAAGGATACTCTAAAAGCGACTATAGAAACAAAAGACTTATTGGGTCATCCCATCTCTACCGAACTGGCAGTCGGTCTGGTTGATAGGGCAGTATGGGATCTATCGAATATTGAATTGCCTGATATTTATAAGACCTTCTACCAACCCAGAAATCTTGAGGTTTCGACCTCTCAGCTTTTAACCATCTCGATTGATCGGATAAATGCAAACACAAATCTTGGAGCAAAAGGTGGAAGCGGAGGCGGATGCTTTACAGGAGATACTCCAATTTTAATGCAAGGCGGAATATATAGGAACATTAAGGATGTCAAGGTTGGAGATGTTGTATTAACCAGAGAAAGTGAAAATTCTTCCAAACTAATTGAAGCTAAGGTAACTAAGACTTATAAACACGATGTTGATCAATACCTCATTATAAACGGAGAGCTTCGTGTTACTCCCGTTCATAGGTTATATGTGAATAGAAAATGGATAATTGCAGGAGAAGTTGAAGTTGGCGATTATTTACTGGATAGGAATAACCAATTGATTAAAGTGTTTTCAATTGAACAAACCCGAGGAGATTTTGCAGTATATAACTTAGAAATCGAAAAATATCGAACATATTTTGCGGGCAATATTTATGTTCATAACCAAAAAGGAGGTAACGATTCTTCCAGAAGTGATTTTCCTGATACTGCATATTGGAATCCAACTCATAAAACCAACAATGAGGGTAAGGCAGAAGTTGAAATTCCGCTTCCTGACAACCTTACAACATGGAGATTAGCAGCAATTGCCAACTCGGAGGAAGCAGCTTTCGGTTCAAAAGTATCAGAGGTTACCGTGAGTCGTGATGTATTAATCAGACCTTTCCTGCCCAGATTCCTTTCTATTGGGGACGAAGCAAAATTGGGTGCAATTGTGGTAAATACAAGCGGGGACACACAAACTCTTACAGCAAAAATTGAAAGTGATGGTTTACAAATTACTGATGAGAAATCAAAACAGCTAGTATTAGCCGACGGAGCTCAAGAAAAACTTACTTGGGTGACAGTGGCAAACAACGTTGCCTCAGCTAAGATTAGACTGGTAGTTGAAGGTGCAGATAAGACTACCCAAGATGCAGTCGAAATGACCTTGCCAATTAAGTCATATAGCGTTCCTGAAGTGGTAGCAACATCAGGTCAGGCAAAGGATACCGCTTCTGAAGAAATCGTATTACCCAAGGAATTAGATCCAATGCAGGGCGCAGCGAGTGTAAGTTTTTCACCTTCTTTAGGCAGCGATAGTATTAACGCACTACCATATCTTTTAACTTATCCTTATTACTGCACAGAACAAATAACCAGCAGGCTTTTGCCTGCAGTTTTCGTACATAGAATTCTGCAAAATGCGAAAATCGATAAAAGCGGTTTACTTGAAACAAAGCAACTTGTTGATGTAATCAACGACGGTATTCAACGACTGAACAACCAGCAACATGCGGATGGTGGTTGGGGCTGGTGGATTGAATATGAAAGTGATACCTTCCTGACGGCATATGCCTTCTTAGCTCTCTCTGAAGCGAAAATGGACAATTTTACCGTAGCTGATCAGACTCTAAAACGGGCACAGAACTATCTGGAGAGTCAATTGTCCAGAGGTGGGAAAGAATTGTCTCTATATACTCAAGCATATATTCTTTATGTTCTAAAAGAAAGAAATGTGAATTTGTCTTCTTATGCTTCTAATCTGTTTGACCGGCGTTTTGAACTCTCTTTAGAAGGAAGGTCGTATCTTGCATTAGCTATGAAAGATATTTCTGGTATGGACAGTAAGGCAAAGCGGCTTTATGCTGAGTTGATAAGTCTTGGTAAGAAAACAGCTACCACAACTCACTGGGAAGAGCCTAAAAGTGATTATCGTATCATGGGTAGCAATACTACGGCCACCGCAAGTATCCTTGAAGCGATCACCCGGTTTGACAAAAATAACCCCCTTATTTCGGAAGTAGTAAGATATCTGATGTCTATAAGAACCGATAACCATTGGTTAACCACCCGTGATACCGCTGCTGTAATCAAGGCAATTTCTTCCCAGCTTCTGGGCAAAGGAGATCAGAAAGTCAATGAAAATTATCGGCTTGAGCTTAATGGAAAAATACTGAAGGAAGGTAAGTTTACAAAAGATGATCTGTTAAAACTACAGGAATATGTAATATCCATTTCCGACTTCAATATCGGGGGAGAAAGTAATTTAAGGATTACCAAAAGTGGCGAAGGTAACCTCTATTACAACATCAATCTTAAATATTATCTACCATTCACAGAAATTAAACCTTTGGAACAAGGAATGGTTGTTGTAAGGGAGTTTGTAGATAGTAAAGGACATATACTTCCGATTGATACAATCAATGAAAATTCTGAAAGTTGGGTGCGTCTTATTATCGTTGCTCCTGAAGAAAGGCATTTTGTGGTTATCGAAGACATTCTACCAGCAGGCCTTGAATCAGTAAATGAAAGTCTTAAAAATGTCAGTGTTTTAAATAAAGAAAGACCAATCTTAAAAGAAGAAGGTAATCAACTTCTTTATTTTGAGCATAAAGAATATCATGATGACCGAACGACATTGTTTGCTAACTACTTACCCGCTGGTGTATATGAAATAAGCTACCGTGTGAGAGCTACTACACCCGGACGCTACCATCATCCTCCTGCTCAAGCGTATCAGATGTATATCCCTGATGTCTCAGGGCATTCTGAAGGTGGTTGGTTGGTAGTAAAATAAAACAAAAATTAGCTTCATGAGGTGCCTTATTTGACTAGCATTTCAATAAATGCCATTATCCTGAATTTACAGCCTGATTTGACAATTCAAACCTCGATTTCAGGTACTGTAGAAAACTATACTTAATAACATATGGGAAAGTAGCGAATTTCATCGCGTTTATTTCTCTATTTTCATGCTATAAGTTTCTATTAATTGCTACCAGTTACTATAGGGTTTAGTATTTTAATAGTTAAATATGATATAACTATAAGATAATGCAACATTTTGCGATTCAAACAATCAATAGATTATTCCTTGAAGTCTTCATAACCACCCTTAGAAAATACCAGTATACCCATAAAGATTTTTTACAACGAGGGATTAATTCTTTCGCATATGATCAGTATGATCTGCCTATTTTTGCCTATCGTTATCCAGCTTCAACCGCATTTGGGATTTTATTTCACCTATTTTTTCTAGGTAGAAAATTAAAACTGAAATTATTAAAACAAATATTTTCTGACGATTATATTCAAGAGCTATTTAGAATAAACATTCTTGAAAAAACTGATAGTGTTTCAGTACGATCAACAATATTTTTAATTCCATTCAAAACATACTATTTCGCATGTGATTTTATTTTACAGTTAATAGACCGATCGAATAACAGGAAACGGTCGAAATATGAATCTGTATATCCGATTGGATTAGATTCAATTACGCTAAGCGAAGTTTCAATAAAAAAACAATTTAATTCGGTGCTTGATTTAGGTTGTGGAAGTGGAATCTTAAGTATAATAGCTTCAGGTCATAGTAGATATGTTACCGGGATTGATCTTAACCCACGAGCTATAAATTTTTCTCAGTTTAACGCACTTTTGAATAATGTTGATAATTGCCACTTTATTTGTGGTGATCTCTATATCCCGATTAAAAATGAAAAGTATGATTTCATATTATCCAATCCTCCGTACGAAATATCTATTCATAAATCAAATTTGTTTCAAGATGGTGGAAAATACGGGTATAAAATTCTCCAAAAAATCATTGAAGGTGTATCAGCGCATCTTAAGAAAGGAGGTTTTTGCCAAATAATTACAAAAATACCAGAGTTTACTGATAAAACAAAAGCGCAGTTATTTAAAGAATGGGTTCATAATGATAATCTGCACGTGTTTTATTTAGAATTATATCGAAGGAGTATCTACCAATTGGCTTATGAAATTTGTTCAGACTCATTCTTTGGTACCACTAAGAAGAAAAGCTGCCGAAATTATTCCCACAGAGTTAATAAATTATTACATTTTCTTGATAAAATAAATCTTAAGAGTATGTCATCAGGGCTAATAACCATTACACACGATTCTTGTTTTAAATACGTTGAGCATATATTTGATGGCAAAAATATTCAAACAAATGAACTTACCTCAAAATTACAGGAAGTAGTTTATAAGCATTTTATATACTTTTTAGGATTTTATGGTTTAATATATCTCTTTCGAAGTTCACTTATAAACATTATTAAAGGAGTATTTCCTTTTTCATATAATTTTCTTAAAAAATTCTAAGTTATTGTTAACAGATTTAGTATTAATTTTTTTATAGGGTACTTATTTTTCCAACATTTCAATAAAAAGCCATTATTATCTAACTTCAGCTTGATAAAACAAGCTAAAATAAAAATCTAGTAAACATGAAAACCCTAATTAACCCCAAATAAATGATATACTGAAACAACTCAGGATTGTTCCAGCATAGACACATCTAATCAGCTTTGCTGTGATAAAAAGTTGCAAACCTGAGTAAGATGGGTATATATAATCACACCACTAATTTTACCCGGTATTTATGCATTAAGTTGTGATTTATAATACCCTGTTAACAAGTGAATTATGTTGTTTGGTCATTAATGCAGATAATTAGTTTAAGTTTCTGCAAATATTGATAAAATAGATATGATGGAAGGTAATCAAATAAAAAAACATTCAAATTATAATAATCAATTTTTCGGCCGTTGGGCATGGCTTTATGATTATGAAAAATATCTTCTTTTTCCATTAAGACAAAAAGCAGCCCGATTTCTTAACCTAAAGCCTCCACAAAAGATACTGGACGTTGCCACCGGTACAGGAGCCCAAGCCTTTGAACTGGCAAAATTAGGTCACGATGTCATCGGTATTGATTTATCACCTGAGATGTTGGTTCAAGCAAAGAAGAAACTATCACCAAGTCTTAAACTTAAATTTCAAGTGGCTGATGGTACGAAGTTACCTTTTATGGATGAATTTTTTGATGCAGCGGCGATTTCTTGGGGAATTCATGATATGCCTTATGAAATAGGGATTAGGGTCTTAATGGAAATGAAAAGAGTCATAAAGAAAAACGGTAAAATTCTAATTGTTGATTATATGAATCCACGGAAACATATTGTGGCTAAATTTACCCATCGGATTATAAAAATTTATGAAACAAAAAATTATTTACCTTTTATTAAAAAGGGTATTGAAGCCTATATTAATGTAACTAAAATGAAGATATTCAAAGAGTCAAACTATTTGGGAGTATGGGAAATAATAGTGTTGAATAAATAATATTAGTTATGATATTTATGACTCTTAACGGAAACATCCTCATTTGCGGATAATTTTTCCTGTAAATTTCACTGCTTCAAACCAAAGTATACTTATGCATGCTGCAATAAAAGATAACAATAATTCAACCGGATTAAGATATGTGAAATGGAAAAGGTTTACGAAAAATGGGATGTATATAACAACCAACAAAGCCAAAATTGCAAATACTGAAACGATAAGTAATGCCTTATTAGCTGATGAGATTATTTGAAATATATTTTTCTTCCATGAAAGGTTAGTGGCTATAAGCATCAGGTTTGCCATAACAAGAGTAGTGAATGTAATAGATCTTGCTCCCATTTCGTTCTTGTTCACATACAGATAATAAATATAAATAAGAAAAACGGATATCAGTATACTTAATCCCTGCAAAATACTTATAGTTATTGTTTTTCTGTCAAACATGGGTTTATATAGACTTCTGGGAGGCTTTTTCATAATATGATCTTCTTCTTTCTCCGATTCGAATACCGTTGAACAGGCAGGATCTATGATAAGTTCCAGAAAAGCTATATGTGCTGGAAGAAGAACAGGAGGAAGATTAAAAATCACAGGAAGAAGAGACATGCCGGCTATCGGTATATGCACTGCAAAAATATAACCCATAGCTCTTTTGAGATTGTCATAAATTCTTCTACCCAGACGGATTGCAGCGATTATAGAGGAAAAATCGTCGTTTAAAAGGACTAAGGATGATGCTTCTCTTGCCACGTCTGTTCCTCTTTCGCCCATAGAGATGCCTATATTGGCTGATTTGAGAGCTGGAGCATCGTTGACTCCGTCTCCAGTCATAGCTACGATCTCTCCATTTGCTTTAAAGGCGTTCACAATTAATAGTTTCTGCTCTGGTACGACTCTGGCAAAAATATTTACATTTTTTATTTTTTCCCGAAGCTCCATGTGATTGAGCTTTGACAACTCACTTCCGGAAAGATAATTATCAGGATTAACAAGTCCAATCTTTCTGGCAATATATATAGCAGTACCCGGATAATCTCCTGTAATCATAGCGACCCTTATACCTGCATTATGTGCTTCTTTTACCGCATCAGGTACAGTGGAGCGTATGGGATCAATAAATCCAAAAAGTCCGATAAATTCAAAATCATAGTCATGTTGCTTCTTGGGAAGGCCTGATTTTGAAAAAGATGCCTTAGCAACACCTAATACTCTTAGACCTCTTTCCGACATCTCTTTTACGCTGTCTAATGTCTTTTTTCTTATAGATTTTTCTGCATGGCAAAGATCAAGGATAGCTTCAGGAGCTCCTTTGGCCGCGATCACAAAATCTTTCTTATCTGGAGATTGCCAGACATGAGAAAGGGCCAAAAGTTCTTTGGATAAAGGATATTCTTTTACCAGATTCCAGTTGATATGGATGTGTTCGGTATTCTTAAGGTATAGTTCACCCATTTTTTTGATCTCTTTTTCGACAGGATCAAACGGATCTCTTTGACTTGCCAAAATCCCATATTCCAAAAGATTATGATGTTTTTCAGGAAGTAAGGTTGAGGCGAGATCACTTAATTCATAATAAGAATTTTTAGAAAAAAGACAGGTTAATTTCATCTGATTTAAAGTAAGAGTACCTGTCTTATCGACACATAGAACTGTAGCTGCTCCCAATGTTTCTATCACTGCCGATCTTCTGGTCAGGACTTTTCTTTTGGATATTCGCCAGGCACCAAGGGTCAAGAATATTAGAAGAACAACGGGAAATTCTTCCGGAAGTATCGCCATGCTCAAAGCCAGTCCGGATAAAAACCCCTGTAAAAGATTACCTTTTATTAAGCCATAAATCAGAACGATTAGGATACATAACGATAAACCAATAATACTGACAGCCTTTACAATTTTTGCAGTTTCTTTTTTAAGTAAAGTGTCTTCCTCCTTTATCGTCTCCAGAGCTTTTCCGATCTTGCCCATTTGGGTATAAGCTCCGGTATATATTACTTGGGCCATACCTCTTCCACTTACAATTAGAGATCCGGAGTAGACAAAAGGCAAATCATCTCCCCCCGGTCTTTGATCCGTGGTTTTTCCGTTCCATGACGATTTTCTTACAGCTATGGATTCTCCGGTTAGGAGTGATTCGTCAACTGATAAGTTCTCGCAGGATAAGACTTTAGTATCAGCTGGAACACGGTCGCCCTCCTGTAGAATAATAATGTCTCCTTTTACCACCTCTCTTCCCGGAATTCTTTTCCTTTCGCCATCTCTTATTATCAAAGCTCTTGGGCTTGATAGATTTCTTAACGCCTCCAGAGTTCTTTCGGTCTTTCTCTCCTGATAAAAAGTAATACCAATTACTACAAAAATAAATGACAGAAGCATTAAGGCATCCTTAACTTCACCAAGAAAAAGATAGATGAGACCGCTTCCAATAAGCAGAAGCAGCATAGGTTCAGAGACTACCCGAAGAAAAATAGTAATGATGTTTTGTTTCTTTTGAGATGGAAGCTCGTTAACTCCGTCTGTTCTAAGCCTTTCGGATGCTTCTTTTTGAGAAAGACCTGAAATGATATCTTGATAATTTTCTTTCATAAAAAAAACAGGTTTTTATACCGTCAAATCTATAGTAATAAATTTGTTGGAAGTCCCTCCCGAGAAACTCGGGATGCTTATAGGGCCCGATATAAAAAACCTGATCTTCTCAATTATATTTTACAGAAAATATTTTATGACAGCAAGCATAGATAATATTGAATTCAAATACATTACGGGTTTGTGGATTCAACAGGTTCACCATCCTGAGTAGACAGAAGGGCACTCGTGGTTTTTTTGCGAAGACGGATAAATATTACTCTAAAACTGGTATTTTTTCATATTCGTTACAGAGATTAGATACAAACTTGCGATAGTTACAACAATGAAAAAAAGATGAAAAAGATAAAGCATACAGATAGAAATCAAACCCTTTTGCAGTTCTAAAATTAAATACCCAGAAAATATAATAACTAGGAAGGAAAAAAATAATGTTACGATACCCATCCCGCTGGTACTTACTTTTTCCGGATCTTTTCCCTGGGAGAAATTCGGGAAAATTGTTCCAAAAAGCACATTTGCCAAAGCGATAGTTAGAAATGACATAATACTGATGATTATGAATTGCCAGTAATCAGATTTATTAAATGGAACAATCATCCAAGCAAAAGAGGTGAAAATGAGGAAGGGTATGGAAACAATTAGCGCCAGCCATATTTTTGAGAATAAAATTCTTAATTTAGAAATCGGCAATGTGAAAATATACCATGCATTCGGGCCTTCTTTAGCCATGAGCGGATAGACAATCCTCAAAAGAAAAGCGATGTTGATAAATTGAAGCCATGCAAATACGAAAAGCATAAAAGCGTACTGTAATTGGATGGGAAAATAGTTTACGTCCCTGATCCGGGAAATAAGAAAATAAAAGAAGAGATCAATCGAGATTAAAAAGAAAGCATATCCTATTTCAGAAGGAAGACGAGTAATTGATAGCAAATCTTTGAATTCGAGCGGTAATTTATTCCAGAGAAATTGAACGGTTGGATTATAGGAATCCTTATGTCTGCTTCTTAAACTGAAAGGATGGGATAAAAGATCACGAAAAACGGAAAGAAACCTGTTGTTCTGGAAATGGATCGAAGTAAACAGAATTGCAATTGTAAGGAATGAAAGATAAATTCCGAAAATATTAATGCCTTGTGTGATTATTTCGGTCATCCAGAAGGTTGGGAGATAGGAGTTGGATAATGGCAGGTTGTTATAAATTTCCATAAAATCATGGTTATTTGCCGTATAAAGTTTATTTATTCCTTCCGGGAAAATGATATTTACAATAAGAAGCATGATAAACATAAAAATCGACATTGTCAGAATACCGGCAAGGTAACCTTTACGTCTAATATATTTTGCCAGTATGTATCCTATTACCGATGCAATACTGTTGGTAAGAACAATAAGCAGAATCAGAGTGAAAGTGAATCTGAATATAAATCCAGTGAAAGACGCAGTCTGAAAAATGTTCACGTAAGCGATTCCGATAGGTATGAAAATCATAAGGACAAACAGCGAATTCATAAAAGTAGATTTGATGAAAAGAAAAAGAGGTATAAGATAAGCTTTAATCGGATAAGACAGAAGGAACTCAAATTGTTTGTCTGATTTTACTAGAAATCCATATACTGAGATGGTAGATGTGGACAATGCAAACCAGGAGATGATTACGATTGCTGCATGGATGATGTATTTTACGGTTAGTAAGCCGTATTTTTCTGAAAGAGACAGACTGTAGAAAAAGGTTTTGCAGGCTATAAAGATAGATAAAGATACTCCGGATAATACGGCCAGAAATACTAGAAGGATAAAAACTTTACTAGCAGTCTGGGTTTTAAACCATGCTATAAGTCCCAAGAAGTCATAATAAAGGAGCGTGATAATTCCTTTCATTGTTTTATATACCCTTCTTACTGTATTCCGATTTAATCGGAATCAGTTTAGAAGGGTATATGCTGGAACATTCCTTCGGTTGTTTCAGTATATCCAGATTGTAAAGCTCCTCGAGACGGGTTGAACTCTTAATCTGGCGTTCATCTACAATCTTCCCATTTTGCATAACTCCGACTCTAGTTGCATAATCTTGGGCAAAAGAAAGGATGTGAGTGGCCATAAATACAGAACCTCCCTTTTTAGCAAATTTACTCAGCGTTTTACCGAAAGTACTAATGCTGGTTGGATCAAGCCCGACAATAGGTTCATCAATAATCAATATTTTAGGTTTAGCCAAAAGAGCTGACAGGAATGCTACTTTTTGTTTGTTTCCTCGGGAATATTGGACCATGGGTTGGTAAAGAATGTCTTTTATCGGGAAAATACCTGATAATTCATCGATATAATCATGAATTTCATGATGGTGAAGACCTCTTAAACTTCCGGTTAGAGATAAGAATTCAATCCCGGTTAAGTATTCATAAACGGATGGATCATCAGCAATGTAACCAAATTTGGTTTTTGCCATTTCCGGTTCTTTTTGTATGTCATAGTCATAAATAGTAACTTTTCCGCTGTCCGGAATAAGGAGTCCTGTAATCATTTTAATAAGCGTAGTTTTACCGGACCCGTTTGGCCCGATCAGAGCGTATATTTTTCCCTCATTTATACTAATATTCACATCAGAAACAGCATGGCACTGACCAAAACTTTTACTTATTCCCTTAATGCAAATTGCATCCATATGAAATTATTATACCAACTTTGACGGATACTATTCAGATTGCAAATTGTTTGACGTGGTGTTACCTATGGTTGTAGGATTGAATATGCATGGTTATATTATGGACAAAATAATAGAAATAGAAAAAGACATAAAGACATTAAGAACTCAGGGTGCTACAAACGTAGCCTTAGCTACCCTTGCCGGTATCAGGCTAGGAGCAAATAATAATACCAAGTCGGTTTTCCAGACCTTATATAAAGTCGCCAAAGCGCTGGCTTATGCGAGACCCACCGAACCTCTGGCCCAAAATGCCGTCAGATTTATTTTTCAGAAAGAATCAAAAGATGCTGATTTTTATTTAGAACGATGCGATTGTTATGAAAAAATGATTTATGATGCCAAGGCAAAAATGGGAGATACCGGAGTTGAAGTGATTCATGACGGAGGAATATATCTTACGCATTGCCATTCATCCACGGTTGTTTCCATGTTTGTAAAGGCATGGAAAATGGGGAAAAGATTTTCAGTTATCGCTACAGAAACAAGACCGTTATATCAGGGTAGAATTACAGTGAAAGAATTACTAGATGAAGGGTTAACAAATGTTAGTTTGATCATAGATGATGCCGTAGCCTCATTATTGACCGTGCATAAGACACGGATTGATGCGATATTTTTGGGTGCTGATCTTTTAAGTTATAATGGTTTTGTGAATAAAATCGGAACCTTAGGTATTTGTCTTACCGCCAAGAAGCTTAAGGTTCCCGTATATTGTACCAGCATTCTTCTAAAGTTCGACCCTCGTCCGTTTGATTATCAAGTAATAGAATTCAGATCTGGAAAAGAAATATGGAGCGGCGCGCCAAAAGGTTTAAAATTTTATACGCCGGTCTTTGATTATATTCCTTATGCAGAAAATATAAAAATAATCAGCGAGAAGGGTATCATAAAGGGTTCTAAAATAAATAGTCTAGCAACATTATTATATTCTTTTATAAAGGAGAAAACTCATGCCGAATACATATAATACCTATCTTTCGATAGGCGAAAAATTAGATAAAAATAAATATATTTTTGCCAGCTTTCATCTTGGATCAGAAGGTCAGCCATTTGACCGGACAGCAGGAGGAGTAGCAGCGGAGTCATCAGTCGGTACCTGGACTGATGTGTTCTTACAGACAAAAACTTCATGGGATAATTTACATGCAAAAGTGATAGAAAAAGATGAATCTTCCGGTTTTTTGAAAATTGCTTATCCTTTGGATTTGTTTGAAGCAGGGAATATTCCCCAGTTATTATCTTCGATAGCCGGTAATATCTTCGGTTTACTGGAAATATCAGCTTTGAGATTGGAAGACATTGATTTTCCGGAAGAATATATAAAAGCCTTTCCCGGTCCTGCTTTAGGCATAACAGGCGTAAGAAATATGGCTGGAGTAAAGGAGATGCCTTTACTTGGTTCAATCATCAAGCCGAAATTGGGTCTGTCCAGTAAAGATCATATTGATGCCGCTATGGCTGTATATGACGGAGGAGTGAATCTGGTGAAAGATGATGAAAATCTGACGAGCCAGATATATAACAATTTTTATGACAGGGTAAGGGAAGGTACCACCCGTATGAAGGAAAAAGGTTATTTAGGGAAAGGGAATGAGAAAATTTACGCATATAATATTACCGCTTCATATGAGGAAATGCAGAAAAGAGCAGAGTTCGTAGTAGAAAATGGAGGAAACTGTCATATGATTGATATCCTGACAGCCGGTTTTGCTGCAGTGTGTGGTATGAGGAACAAAAACTACGGGAAAATGATACATGCCCATAGGGCTATGCATGCCGCTTTTACCAGGTCAAAACAGTATGGTATCTCCATGCTGGTTCTGGCCAAACTTTCTCGTCTTGCCGGCGTAGATTCCCTGCATACCGGTACTGTAGTGGGAAAGATGGAAGGGGGTAAAGAGGAAGTTACGAAAATAGATAATTTTTTGAGGGCAGAATGGTATGGATTAAAGACGGTTTTACCCGTTGCTTCAGGAGGTCTCCATCCCGGTCATCTTCCGGATGTGGTAAAAATTCTGGGAAATGATCTTCTAATTAATTTTGGCGGAGGCATACACGGACATCCGGAAGGGACATATAAAGGTGCAATAGCAGCAGTACAGGCAAGAGAAGCAGTCAGCCAAGGAATAAGGTTGGATGAATATGCCAAAAACCATTTTGAACTCGCTAAAGCTTTGGAAAAGTGGGGGAATGGTAATTAGTTATTAGTTCATGGTTCATAGTTGATGGTTAATGGTTGATTGTTGATGGTTAATAGTTAAATAGTTAGTAGTTGGTAGTGATTAGTGATTGGTTATTGATTGTTTGGAAGAAAGTACATCTCACTCATAGCGGATTGCGTCAATTGGTGAGAGATCTGCTGCTTTCTTAGCGGGGAATACGCCAAACACAATACCTATCGCAGATGAGACTCCGATGGCTATAAGAATTGACTGCAGATCGATATATGCAGGGAAGAAATTGTGTATCAAAAGCACAATCAGGAAACTTACGAGTAGTCCCAGAAGTCCGCCCAGAAGCGAAAGAATTACTGATTCCAGGATAAATTGAGAGAGAATATCTTTTTTTCTAGCCCCGATTGCTCTTCGAATACCGATCTCCCCGGTTCTTTCCGTTACAGTGACATACATAATATTCATAATTCCTATACCTCCTACCACCAGGGAGATAGTGGCTATTGCTACAAGTACGATATTTAACATGGCAAAGATTGAGCTGACCGCATCCAAAATCTCGGTTTGTTCCAGTACGGAGAAGTCGTCTTCCTTATATCGCTTAAGGAGTGTATCTTTAATATTTTGCTTAGTTTGTTCAATTACTTCTTCGTTTCGAGCTTTTATGTAGAAAGCGAAAAATTTTTTGTCAGGATTAAAGGTGTATGCGGATTTATAAGGAACGTAAGAAAAGGTATCAAAATCTGGTCCTCCGAAGCCTCCTCCTCCTTTAGATTTTATTATACCGATTATTTTAAAACCCTGGTTTTCAATTTTTATTATCTTATCCAAAGCATTCTCAGCTGAGCCGAATATTTTTTCGGCAATCTTAGAACCTATTACCACAATTTTGCCTCTTTTTTCCAAATCAACCTTCTCAAAAAACCTTCCATATCCGATTTCCAGATTCCTGATGGGAAAAATATCCGCGGCAGTAGCATAGAGGTCTGAAATTTCCGTATTACCGTTTCCTCCTACTGTAACTGTTTTGGTGAAAACAGGGACCACATATTGAGCTGTGTCAATTTTTTTTAAACTGGCTACATCTTTATCATCAAACCTGGCTCCTCCCAGCGAACCTCCACCGCTTCTAAAGCCTCCTCCTTGTAGGATTTTACCGGGGAGGACAATGATTAGATTAGTTCCCAAGCTTTCAAACTGATCCTTAATGTATTGTTTAAGACCAAGTCCGAATGATATTAGGAGTACTACTGAAGAAACTCCAATAAGTATACCCAGAGAGGTCAGAAGTGTCCGGACTTTATTTCTCCTGAAATCCTCAAAAGCTGTCTTCAAAATAAAAATAAAATACTGCATACGAGAAGCTCAAGAATCAAAGTAAAACAATTAGAATTATTATCACTTTTTCGTAAAAAGAGATAGGTTGACAGTTTCTAATTTTCGATTTTCCCGTCTCTTATCATGATTTTTCTTTTGGTTTGGTCAGCTACATCTTTTTCATGCGTTACAATAATTACGGTCATTTTATCCTTTATATTTAGCTCCTTCAGAAGAGCCAGGATATTGTCACCTGTTTTGGTATCCAGATTACCGGTTGGTTCATCGGCCAATATGAGCTTCGGGTTAGTGATTAATGCCCTTGCTATAGCTACTCTTTGCTGTTGTCCTCCTGAAATCTTGTTGGGATAAGAATTTTCTTTGCCATTAAGGCCGAATTTCTGGATGAGTTCGCGGGCTTTTTCTTTCGGATTATAATCAATTTTCCTTCTTGTATATATTGTGGGTAGCAGGATGTTTTCCGAGATGGTGAGCTTCTTTACCAGATTAAACTGTTGAAACACAAAACCGACAAATTCATTTCTCAATGTAGAGAGCTCATCATCGTTCAAAGTGGAGACATCTTTTCCTTCTATATAGATTTTGCCCCTGGTCGGGTGATCAAGAAGCCCGATTATATGCATAAGAGTAGATTTACCAGAACCGGAAGGTCCCAGGATGCTCGAGAATTCCCCTTTTTTTATTTCAAGATTAGCATTTTCCAAAGCCACGAAATTTCCATCCACCAGCTCGTATTCTTTCCAGATCTCTACCAGTTTAATCAACGATTGTGTCATTTTCAGATAAACCCTTGGTAATTTCTATTAAATTATCAGTTTCCAGACCTGTTTCTATGTAGATTTTCTCTTTTTCCTTGTTTTTCCATAAATTGACATATTTTTTATCTTTTTCATTTTTTATAAATTTTATAGGCAAATAAAGCACGTTTTCCTTTTTGTTTGTGACAAAGCTCAGATCTCCGGTCATGCCCAGTTTGTACTTATAGATATCATTATTATCATCAAATATAAATTTGATCTTATATACGGTACCTGATTCGCCTGTTTTTGGAGTAAAAGCAATATTTTTGATCGATCCCTTGAGTGGATTATCCGGGTAGGAATCCAAAGATAATTCTCCAAGCATATCTTCCTGGAGCTTGATGACTTCTGTCTGGTCCGCCAGAGCAGAAAAATAAACTGTTTTCGGATTGACGATTTCAAATTCAGCTTGGGTCGGCAGAGAGATATTTACTCCGGCATACGGACTGTCTAC
>PFMK01000043.1:566-6674 GCA_002785215.1 Candidatus Gottesmanbacteria bacterium CG_4_10_14_0_8_um_filter_37_24 | reverse complement strand
AAGTAACTAAGTAACTAACTAGTCCCCCCTCTTATTAAAGTTAAGCCCCAGTACCTCAAGATCAAGTACATCTACACTGTTATCCAGGTTAAAGTCCGTATACTTGGTTGTGACTCTACCCAGGAACTCTGATACCAGTATGTCAAAGTCAGCGATGTTAATCCAGTTGTAACTAAAGGTATCAGTATCCCCAAGAAGAAGAGACTTACCAGATAACAGAGAAGAGGAAGGCTTAAGATCTCCACAGCTGGTATTCTCTATAGTACAGTCCAGGGTAGAACCTGAGACAAGAGACACATTGTTATATACCCTTCCTATAGAGGTAGTCAGCTTGACATAGACCTTGTAGGTACCACTACTTCCCAGATTAAAGGATATTCCACTACCCTTAGTCCTGTATATCCTATCTCCCTCACGTACTAAAGCTATACTACCTGTATACACCTTTGTCCCTGAACTGTTTACTATATCTACCTTTACCCTGTCTTGTGGTACTTCAGAAGTACCCATCCTGGGAATACCAACCTTAAAGGAGAGGGTAGTTGTCTGTGGGCCTGGGGTAACTGTCACTGTAGGGACAGGAGTAAGAGTAGGAGTAAGAGTAAAAGTAGGAGTAACAGAAGGTATTCTGGTGGGGGTGGGGGTGAGAGTGGGGGATGGAGAAGAAATAGGGGTTAAGGAAGGTACAGGAGTTTTAGTAGGATAAGGAGTTTTTGTCGGAGTGATCGTGTTAGTCGGAGCCGGAGTAAGAGTGGGTATGCCGGAGAGTTTATATTTAATGTTTAAATTCACGGTATTTTCGTCATGATCTATCTGCATTACCTCAAGATTATTGATTTGGTCTACGAAATTGTGTCCATCTGATAAATAAGAATCGATTGAATCAGAGATAAATTCATCATCTTCGCTTTTTGGAGTAGTATCGATCTTACAGGCACTGAAGTTATTATCCCCACATCCGGATATATTGTGAAGATGGATAAAAGCACCTTTAAGGAGCGGTCCTGTCCACCAGCCGTTTTCCCAGGCTGGCGTAAGATAATATCCTACATAATAATACTCATTGGTGTCTTCTTTTCTTATTTTTATCAAAACCGGTTTGCCTGTATTTGTGTTTTCGGTGTTCATGACGGAAAGGGCTATTTGCCTGTTATAATTATCCTGGTTTATTTCTATGGTATTTCTATCCGGTATCCACCCAAGTAGAAGTCTATGTACACTGTTTATCTGGGTGAGTTGAGCAGATGATATCCAACCTCCCCCCATGATGTCTGAGTAGTCTCTGTCAAAATAGGTTGTATTACACCTGTCATAGCTGTCAATAGCTTTGTCCCCACAGTCTATTCCCCTGGCATGATATAAGCCCAGATTATGTCCCAGTTCATGTTTGAACACGTTTTTCCCGGAATATTGTGCATCTGGTGAAGAATAACGACTGTCAAACAAATGCAGATTTATAAAACTTTGTTTACCACCGATATATGCGTAGCCTGCGGCGCAGCTGTCGTCATACGATTGATAAGCGAGAATATAAGAGACTAAATCATAATTATCATAATTAAAATTACTTATACTTTTGGTGTAATTGTTTATCAGGTTAGCGATTTCCTGAAGATGCGGAAGCGGACAACCGGCATATTCACTGGTAAGGCCGACGTCAGCTGTGTCATACCAACCGAAAACATCTCCGCTTAAGCTGAACTGGTTAAATGAGTTTTCTTTATACCAATTGCTTATAGAATCAGGGCTGGCGGAAACCAGGTCATTTACTTGGTTGACAGTTTCAAGGGGTACCCGGTCGTCTTGATTGGTTATCAGAATGACTGCCAGTTTTTTATTGCCTATGGAATTCAGAGTTCCGAAAGACTGGAGTGAAGGGAAACTTTTTTCCAAGTTCGATAGTATAATTTGGTTGTTTGCGATCTTTCCGTCAACCGTAATTCGTCGACCGCTTTGCAGGGATGTTGGCTTTGAAGATGGAAAAATCAGTTCATATTTCTTTCCGTCAAGTGTACTGACAATAAAATACTTATTGATACTTGGCTGTTTTTTTGTTTCTTCTATGTGGAGGATTTCTAAGACACCGGTGTAATTTGGTTCAGGATTATTCGCTTTCATAGAAAGTGATTGTTTGTGAGAATTGATAAAGCTACTAAGTGTTAAGATAATAATAATCAGGAAAATAAAAAAAAGAAGAGAAATGATGGATATTAATTTCCGATCAGTAGGTTGTGTGTGACAAGCATTATTTATTAGAAACCTGGGGATATTGTTTTTGCCTTTGAAAGACTCCATATAATAATTAAAAAAAGTGAAGAGCTGCTTCTTTTTTAGAATATTCCTTAAAGAAATCCCGAATCGGACTTGGGGAGTCTTCACTTAATCATCTGGTTAGCTTTGATTGTCTCCACTATCTTTTGGGAAAAGAGAAGTTTGCCTTCATCGGACGGATGCAGGTGGTCGCCCTGGTTTATATATTTCCCATACCCGTTTCCCTCGCTGTCTATAGAAGGGTGGTATGAGTCTGCAAGCGGATATCCCTGGGATGTGGCAAAGTTAATCATGTTCTGGAGGTAGGCTTTTGTGATGATGGCTGACTGCCATTTGAGGTCCAGGTTCCAGTTAAGCTTTCCATCCCCGAAGGTTTTGGTATCAGGACCGATGGTGACAGCCAGGATAATCTTGGTGTTGGGAGATTTTTCTTTGACTGTATCTATAATTCTGGCTATAGTAATCCACTGGTGGTCCAGGTCGGAAAGCTGTCCTCCCCAATGGTTGTATGCAAAAGATTCGACGACCAGGATATCCGGCTTGTACGAAAGGAGAGGAGGGTAGCTTTTCCCCAGGTATGTTGTAGTATTGGTCAGTCTTTTAAGTCCGCTTTCCATATCTGTTGATCCCTGGCCGTAGTTAAGAAGCGCAAAGGAGTATTTGGGATATTCCTTCCGGAGGAGACTTTTTAAGTGAGGCAAGTCGTTTCCCAGAGTGTCCACCATGGAATCACCCAGAACAGCTATCGTGTAGGTGGTTTGTATGGGATTTTCGTTTATATCTCCCGTGTAATTGGCAGAATACGTTAGTTTGGACGAAAGGGATTGATTATTTTGGTCGGTTTGGGGTTTTAGAACGCTATGAACCTGGGCTATCAAAGTCGGAATTGGAATATAAGGCGTTGGGGGTAGGTTTTCTGCAAGCGGAGGAGTAGGTGTAGGATAATAGCCAAGATTTTCTGATAGTAGGTTTTTTTGATTCGGTATCTGGTTTTGGGTCAGTAGTGTTTTCGAGCGGTTATCCTGAAAATCCTTCATCGATTCTTTGTAAGACTGGTCCAGTTTGGCGAGAAGCTCTTTGATTTGTAGAGCTTTGGTTTGCGGATCGGGAGAAAGATTGTCTGAATAAGCGATCAAAGAAGTAGTAGTACTCACCTGAGATGCAAGTGTTTCAGCAGGATTTTTGTTAGCCAGGATATCACCAAAAGTGAAGGATGGTTGCTCCGCATTTTCTTCTTTTGCGATAAATTTTACGGTTGTATTCTTATTCTCCGGATTGGGTTTAGTCGAAAGAAAGGATAGCGTAGAAATGGACTCAAGATATTTTCCCAGAGCAGTTTTTATTTTTTGCGGGAAGTTCAGGATGCCGGTATTATTTTTTACGTTCGGGGTAATCATTTTTGGTGTTTCAATATATTCGGAGCTGTATTCGGAATTGTCTTGGGGGATGGGACGGATTAAATCCTGTGCGAGAACCTGGTTTAACGGGGCAGCAAAAATTAGAAAAAGAATCAACCAAAAACAAATAATCCGGACAGGACTTAGCATGTTAAATTCAGTATAAAGAAGTCACGGGAAAAATGTCAAAGAGGAAAATAGGGGATAGATAGAAAGTAAAATACAAATCCAAAATCCGAATATCGAAATACGAAATAATATCAAAATCCAAATGGTCAAAATATAAAATATTCTAGTAGAAATAATCTTACATTCTTATTACGTTTTGAGCATTTGATATTTAGTAATTAGAATTTGTTTTGATATTCGTGCTTCGGATTTCGAGTTTTGAATTTATATTCTGTTCCACCTAAAACCATTTTGCCTTTTGCCTTTTGCTTTTATTTACTACATTCCCTCCAAAGTCCTCTGCCGTTTTCTCTTGCCTCTTTCTCCTTTTGGGCAAAGGTTGTGGCATATTTCATATCCGGAGGGATAGTCTCGGTTTTGGCGAAACCCTGTTCCACCAGGAATTCGTTTATTAAGATGTCGTCAATCCAGACATAGCGCAGTATTCTGTCGTATTTATCCTTGTCGTTTGTATCCTTTTCCAGCTCGACAGTCTGGCCTTCGACCAGCTCTTTGTTTACTTTGGCGGCCTGAGTGGCAAAACATTCCGCCTCTTTTTCTTTGGTACTAAGTTCCGGAGTATTTATTCCTATATAGCGGACTCGTCTATTATCCGTAAGCTCAACAGTATCACCGTCAACCACACGCAGGACTTTTGCTTTTTCCCTATTTGTTACGGTAGGAGTTATATTATTTTGCCCGGATTCAAACGAAGTAGGATAAGGCGGTGACTTATTTGCTTTCGAAAACAGGTTGTTAAGAAACTGCGGTTTATATATATTGAGGTTTACTAATATTACTCCGGAAATGACAAGCAGTATCCCGATTACCTGGTGTAATCTGATTTTTTCCTTCAGGATTATCACAGAAAGGATAACGGTGATTACCACAGAAGTATTGGAAAGAGGGACGATGACGGAGGCGAGTCCTTTTTCCAGGGCGGTAAAATAGGCAATATTGCCGATGTTAAACAGAATGATGCCCAAAACCGAGTAAATCAAACCCGGTCCGATTTTAATAGTCAGAGGTTTTTTGGATCGGTAAAAAGGTTTCCATAAAATAATAACGGTTATTTGGGCGAGAGAAAGCAGCATCAGGAAAGTAGCATGGTTTATTTGCCCAAGTGATATTTTCTCAAGATAGCCGGATATACCGTATCCCAGAGAAACAAGAATAGCCAGGAAAGCCCATTTTTCAGGTTTTAATTTGATATTGCCTGAGATGGAGAGAGTGATGACACCCGTTAAAGTGAGCAAAATTCCCATAGATGAAACCAGATTCAGTTTTTCACCCAGGAAAAGTAAGGCAAGGACAACAGTGATAATTGGGTTAGAAGAAATAATTGGTGAGATGAGACCGATATTGCCGAGAGTAATAACATAATAATTTAAGGCATAAATGACCGATACAAATAAAGTTGCCAGGATCGGAAAAAAGGAGATTAAAAGCAGGTTGCCTCCATTTAAAGCTCCATAAATCATCCAAAGGGGGAAAGCGATAAAGACAGCATCCAATGCATATACCTGCCAAGGGCTAAGATGGGACAATCCTTTTTTTACAAGGATATTACCGATACCCCAGGAGAATAAGATTATGGTTAAGTAGATAAGCATTTAACATTTAATCCTTCGACAAGCTCAGGACAAGCAGATAACAATAAACAACTCCCAACTATTAACTATCTAATAAACCATCAACAAATAACTGATTTATTCGGAGATAATCCTTATTTTCGCATTGTCAAGATATGCCTGGTACTGCATGCCGCTTTTAAGCTGTACTCGGTAGAGCTTGCTGCCCGTCTCCAGTGTGATTTTGTCGGAGGTTATTGTTTGCGACTCGCGTCCGTTCATAATTACATGGCTTCCCCAAACCATATGTCCGTCAGTTACATCATATAACCTAGCTTCAATTTGACCGTTTTGGGTGGGATTTCGCAGTGAAGCGATAAAATATGCCTCCTTGATATTCCGGTAATTACCCGGATCTATCATGGTTTCTGTGGCGGTTATGTCTTCCCAATCAGACTTCGTGGTATTGCCGCTTCCCAGGGGAATGTAGTATTCAGATGGTTTTGAAATCATAGCTTGTGATTGGGATAAAGCTGATAATTCTTGATCTGTAGCTCCGATTCTGTCAGTAGCCTGGGTAGCATCTTTTATCACTGCAAGACAGCTTAGCGGACAGGTAAGGTCCTTTGTCCCGGGGATGTTATCCTGTTGTAATGGTGTCGCAGTAGGGTTGGGTTTGACTGCTGTTGAGATGTCAGACA
>PFMK01000043.1:0-301 GCA_002785215.1 Candidatus Gottesmanbacteria bacterium CG_4_10_14_0_8_um_filter_37_24 | reverse complement strand
CATCGGCGGACGATTCTGATTGTCAAATGGGGGCGGTGTCAATCTGTCTTTTTCAGAAACAGGGGAAGGTGAAAGAAGAGGCTTTTTCTCCGGAAAACCCGGGCATTCTTTGGGATGCTTCTCACAGTAGGCTTTGCATTCGCCTTCTGTCTTGCAGCCTCCGGGACCTAAAAATGTGCCTGTTTGCGTTTTGTTTGATAGAGAACCTAGAGAAGCTTGAGGAGATGGTTGTGGCGCATTTGCGCTATTTGGTTGCGATTTCTTGTCTACGAAACCCGGACAGTCTTTGGGATGTTTCTGG
>PFMK01000015.1 GCA_002785215.1 Candidatus Gottesmanbacteria bacterium CG_4_10_14_0_8_um_filter_37_24 | reverse complement strand
AAAATATTCTTATCATAAGAATTAACCTGTTAAATCGGTTAATTCTAACATATCAAGGTGCTAATTTCTATATATTACCCAACAGTATCTATCAAAGATAGAAATTTTCACAATATACAATCTTTTCTCCACCGAAACCTTCTTTAAACTTGGTAAAACCCTTCCATGACTCGCTTGCTTTAGGAAAACGCTCGTCACATATGCCTTCAAAATCAAAGATGCTACTGCCCTGAGCTTTGGCCGCTTTTAAGGATTCATAGACGAGCAGAGTCGGTGCAAATAATTTTTTTCCCTTTTCGTAGGCTGAGGCAAACCAATAATAGGCTATTTTGTCATAATAAAGAAGCAAAATACCCGCGAGCGCTTCTTTTCCATTTCTCTGATAGGCTATAAGCAGTGTAGCGTTATTGGGATAAAAGTTACTCCAGATTTTTTTCATTTCACTTACAAACAGAAAACCCATTGGGGCATATTGTTTTTTTCTTATCTTAATGAAAGTGTTTATGTCTTCTGATCTACGGACAATAATCTCATTTTTTAAAGCTCTCCGAACACCTCTCCTTTTGGCTTCAGAAAAATTATTAAATATTTCATCAATAGGTGTAGATAGGTCAAACTGGATAGTGGTTGTAGGGTTGAATGGGGAATTTTCAATTACGAATCCGTTATTAAGAAAATCATTTCTTAGATTTTTATATTTCTCGCCACTATCTTGTATGAATGGGGCTACCTTCAAACGGAAAATTCTATTTTTTTTCTTGAAAGATATTAATTGGCTTACCGGAAATAGATTTTTCGGTCTGGGTATTTTCGCAAAGTAGCCAAAAGGGAAAAATTTCCTCAAATAAATATAGTTGGAAGAAATAATATTTTTTTCCCAGCCGAGATCAGTCATAAATCGAGCAAATTGCGGTGATTGTCTGATGTCAACCATAACAAGCAAAAATAACCTTAATTATTCTTAAATAACATTTGGATTTTGGTCGTGATTTCGTCCAGTTTTTCCTGTTCACCCATTTTATTATATAAATCAGCCAGGCCATAATAGCTGAATTGGAAGTTTGGATCCAGGGATATAGCCTTACGATATTCTTCCTCAGCTTCTTTATTCTTGCCTATTTCTTTATAGATATTGGCAAGGTTGTGGTGGGTATGGGGATAGATATCGTTGGTAGCAATTATTTTTTTATACTCATTTATTGCCAGTTCAGATTGCCCGTTTTCAGAATAGGCCATGGCCAAATTATGTCTCATGGGAATCTGCCAGGGAGATTGAACTAAACTCATGGTATAAAAAGTAATCGGGTCATGCCAGTCAAAATTTCGTAATATGGTTCTTGAAGTCAGTATAATAAAAAGACAGGTTAATGGAATAACCAGAAATGATTTTTGAAACATGTTTGTACATTTTTTCCAAAGTAGAGTCAGAAGATAGGCTCCCGGCAAGAAGAAAGATATAGAAGGCAGGTAAAGGTAATGTTCAGCCAGGATATTATTTATAGGTATGATTCCTGAGACAGGTAGTATGGTTATGAGAAACCAGAGGATAGAAAAAAGGAAAATTTTATTTTTCCGCCAAATTTTGAAAGATAAAAAAGTAACAACGATAGCAATTAAAATAAATGCGAAAACTGAAGGATAGAGAGGCGAGTTAATTATAGGCACATTTCTAAACATGATTAATTCCTTCGGATATATGAGTATTGAAAGATATGTAAAAAATACATTGGAAAAAGTGTAAAATCTGACTAATAGACTGGAACTATATGTATTTGAAGCAGGGTAAAAATTCAGAGTATTGGAAAAGTTCAGGATGGTCAGTCTTAAGAAGACATAGAAAAAATCAATCAGAAAAAACGGAAAAGATATTTTGAGAAGGTGATAAAGATCGATTTCTTTCTTCCTGATATATGTAAAATAGACAAGAATAAGGATTAAAGGCAGAATGACAGCGGTTTCTTTTGAGAGAAGGCTCAGGATAAAAAACGATAGAGCAAGGTAATACTTGAATCGATAAGTTATTTTATCAGCCAGGATGGAAATAAACAGGAGAATGGCAGATAAGAGAAAAAAAGAATAAAGCGGGTCCGTTCTGCCTGATGCGTAAGCTATGGATTCGCTTTGAATAGGATGGACAATGAAAAATAATGAACTCAGAAAAGCCATGAACTGGTTTTTAAATAAGACAAGTAATATGGTGAAAATCAATACACTGTTTAACGCATGCAAAAATATGCTGGTGAAATGATAACCAAGAGCTGTGTTTCCCCATGATAAATGATCGACAGCAAAAGAAGTCAGAAGAATTGGCCTGTACATATTGCTGGTTTTACCAGCTCCGGCAATCATATTTTCAGTAAAGTATTTAGGCAGGAAGGAGAGATTTTGTACGTATACATTTTTATATATGAGTTCTTCATCATCATAAAAAAGCTTATTAGGTAAAATATTTATGTAAGTAGTAAGTGTAATAACCAAAAGAGCAATTAAGTAGTTCCTATTGAGTCTTAGAAAAGATGTAATGTTCTCTAGATAAGTATTTAAATCAAGCATTAATATTTTCGGGAAATATTTTAAATATTGCGGATATTTGCTTTTATTCTTAGAAAAATATCTCGTAAGCGGTAAGTCAGGTTATACAATTTATATAGATTTTTGTTTATAATAAGATCATAACTTCCAATAAATTCAACATGTTTAGGACCATAACCCTGTTTGAATCGATGAAAGCCGAACCATTGATCTTCCGAAGAAGGATTCGGTCCCAATGCTCCCCACATATCAAATAACTTCGCACCATGACTTTTTCCAAAACGGATTGTTTCCCACATCATCAGGTTTGACGCCATAACATTTCTGTACTTGTTGCTTGAAGCTCCATAGGGATAATAGAGAATATTATTAAACAAAAATACGATCCAAGTTGTCAGAATGTGCTCTTCTTTACTTTCTTTCAAGCTTGCTACAAGAAGATGGGCAATTTTTGCATTCTTGAGAGTCTCCCACATCAATATATGATATTTCCTGTCATGAGCGTAAAATTTTTGTCTGACGGCAGTTTCTTCTGTCAGCTTTAGATAATCTTGGAAAGCTTCTTCTGAATTGTCTTCAGAGACAATAACACCGTGTTTTTTTGCGATTTTTATGTTGTATCTTGTTTTCGGGTGCATTTTGGCAAGTAGACCATTTTCATCAAGGGTCAAATCGAGCTGGAAAGTATATTTTGTAAAAAGGGGATGGGGAGAAGGATAAATGGGGAGATCCGAGTAGGTGAAAATATCATCTCTCGACTTACCTATATCGGAAATAGACAAATTTGGTTCAAGCTTGATAAATATGCATTCATATTTTTTGCCTATTTCAGAGAGAGAAAGAAGCATATTCCGGCTTGGTAAGCTACTTTTTGGCAGATAACCGATGGTATTTTTTGTAAAAGGGATTTGATGAATGGTAAGTTGAGCAATTTCTATTAGTTTTTCATTCTGATATCTTCCTAATCTGATCACTTCAATGCCTGTTTTTTTTCTGAATTCTCCCCATTCCCAACTTTGTAGCGGATGGGGAGCAATTTGGTCAAATCTATTTTTGTCTTTTTTATCCACAGATTTTATCTCATCATTTTTCATAAATCGTTATTTCTCGTATTTTGTTAAAGCGGATAAATACATGCTAACATATTTATAAGTATGATAGGAAAAAATAAAATGAATATCATGCAGGGCTAAATATGATCGTTTTTTGTAAATAGCGTCAGGTGTTCGGGAATTTCCATGATAAATCTGGAAATCTGGTTAGTATTCTTTTGTCCAAAAAACAAACGTTGTCTTGCATGAGTGAGCAATAATCTTTCTTTCGCCCTAGTCATACCTACGTAACATAATCTTCTCTCTTCTTCGAGTTCAGACGCATCAAAAAGAGATCTTGAATGCGGGAAAAGTCCCTCTTCCATCCCAATCATGAAAACAGTATTAAATTCCAGTCCCTTTGCAGCATGCATAGTCATAAGAGTTATTGCATCCTTTTTAATATCTCGATTGGAAGAAATATCTGGTAGATATTCCATCTCCACGAGAGATATATTTTCTAAAAATTGTATGAGATGGGGAAATTGGGTGGCAACCGAACGCATTTCTTTGATGTTCTCCAACCTGTTTTGGTCTTCAGGGTTATCCGGATTATACTTATCAAGATAAGAAGTTATTTCAAGAGTCATATCCAGGATATCCAGTGTAGTGATGTTATTTTTGGATAGTTTTTTTTGAAACTCATTTTGGAATACAAGAAATTTTTCCAGTCTTTTCTTACCGATTTTTTCAGCTCTTCTGTAAGATATTTTGTCTGATGGGTTGGCTAAAAGACGCAGATAAGAGATAATATCTTTAACCTCTTTTCTTTCGTAAAACCTGACGCCACCAACCAGTATATAAGGAATTCCATAATGCAGGAGGGCTTCTTCGATTACCCTGCTTTGAGCATTAATTCGGTAAAGAACGGCAAAATCAGAATATTTTGTTTTTGGCGATTCATACCTTATTTCTTGAATCCTATTTATTACAAAATCAGCCTCATTTAATTCATTTCTGGTTTGGTGTATGGTAATAGGTTCGCCGTTAGGTTTTTCTGTCCATAGTTTCAGGACAGGGTGCATCTTGTTATTGGATATGATATTGAAGGAAGCATCCAGTATAATCTGAGTGGATCTATAGTTTTGTTCAAGATGGAATTCCTGATATGTGGGATAATCCCTTTTGAAATTATTGATATTTTTGAAATCGGCTCCTCTCCAGCTATAAATACTCTGTGAAGCATCACCTACAACACAGATATTTTTATGTTTTTTAGCAAGAAGTTTACTAAGCGTGTATTGAGCATGATTAGTATCCTGGTATTCGTCTATAAGGATATATCGATATTTATTTTGATAGTAATGTATCACTTCTTCATGATGAAGGAATAATTTTACAGTTTCTGACAGTAAATCATCGAAATCAAGAGCATTATTTTCCCGTAGTATTTTTTGGTATTCCAAATATACTTTAGAAGCTTCCTTCTGAAAATAACCATAAGCATATTGAGGGTATTCTGTGGATGAAATAAGTTCATTTTTTGCCTGTGAAATGGTTATGGCAAATGAGGCGGGACTAAATTTATTATCAAAATCGAGTCTCGCCATTGCTTCTTTGATCGCATCCTTTTGATCTTGTTGATCATAGATAACAAAATTTGGAAGTATGCTTATATGTTTCCCTTCTTTGCGTAATAATTTAGCGCAAAATGAATGAAACGTACCAGCATGAGGTAACTGGGCACAATGATCTTTTTGATTGGACAAAATCAATTTTGAGATTCTTTCTTTCATTTCATTTGCAGCCTTATTGGTGAACGTTACCATAAGGATATTGTCAGGAGAAATATTTTTTTCTAAGATTAGATGTGCCACTTTATAAATGAGGACTCTGGTCTTTCCTGACCCGGCACCGGCAAGAATAACGATCGGCCCGTCAGTGCATATACATGCATTTTTTTGCGCAGCGTTTAGATGTTTAAGTAAGTGAGAAGACATGTTACAATAATTAGTTATAATAACACAATTTTGTTATTATTTTTTATGAAACAAGCCAAGAAATATATAATTGCCAATTGGAAATCTAACAAAGACACTTCGGAGATTATTACTTGGTTTAAATCTGTTTCGCAGTTATTCATAGAAAGAAAACTAAAAAATTTGGCTGATTTCGAAATTGTAATCTGTTCAACATATATACATATTCCCCTCGTAAAACAACAAATAACATCTTATCAATTACCATTCAAAGTGGGAGCGCAGGATATTTCCCCGTATTCAAATGGAGCCTATACGGGAGAGGTGTCAGCCATAATGGTTTCTGAATTTGCAGAATATGTAATTATTGGCCATTCAGAAAGGAGAATATATTTTCATGAAGATGAGGATATGTTGAGAGAAAAAACACAAATGGGATTTTCGGCGGGATTAAAAACAATTTTTTGTGTTTCCAATAATAAAGCAGAAATCCCTCCTGATGTGACAATAATAGCTTATGAACCGATTTGGGCAATAGGTACCGGAAAGACTGAAACTCCGCTGAATGCAAATGAAGTTGCAAGAAAGATTAAAAATGATAACAAGGTACATATAGTTATTTATGGAGGAAGCGTGAATAAAGACAACATCTGTAATTTTCTGACGCAGAAAGAAATTGACGGTGTATTGCCCGGAAATGCCAGTCTTGACCCGAATTCCTTCTGGGAGATGATTGTTAATGCCGCAAGTAACTAAAAGAAAATTAATTAAATATTTGCCTTTTATTAAAACCGCTATACTGGTGGTTTGTTTAATTGCGCTTTTCATTTATATTGTCAGGTTATTTCTTCCAATCTATAATTTTTCCCGGCAAAATAATATCTCACTAAAATTTGCTTTTGACTTTTTGATGCATGGAAAACTGTCGCTTAAACAATACCAGGATAGAACAAACCTGATTATTTTAGGGATAGGTGGCGGTAATCATGAAGGAGCTGATTTGACTGATACAATAATTTTTTTAAGCTTGGATACGAAAAATCATGACGGGGTAATTTTATCTATTCCCCGCGATTTATGGATACCAAGTTTGGAGGACAAAATAAATTCTGCCTATCATTATGGAGAAGAAAAAAAACAAAACGGAGGTCTTATTTTGGTTAAATCAACAGTCGAAGAAGTTATCAACCAACCAGTGCATTATGCCGCAATTATTGATTTTTCGGGGTTTAAAAAGATGATTGATGTGGTAGGAGGGATTGACGTGAACGTGGAGCAAGTCTTTGAGGATGACTTGTATCCGATTGCAGGAAAAGAAGACGATTTTTGTGGAGGGGATCCGACTTTTACCTGTCGTTTCGAGAAATTACATTTTGATGCCGGTCTGCAGCATATGGATGGAGAGAAAGCTTTAAAATATGTCCGCAGTCGTCATGCGGAAGGTGACGAGGGGAACGATTTTTCCAGAAACAAAAGACAGCAACAGGTGATAATGGCCTTAAAAGATAGAATACTTAAAACAGGGATGTGGAAAGATAGAGATATGGTAAAAAAACTATTAAACCTATTTGATGAGACGGTGGTTACAGATATGGATTGGTCTGAAAAAATTTCTTTCGCTAAAGCCTTTATGGATCTGTCAGATAAAGGTGTGAAGAATTTGGTCTTGGATACAGGAGATAAAGAGAAAAATCAGAAAGGTTTTTTGGTTAATCCTCCGGCATGGGAATATGACGGAGCTTGGGTTCTGGTTCCAAGAACCGGTGACTTCAAAGAGATACAGGAATATATCTTATGTAATATAAAGGATACCAGCTGCAAGATGTTTCCTTGAGAAAAAGCTTTGCTTTTCAAGATTTACGAGAACAGAAGAAGTTTAATTCCCACAAGAAGTAAAGAAGCACTTCCTACTATAAGCACCATTGTTGATGTAGTATTTCCCGTTCGGGGAGCATTTTGTGACGTAGGAGTAGGAATGGAGGTCGGAGTTTGGCTAGGTGTGGAAGTGAGAGTCGTTGTTGGGGTTGAAATAGATGTAGGAGTTGGGGTAATGCTGATAACTGGCGTGGGTGAGGGATTAACAGTAGGAGAAAGTGTGGGAGTTATGGTGGAGATTGTAGGAGAAGGGGAAGGTGTAAGGGATGCTGAGGGAGTTGATTCTCCCAACACGCTTTCTCCACTTTTTAAAACAATAAACTTACGTTTAATGGTGATAGTTTTGCCATTTTCATCGTATCCCTGAATACTTATATAATGTATACCGGGTTCCAAGGCTTGTGTCGGGCGCCAGACCCAAGTACCGTCAGCAGCTACAATCACACTACCGGTTTGGGGAGTAGATGAGTTTACCGTGATAAGAAGACTGCTCCCCGGTTTGCCTATTCCCCTGAGTCTTGGTTTGTCGTCAGGTGTGAAATCATCGTCATGTTTTGGAAAGAGAATATCTAGTGAAGGATTGGTATAAGTATCAGTTTGTTGAGAAAAGGTATTTGGATTCCCGTCAAGTTGAGTTTTTACCCCAAGAATTCTTTGGTTCATGCTTGAAGCAAGTAAATCTTTTTTGGCAATAAGATCAATAAAATTGTATGAATTCCCGATTTTTATATCAGGAATAACCAAATTCTGTCTTATTGATTTCACATCAATAACTCCTGTGGCAATCTCGCTGTCAGAAGCTTTGGCAAAAAGTTGAATAATATCATTATCTGATAAATTCGGCCGGTCCAAGTGGTTATTTGCTCTCAGATTATTAAATGGAACTACCCATAATCCGGAACTGTCAGTGATATTGGACAGAGGGAGGCTGTCACTTACAATAAGGTAGACGATAGCTCCAGATATAGGAAAGCCGTCTTTATCTACAATTATGCCTCTGGCGGGCGACATTTCAAATGAGGTTAAAAGTTTATTGGTGGTTTTTATGGTATAGCTGGAGCAGTTTGAATTATCAATACAATAATTGTCTCCATCGGATATTTTCACCGTGTAGTTGGTATTTTCTTTTAGGTTTCGGGTGGTAATATAGTGTGTTTTTCTTTTCCTGGAAATGTTATCTGAATCAAGATTATCCAGAAATTTACTTTTCGTAGATCCATCAGAAATTTCAGCAGTACCAATAGTACCATTTGAGGTAAACCAGGAGATGGTAAATGAGCTATCGGTAATATTGGTAAAATGGATATCCAAAGATTGAGGATTTAATTTTGAAGGAAATATCAGTGCTTTAGTTCTTTCATCGAAATATAAGACCGATATGATACCTATGATGATAAAAAGGAAAACGATAAGTGACGGGATTTTTTTACTTTTTCGATACATTAGGATCTACTCCTCTCGCTTTTCGAGCTCTTTGATTATGTCATTGTCAAATGAGGCTGTCAACGGTGTGGTGTTTTTAAGTTGAATTCCCTCAATTGATGAATTAATTTTAGTATGGTATATCCCTAAAATAATCCAGACAGTGACGGTAATAAAGGTG
Organism: Candidatus Gottesmanbacteria bacterium CG_4_10_14_0_8_um_filter_37_24; assembly: GCA_002785215.1. Lineage (GTDB taxonomy): Bacteria > Patescibacteriota > Microgenomatia > 2-02-FULL-39-11 > 2-02-FULL-39-11 > CG1-02-37-22. The sequence continues at coordinate 15,277 of PFMK01000015.1, read as the reverse complement.
ATAATAGACAATATTGTAAGTTCTTTACGGTTCATAGAATGTATATCCTTTGATAGTAAGTCTTAAATTGGCGCTATCAGTGCTGTTATCTGAAGAATAGTTTAAAGAATCAATACTGGTAATTCTTATCCAGTTGAGAAGATGCAAAATATAATTGGATATTGACTCATAGTCACCGGAAACAATCAAGGCATACCCCAGTCTCTGTAGCTTTCCGGTATGCGGTAGGTTAGATATGGATACATTGTCAATATGCAGTTGTTCGATTTCAATAGTTGATTTTTTGGCAAAATCTTCAAGACCAATTGCCACTTTCGGGAAAGAAGGATTTACAGGAAGGGCTTTCTCAATAAGAGGAAGTGCTCCGCGGATTTTTTCATATTCATTCTGAGCTTTAATTATGCTGTTTATTTTTGCTTCATATGTATTATTTATTTCTTTAAGTTCTGAGACGCTTTTTACCAAAGAAACAGCTGTAATCAGGGCGGGTCTTATCGCAAATAAACCGAAGAATGAAAGAGAAAGAAAAGTGGCGGTAAGAGAAAAAAATGATATAGTCTTTTTGGACCTTATAAGCGGTTTTATTCGTTTGTAAGTATGAGAGAAAATATGCGGATTAATTTTGTACTTCATATAAGGTCATTAATTAAATGCATTTTGATTTACCGTACCTCTAATAGCGAAGTCAATCCTACCATCCGGTAGTCTTCTGATTTCATCAAGAGCTACATTAGTAAGTTTGTTTCCTTTTTGAATAAGTTGCAGAAAATAACTGAATTCTTTAAGGTTTCCTGATTTTGCAGCAAAAGTAATCTTGCTGGACGTAATTGTCAGTGTGGAAAAACGGGTGTTTGCAGGAATATTCTCCTGTAAAAAATGAATAATTTCCAGAGGCAGATCTTGGTTAGAGGTAATCGTTTTAATATTTGCCAATTTATTTTGTACCCTGCGAATTTCCGTGTCCAAATCGGAAACAGATTCGATCAAAGCCTTTTTTTGAAAAGCTAATTCTTTCAGATCAGTATAATCCCTGTCTAATTTGAATCTGGCAAAAAAAACAGATAAGACGAATATCTGAGTGATTATTATAATATACCTGCCATAAGTTAAAGCCCAGGAGAGCAGTTGATCAGAGAAAGAATGAACAGTTTCAGACTTTAGAAGAAGATTAATATTGACTTTTTTCTTGGCAGGCATTTTATAATTTTTTTATTTACTTATTATTCTAATACTTTGACGTAATTTATTATACTACGGTTTAATTCAACAAAACTACATGATTTATGAATTTATCCATCTTCACAGAGCCCCCCCAAGTCAATCTTTGTGGAATGAAGAGACATTTTTTTCCGGATGCGGGCCTTCTTGCGGGATTTACAGTTAAATTAAGAGTTTAAAAATAATTCTCCGACCGTGAGATTGCGACGTCTTTAGGGTAACAAAATCGTATTTTAATGTTTATTAAAGGAATTAATTATTTCTTTTTTTGATCTTTTGAAATTTTACGGGGAGTTTTTTTATTTTCAACTGGTTTTGTTACTTTTTTTTTGGTGAGTAGCTTCGAAAGATTAGATTTCAGTCTAGCTACTTTGTTTTTGTGAAAAATCTTTTTTTTCCTGGTTGAATCAAGAAGGCTATATGTTTCAGATAGATTTTTTAAATTCGGGTTAAGTTTTAGTTTCTTTACAGCAGAAATAACCGCCTTCTTAACAATAAGGTTTTGTTTTTTTCTTTTCTTATCTTGGCGTAATTTTTTGGTGGCACCTCTAGTTATAGGCATTTGTCCGTAGTATACTAGAGAGAAGGCTAATGGTCAAGCTATTTCGACGTACCATATCAATATTATCAACTCGACAAAACAACATCATATCAGCGGCCTCAGTAATAATGATGGCTGTTGCCTTCTCAAGAGTTTTGGGCTTGTTGAGGGATAGACTGCTCGCAGCAAGATTTCCCCCTTCCGAACTGGGAGTTTATTACGCAGCTTTTAGGCTACCCAATATGATATTCGAGCTATTAGTAATGGGAGCACTAGCCACAGCTTTCATTCCAGTTTTTACAGATTATATTGATAACAAAGGTATAAAGGAAGGTTTCAAAATGGCAAACTCAGTTATCAACATAGGAGTTATTCTTTTTGGGATATTTTCTATTCCGATAATTATCTTTACAAAAGAAATTTCCTTTCTACTAGCTCCAGGGTTTAACGAAAAACAGATAGAACTGATGTCTTCGTTTACAAGAATAATGATTATCGCTCAGGTTTTTCCCCTGATAATAGGTAATTTTTTTACCGGAATTCTGCAATCATTTCGAAATTTTATTATTCCTTCGCTGGCGCCTGTGGTTTATAACCTGGGAATTATTATTGCGATTATTGTTCTTTCACCAGTTACAGGCTTATACGCACCGGTTTACGGAGTAGTATTAGGAGCGGTATTGTTCGTTCTTATCCAAGTGCCGTTTATATTAAAGTTAGGTTATCATCATAGTTCTTATTTCTCTTTTTCCGATAAAGGTACAAGAAATGTAGGTAAGTTAATGTTACCAAGAACTTTGGGTCTTGCGGTATCTCAGATAGATACGACAATAGATCTGATTCTATCTACCTTATCAGGGGCAGGTGCAGTGACTGTATTTAATTTTGCTCTTCATCTTCAGCAGGTACCTGTCGGTCTTTTCGGAGCTAGTATTGCTCAGGCAACTTTACCTTCACTCTCTTCGTTATACGCTCAAAAAAATTTGGCAGAATATAAAAAAATCTTCATATCTTCTTTCCAGCAAATTCTTTTTTTAGTCATACCAATTTCCGTCATACTTATTGTACTTAGAATTCCTTTAGTAAGATTGATATTTGGAGCATCAAATTTATTTGATTGGAATAGTACTGTACTTACAGGTAAAACTCTTGCATTTTTCAGTATCTCCCTTTTTGCCCAATCTCAAATTCATTTACTGGCAAGAGGTTTTTTTGCCTTGCATGACAGCAAGACTCCGGTGATAATTGGAGCAATTACCGTTGCTTTAAACACCCTTCTTTCAATTCTATTTATCTTGTTTCTTCATCTTGATATTTGGGCATTAGGTCTTTCTACATCTATAGCCAGCATACTTAATATGCTTCTGTTACTGATCTATTTGGATATTAAAGTTGGTACTTTTAGCCGGCTTGAATTGTTTTTGCCATCATTTAAAATTGTGCTTTCAGGACTTGTAACCGGATTTTTTCTGTATATACCTATTAAACTTCTAGACCAGCTGGTATTTGACACGACCAGATCAATAAACTTGCTTATTCTTACAGGGATTTCTACTACTTTAGGTATGTCAGTATATTTGTTTCTGGCCTGGTTTTTAGATGTTCCTCAGGTATCGATAATTGCTAAACTGTTTGGCAGGATAACAAAACCTCGTAAGAATTTGGATATCGATACAACACAGGAAGTAGTAAATGCACAGGGAACTGAAATTTAAGATTTCTATCTTTCTAAATTTCCGTCAAATGTTCTTTTTATCAGCTGTTGTTCTGATAGATTGATTTCCAGATTGTCCAACGCTGAGGCCACGGGATAAAAAGTCAGGATTTTTCCATTATATACATTTACTATGGCACCTTTTCTGGTTGTCGGTTCATTGTCTACTGATATGTACAGTCCATTCTGATCCCAACCCAAATTTACATGATGCCAGGTATCTTTTTGCCATTGATTTATAGATGTGGATACACTGATTTCGTCCTTTTGATTTTCCAAAATTCCGAAAACCAAACGATTTCCTTCTTCATTTTTCTGTTTTAATAGGAAAAGTCTGTTGATTATTCCGTTTTCCGTAGAAAATGGAGCGTCGAAAATAATGAATGTCATGAAATCTTCATTTTCCCAAAGCGGTTTGATATCAAAATCTATAGAACTTTGGGGAGTCAACCTGAATTCCGGTGAGGTTAATATAAATGGGGTATTGACCGATAACTGCAAAGCTTTGTCATTTGCATTTCCGCTTCTACCGGGAATAAAAGTAGCAAGAGGTGATGAAATATTTAATTCAAGCAGTAATATCGAATTCGGGGTCATGAGAAATGATTTGTCAAGATTGCCGTCTGTGGTGACTAAATCATAAGTACCGGTCATTTGATCCAAAATATAATTATATTTTAGAGAATACGAAGCAGGTTTCAAACCTTTAAATGAAATAGGGACATTTTCAATGTTCTTGTTAGATAGATCATAATTACTAAGAAGGATCATAATATTATCACCATTTTTTGCCGCGATCGCATTTACATAGGTACCCTCTCCAATCAGGGATAATTTATCCCCTTTTAATTTTGAAAGTAGCAGGAAGGCATCAAACCGTGGTTTAGGATCAAGAGGTTTTTCACTTTTTTCATGAGTGATAAGACCCCATTTCCCTCCATTTGGCGGAGGGCCGTCTTTGGCTTCGAAAACAAAAGCATATTTTAATAAGTCATGAAATTTAGAAATAGCGGAAATTGTAAAGGCAGCTGCAAGATTAGAATTATTAATCGGATCATTCTCAGATTCTATACCCCATTCAGATATAACGAGAGGTATTTTTGCATAGTCGGGAAACTGTTCAAGAATTTGCCGGGTATTTCTAGCGTCTTCCGAGAAAATAGCAGCCTTTTTGTTATATCTGTGCCAAGAATAGAAGTCCAGTCTGAGTTTGTTTTGTGTAACATAGGTAAGGAAACTGCTGATCCAGGTAGGATAGTAAGAACCTATTGCGGGACCACCGATAAAAAATTGGTTTACGTTATTAACTTCTTGGGCACCTTTGACAGAATAATAATATAGCAGACGGTAGTCTTTAGAAGGGTCAAGCTTCCATGATCCGAATTGAGGCAATTCAGGCTCATTCCATACTTCATAATAGACGTTTACAAGGTTACGGTTGAGTTTACCGCTATAATGGGCAATTGTTTCCCTAATCAATTCTTTCCAATTATCCCAATCTGTCGGGGTATCAATGACTGAACCGGATAAGGTAAAGGAAGATGGCATATATGAAAGGCTGAAAAAAGGCAACGCTCCGGTTTTTATGATGTCTTCTACAGTGTCATCCAGTTTAGAAAAATCATAATAATATTTTCCGTCTTGCTTCCTGACTATATCGTAATAATCGTATATATGGTCGATTCTTATATATTTGGGTGTTAGTTCCTGGATCTTCGGGACAGCAGTTTTCAGCATTGGCGGGGGTTCTTCTCCACCCTGAGAAATCGCAGCCCAAGAGTAATTTATTTTTCCTGTAATTTCCTGTGTGTTGATTACGATATTGGCTGATTTTGGAGCTGCTTCTGATTGTAACTGCTGGATTTTATCAACTGCGAATATAATAATTGGCAGTGAGACGATGGAAATTAAAAGATAGGCATACTTATTTTTCATTCTCTCTAATAGTAACAAACATATGACTTACTTGACAAATATTAGCAGTCGTGATATGTTAGTGCTAATTTATAAAAACAATTTTTCCTTATGGATAAATTATCTGACAGACAGAATCATATCCTAAAAGCAATCGTTGAGGAATATATAGAAACAGCTTCGCCGGTAGGTTCGGAAACCTTAGATAAAAAATATAATTTAGGTGTTTCGCCGGCGACCATCAGAAATGAAATGGTGACTTTAACTGAACTGGGATACATGAAGCAACCTCATACATCTGCAGGAAGGACCCCAACATCTAAAGCTCTCAAGCTATATGTGGGAAAGTTGATGCAGACAAAAGAATTATCAGTTGCGGATGAAGTGACGGTCAAGCAAAAGATATGGGATTATCGTGAAGAATTGGACAAATTACTGCGTGAGTCGACTAAAGCTCTGGCAAAGCAAACAAAAACGATGTCTATAGCAGCGACAAATGACAGAGATTTTTATACGTCTGGTCTTGGAAATATACTGGAGATGCCGGAATTTTATGATATTGATATGACCAAACATCTTCTGGAAACTTTGGATGAATATGACTACTGGTGGGATATTTTTTCACATTTCCAGGAGAGCCCGGATAATCTTACTATTATGCTGGGAGAAGATATGGGGGAAAAATTATCAGATAGATGCGGAGGAATATTTATCAATTTCAAATCAAGCGATCAACAGGGTGTAATAGGTGTTGTAGGGCCATATAGGTTAGATTACCAGAGAATTATTCCGATGGTAAGATATATGGGGAGTTTGATAACAGAAATTGTTAAAAGTTGGTAATAGACAGATGACGAAAAAAATTGACAATAATAACAAGCAACCAATTTCCGTAAGTAAAGATGAAGATTGGAAAAGTAAGTATCTTCGCGCTTTAGCTGATTACCGGAATCTGGAAAAGAGAACGATAGAAGAGAAATATGAGATAAAGACCAGAGCCGCAGCAAATTTCATACTCAAGCTGCTGCCAGTCGTTGATATTTTAGAAAAAGTTGAAAAAAATGTACATGATGAGGGATTGGAATTAGCTTTAAAACAATTGAGAGAGATGTTCAAAATAGAGGGTTTAGAAAAAATAGAAGTGGTAGGAAAACGTTTCGACCCTTATGTGATGGAATGTATAGAGGTGGTGGAAGCCGAAAGTGAAGGACAGGTAGCAGAAGAGTTAAGAAGAGGATACGCGTATAAAGGAAAGATTATCAGGGTGGCTCAGGTAAAAGTAGGCAGGAAGAAAGAAGAAATCAAAAACAAAGAGACAGTAAATACTTAGGCCGCATTCGTTAATAACATGATTATTTTTCAAATAAAGATGTGGCACAAAAGGCCGTAATCGTAAATACCATTATATATTATTTACGAACAAGCCCTTAGAGTAAGAGTTTAATAAATTAATATAAATTTGAATTATCGAGGAGGATAAATCTATGGCAAAAGTAATAGGAATTGATTTAGGAACAACCAATAGTGCCGTTGCAGTGATGGAAGGAGGAAGTCCTAAAATCATATATTCATCTGAAGGTAGGAATGTAATTCCATCAATTGTCGATCCGATAAAACATATTATTGGAGATGTCGCTAAAAGACAAATGGTGGTGAACCCAAAATCAACCGTCTTTTCAGTGAAAAGACTCATGGGAAGGAAATATAACGATAAATCAGTTCAAAAAGACACAGAATGGTTACCTTACACAATCAAAAGTGGTCGTGAAGGCATGGCAGTGATTGAAATTGGCGGTAAAACTTTCACCCCGCAGGAAATTTCAGCGATGATCCTTCAGAAGATCAAAGCCGATGCAGAAGCATATTTAGGTGGAAAAATAACTGAAGCAGTCATCACTGTGCCAGCTTACTTTGATGATTCTCAAAGACAAGCAACTAAACAAGCAGGTGAAATTGCCGGGCTTACGGTAAAAAGAATATTAAATGAGCCGACAGCTGCATCTTTAGCGTATGGTCTTGATAAAAAACATGCACATACCGTGGCGGTTTACGATCTTGGTGGAGGTACTTTTGACATATCGATACTTGAACTTGGTGAAGGTGTATATGAAGTAAAATCGACAAACGGTGACACTCATTTAGGAGGAGATGATTTTGACAGGAGAATAATGGATTATTTTGCGGATGATTTTAAAAAGGAACATGGAGTTGATCTGCGTAAAGATCCACAGGCTTTGCAAAGGCTAAAAGATTCAGCAGAGAAAGCAAAAATAGAACTTTCAAGCAGTCTGGAGACAGAAATAAATCTACCGTTTATTACCCAAGGCAAAGATGGTCCTTTGCATATGGTATTTAAACTGACACGTGCCAAACTTGAAAATATAGTTTCTGATCTCATCGAATCCACAATCAAACCGGTTGAAGCAGCTTTAAAAGATGCTAAGATGACAAAAGATAAAATCGATGAGATTGTCATGGTAGGTGGTATGACCAGGATGCCTAGAGTATTCCAGCTAGTTAAAGAATTCTTTGGAAAAGAACCCAACAGGACTGTTAATCCTGATGAAGTAGTGGCAATTGGAGCGGCTGTTCAGGCTGGAGTGCTGACAGGAGAGGTGAAAGATGTGGTGCTTCTTGATGTAACGCCTCTCACTTTGGGAGTAGAGACCTTAGGTGGGGTAATGACGCCGCTTATTAAAAGAAACACAACTGTACCTACTTCCAAATCGGAAATATTTTCTACAGCTGCTGATAACCAGACGTCAGTAGAGATCAATATTCTTCAAGGCGAACGTCCAATGGCAGGTGATAACAAATCTCTTGGGCGATTTATTCTTGATGGTATTCCGCCTGCTCCAAGAGGAGTGCCGCAGGTAGAAGTCAGTTTTGACATTGATGCCAATGGAATTTTGAATGTTTCAGCCAAAGATAAAGCTACAGGTAAAACCCAAAGTATTAAAATAATGGGTTCCACCGGCTTGTCCAAAGATGAAATAGACAAAATGACCAAAGAAGCAGATGAACATGCAGCTGACGATACTTCGAAAAAAGAAAAAATTGAAGCTAAAAATAAGGCCGATAACTTGATTTACGTTGCTGAAAAATCCTTGAAAGATGCGGGTGATAAAGTGCCGGCAGATATAAAGAAAGAAGTAGAGGAGAAAATAGCTGCCGTAAAAACGTTGACAGATGCATCGACGAAGGACGAAATTGAAGAAAAGACAAAAGATTTGTCCGAGACCTTGCAAAAAATCGGTCAATCTATGTATCAGCAACAACAACAGCAAAAACAGGGTGAAGATGAACCTCCTGTAGAGGAAAAGCCGGAAAAAGAGAAAGAGGAAAAAAACAACGACAAGAAGAATAAAGGTTCGAAAAAAGAAAATGTCCAGGAAGGTGAAGTAGTTGATTCATGATTAAAAGCAAAGTAGTATAATTTACCAATAGGTACATAGAATGGGCGCGCTTAGCGCGCCCTTTTATTCCTCCTACGCAGAAAGCTACGGCTTTATAAGCCGTAAATGAATACTTAATCTTTCCGCTTCGGATGGATTAAAGCGCTTGATTGTATAGATTCTCCGGTCTTTAAACCGGGGAGCTTTAATAATGATAGAATAAATTTATGGCAAAAGATTTCTATGAAGTATTGGATGTAGCAAAAAGCGCCACACCTGAAGAAATAAAGAAAGCATATCGTAAAAAAGCACTGGAGTGGCATCCGGACAGGAACAAATCACCTGAAGCAGAAGTAAAGTTTAAAGAAATAAACAAAGCTTATGAAGTGCTGTCCGATACTAAGAAAAAAGAAGTATACGATCAATACGGTGAAACAGCATTTTCACCTGGCGCCGGCGGTTTTGGGGCACAGGGTCCTGGTAGCCAACAGTCAGGCAGTTACGGGCCTTTCAGTTATACCTATACTTACGGGGAAGGCGGGAATTCACCTTTCAGCGGTTTTGACTTTGGCGGTTTTTCCGATCCGTTTGAGATATTTGAACAATTTTTTGGAGGGGCATCAACAAGCAGAACAAGAAGGAGACAAAGATCTTTATATAAATTGACTCTGACATTCATGGAAGCAGTAAAAGGAGTGGAGAAGACAGTGGAAATAAACGGGAAGAGAGAAAAAATTAAAATACCTGCCGGAGTTGATAACGGTTCAAGAGTAAGATTTGGTGATTTTGACATAATACTTGAAGTTAGTCCTGACGCACGATTTACCAGAGAAGATTATGATCTTGTGGTTGATATGGAGATAAGTTATGCTCAAGCAGCATTAGGAGATGTGGTGGAAGTCCCGACTATTGATGGACCACTAAAGCTGCGGATACAACCTGGAACTCAGTCTCATGGTTTGATACGGTTAAGAGGTAAGGGTGTTCCGTATATCCGAAGCGGAGGCAGGGGAGACCAATATGTCAGAATCAAAGTGCAAATCCCAAATAAACTGACAAACCGCCAGAAAGAACTCCTACGGGAATTTGACGAAGAGGGAAAGAAAAAAAGAGGCTGGTTTTAATCCGTTAATCTATATATATTTCCAATTATTTCCTAATACTTCCTTATCTATCTCAGGCCTATTACTATATTATTGAAGTTTGGATGTTATTATCAGTCTTCTTTTTATTACGGTGTCTGCTTTTTACTGATATAGTTTCCATCAGAAACGGATTCTTTATCTCCAAATTTATCCGGTCCAACCAACTGCAAAATGGGCATGTAGGCAGAGGTTCCGGGATTGATGAAGATTCTAAAACCGTGATGGCATTATTTATTCTTTCAGTTGTTTTATCCGGGTTACCTTCGAGTTTCACTATGTGAATTATCATCGGGAAACCATTGTGGAGATTATTGCCATTATCAGGAAAGACAAAAATAAGATAGCCAAAGCCGGCGGTTTTTTTACCGTCTTTATTTAAGAGAAATATATAATCGTCAATCTGCGCCTGGTAGGCTGATAGAACTTCCTTTTCCCGCGGATCGCTGCTGGCTGTTTTAAAATCCACAGGGATAAACTCTCCTTTTTCGTTTACCAGACATTCATCCAGTTTCCCCCAAAACCCATAATTATCATTTATCCGTGCATAGTATTTTTCCTGGAACGGGTTTTGAAGTTGTCCTTCCAGTTTCCCTAATACAAGTTCAGGTAATTTTCCTGAGGTTCTATACTGATCGAAATAGGTTTTTAAAACGGAATCAAACCTGTTTGCCAACCTTGAAACAATCCCTTCCGGGTGCCTGATATTTTTCTTGTATTGCAGAAAAAAGCACCTGGGGCACCGGTTCAAATTCTCGATACCGGTATGGGAGAGCCAGATTCTGCCGTCTTTACTCATTGACCGATTTTAAGTCTCCTGAGGTTTGCTTGTCAAGAAATCAAAGAAATTGGTTTGAATTGGCGGGTAATTCTAGGTATGTTTTTGAAGTTTATGTATTTGAAGAGATAATTAAGTTTGAAATTGCTTATTTAGTGAAAAATCTTCCATTTTTTGATTATTAAGTTCAGGATCATCCGCTGCTAATTTGGTAACTTCAAGCATTAACTTCATGTATTCAGGCGCTTCAGCTAAGGCTGTAGCAAAATTTCCTCCATGATCAACTTTAAAACTTCCGGAACCGACACTATCTGAAGCAAGACATAAGGGTACAAACCGGAACTCATTCTCATCGTCAAATTTCTGCCTCAAATTTGCCAGTTCAGCAGACACGCCCATAACATGCATTGGTACCACTCTTTCTGCTTCGCCGGCACCAAATACCTGATTTGCGATTTCTCCAGTAAACATTCCTCGAGTTTCTTCAACAGTTCTTTGCCAAATCACATACTCTTCAGCGGTTTCAAATTCCGGCATGCCTGGGGTACCCACTATGGATGCGCTAAAAAGAGGAGTGTTTGTTTTTTTTGCTTGTTCAACTAACATTTTTGCTAAGTGTATGTCTGTACTTCTTCCCATTTTTGCTTGAAAATGAGACCCGAGATATTTTTCAAGAAGTCCTACAGCACCAAATCCAGGATGAACCACGTTGGCATAATTGTCGTACTACGATACGTTGTATAGAGTATAATCTATACAATTATGTTGCAGAAATTACATAAGAATGCCAAGACCAATTATGCTATACGGCAAGAGATTCAGTCAAGTCTCCAGCCAGTGGCTTTTCTCGCCCGCAAGTTTAATCTTTCCTGGCTGACTGTTAAGAAGTGGAAGAAGAGAGAATCTCTTGAAGATAAATCCTCCCGTCCTGAAAAATTGCGTATATCCTTAACTCAAAAACAAGAAGATCTTATTCTTTTTGAAAGAAAAAAGTTTAAAAAAAGCATTGAGGAGATTTACCTTACATTAGAAACAGTTATTCCCAATCTTTATCCTGTAAAAATCTATCGCTGTTTAGTTCGTTATGGTTTATCCATCTTGCCTTCGGAACTGGTTAAGGCAGAGAAACAGATTAAGAGATTTAGAAAGTATGCTCTTGGATTTTTACATATCGATACTCTTTATACTCCTAAGATCAACGGAAAACGCTGGTATATCTTCACCTGTATCGATCGTGTTTCAAAGATTGCCTATCTTTGGATAACAGATAGAAAGACAAAAGAAATGGGAGCTCAATTTCTTAAAATGGTCTTAACATTTTATCCTTACCAAATCAATTACATTTTAACTGATAATGAACTGGAGTTTTGTTATAAAGCCTTATACCGGAAAACAAAGAAAGTTCATCCTTTTGTTAAAATCTGCAGGATAAATAAAATCCAGCACCGCACCATTAAATTCCGTCATCCATGGACAAATGGCATGGTGGAGAGGTTTAATGGAAAAGTTAAAAATAAAGTCATTAGGCGTTATCTTTTCAAAAATGAAGCCAACTTAAAGCTAAAACTAATTATCTACTTGAATATGTATAATTTTGATGTAAAATTAAAACAGTTGGGTTACAGAACACCAGCCGATTATTTAAAACAAACTAAAAACATTTCTATACAACGTATCGTAACCTAACAATTCTTTTTTGATTAATTATGGATATTAAAAATAAAAAACTGAGATTGGTTATATTGCTAATAGTAATAAATGCGCTCACCACCATTTTCATACTATTAATAATCAGCCATCTAAATAAAAACAAATTAATTTTCTATAATAAAGCCGTCGAGATCAATCCGAGTGAAGTTATTCTTAATAAAAATAACCAATCTCGATGCCGGCTGGCAGTATCTTTTGAAAGAGGGGGAGCTAAACCTAGTCTTTCTTATATGGAAGAACTTTCAAAAGCCGCCAAATTTATTGGCGCCTGCTCAAATTACCAGAGCATCTATTGGGATCAGGTTGAGGTGGAAAAGGGAAAATTTGATTGGTCAACCACAGACAAATATATTAATATCCAAACTGATAATGGCATAAAACCTCTGGGAAGGTTGTGGATGACTCCTTCTTTTTATTCAAGCGCGCCGCAAGAAAAAATGACTACCTCTGATTACACAACTTACTCTAAATTTTATGCGCCAAAATTGGAAAATCTTAATGAGTGGTCGCGTTTTGTCAGCCAAGCGGTTAAAAGATATGGGGATAAGATCGACTCTTGGCTTCTATATCATGAACCTCAAGAGGGACTATACTTTCAAACTCCCGGCAATCGTAAACATCCAATACTGGGCAACGAAGATTCTGACGGTATGACTTATAAAAATTTTGAAGATGCTGTCTATTATTATTATTTAACCCAAAGATATGGTTCAGCAGTGATCAAAGACATCTCTCCAACTGCCAAACTCTATCTTACTTCGTTTAACCCAAAATATACTAAATATCTTGATCTGTTCTATAACTTAGTGAGACGGCCTGGATTCCGGAATTCTTTTGATATCGTAAGAGAAGTAACCTATACTTATAAAACTTTTGGCGATTTTGACTTACAAAAAAAAGGCCTCGCATTTCTTTACGAAATAGATAGCCACCCAGAGGTTCGATCATTGGCAATGTCAAATAAATTATCTTCCGAGGTTAATGAAAATATTCAAACGGCTCAACAAATCCTGCAAAGTTTGGGAATTAATAAAAAAATGTTTGCTGAAACAGGCGTAAACTCTGATTTTAATAATAATTTTATATTAGATCCATATGAAGAACAATTTCAGGCTGATTCTTTATCTGACATTATCTCGGCCTACCTTAACTCTCCAAACATTGAAAGACTTTATATTTTCAGATTGGCCAATTCTGATCCAAACGAGGAAGGAATGACCGAGGGCCAAAAAAAATGGAGAACTTTGGGTCTTTATAAGATTAGCAGAGATGAATTTGGATATCATCTGGCCAGACCAAAAACATCCGCTTTGCAGTTTAAATCATTAGCAAAAAAATATAACCGCGCAGACAACCTTAAAAAAGAGATTCCTACCGGCCGATATTACTATCCAAATGCGCCTTGCGAAGATTTAAAGACTGACGAATGCGCCTTTGACGCCAGACTGGTATTAAACGATAAAGCTGTTAATAAATTATACGAGTTAATCGCTTTGAAAAATAATTTCTATATTGCTCCCCTTACTGAGGAAATAGAAAATAAAAGCAGGGCCTGGAAAAAAATAAATTTAAAGTCTTATTTTAAAGAGTTTGATCCCAATTCTTTTTTTTGTGACCAAAGCAAGACTAATCTACCATGCCTGGTTGACACAATGACTGCACGCTACCTGCCTCAAAAAGACACGCCAAATCCAAAAATCATAATTAGCTTTACATTTGGAAACAAAAAATATGGGGTAATCAATGATCAATTGGAGGTCTCTAATTATCTTTTTCAAGATAATGGCAACCATAACCTTGTTTTCTTAGATAAAGATAATGAAAAATATGCTAAAAAAGACGGCCCATGTTATGAAACTAGCGAAAAAGATTGCTTTTTTAATACAAGATCATTTAGAAATAAAGATAATAAACTTGTTGAGTCAATTACTAAAGGAGAATATCTCTACGAATTTGATGAAATCTTGCAAACATGGACAAACTCGAGACTTGACAATAATGAAAAGTACTTTAAAGATAATAATTCACCTTGCCATAATATGAAGCTATGTGTATTTGATTCTTATACTTATTTTGAAGAAAATGGCAGAATGTTTGAGGAAATAACCATTGATAACATTCTTTACCGTTTTGACATTGACTCCGGCAACTGGTTAAAAATTCAACTATCCCAACTTTCGTACTGAAACAGTGATACTTTTTGCGCTTGAGATTGCAATCAGCATTATACCACACTAAGTTGATTTATACTGAAAAAACCTGAATTTGTAAGATCTCACACTTCCTGACACAACAAGGCTAAAGTTTGACAGCAGTTTACTCTATCTGCTAGCGTTAATATTCCATGGATCTTTTATCTGCCCCAAGATCAGAACTGATAAGGATAATCTATGAACAGCAGGATAAGATTACTGCATTAGAAACACAGATTGCAGAGATTAAGGCAAGACTAAATAATCAAGATCCAAAACAACAAAATAAACCTCCTTCATGGGTAAAACCCAATATTAAAAACAAAAAGAAGGGTCCTCGTAAGAAAAGAGAGGAAAACTTTGGGAGAAAGTTGGATATTCCCACTAAACAGATATTCCACTCATTCAATATCTGTCCTGATTGTAACGGGAGACTCGGAAAACCAGCTATTTCCTATACCAGACAAACAATTGACATACCACCTTCTAAAGTTGAGATTACTGAACATGTAATTTGTAAAAGATGGTGTTTTTCCTGCAAGAAAAGAGTTACGCCAAAAGTTAATTTTCAGGATAATAGACCTGTTGCGTATTAGTCTGAAAAGATAACCAGGTAAGGGTATGCTTTTGGGAAAAGGTTAATTATCCGGAGAAAGCCAAGTGATAGTTCCAA
>PFMK01000048.1 GCA_002785215.1 Candidatus Gottesmanbacteria bacterium CG_4_10_14_0_8_um_filter_37_24 | reverse complement strand
AGCCACAGATATGGCACAACCTTCTCCGGAAAACCTGATATCGCTTATCGTTCTGTTTTGACGGATAAAAGCGGATTTATTGCTGAGATTAGATAAACCGGGATCATTTTTATTGAGTTTTACCTGAATTATTATCTTGTCTCCGCATAGAGGATTATGTTCCTCGTATGATGCGTTTGCTTTTTGCATCTTTCCGAAGTTTCTGGGATTTTTATAATGATCTAAAATTACTTCCCGATAAATATTATCCATTTTATGATTTACTGAAAAATGTTCTTAACTTATCAATGCCTATAATTAATTTGTCTATTTCCTCAAATGTATTGTAAATATAAAAGCTCGCACGGCAGGTTGCCGACAGCTTCAATTTCTGATGAAGAGGCATAGCACAATGAAAACCGCTTCTCACGGCAATCCCCTCCCTATCCAGTGACTGAGCCACGTCATGAGGATGTATACCTTTGATATTAAAACTGATGACGCCGGTTTTACTAGCCGTATCTTCCGGTCCGTAAAGAGTAACATCTCTGATTTCCAGAAGTTTACGCAGAGCATAATCCGTTAACTTTTTTTCATGCATAAAGACATTTTCCATACCAAGTGAAGTCAGATAATCGATAGCTTTCCCGAAACCGATAGAACCTGCAATATCCGGTGTTCCTGCTTCAAATTTATACGGAATGTCGTTCCACTTAGAATGATCCAAGTAGACTGCCTTTATCATGTCCCCTCCTCCTAAAAAAGGCGGCATTTCTTTAAGCAGCTCTTCTTTTGCATAAAGGAATCCCACTCCTGTCGGTCCCAGCATTTTATGGCTTGACGCAACGAGAAAATCACAATTAAGTTCTACAACTTTGATGGGCATTCTGGGTACGCTTTGAGCACCGTCTACGAGAAAACGGACTCCTTTTTTATGTAACATTTTTCCTATTTTTTCAACCGGATTTATCGTCCCTAATACATTTGAAACATGTACGATTGCAATGAGTTTTGTTCTTTTGTTTATCAGTTTCTCCAATTTAGGAATTTCCAGATAACCGTTTTCATCCACACCCACAAACCTGAGTTTTAATCCTTTTTCAGAAGACAGAATCTGCCAGGGTACGAGATTTGAGTGATGTTCGCTTTCTGAAAGTATGATTTCATCTCCCCTGTTTAAGAACGTTCTACCCCAACTATATGCTACAAGGTTGATGGCTTCCGTAGAATTCCGGACAAATACAATTTCCTTGGAAGATCTTGCTCCTATAAATTTGGCGATTTTCTCCCTTGCCTCTTCATACATAGCTGTAGCTTCTTCAGCCAAAGTATGGATTCCCCTGTGGATATTTGCATTATGGTTCTCATAATAGGAGACAAGAGCGTCTATTACCTGTTTAGGCTTTTGGGTTGTTGCGGCATTGTCAAGATAAACCAACGGTTTACCGTTTATCTTCCTTTTTAATATCGGAAAGTCATTACGGATACTGGCTACATCAAACATATATATTATATCTCTACAAAAATATCCTCTTTTTCAATCTTCACTTTATAAATTGTTAAAGGTTTCGTGGCAGGAGAAGCAAGTACTTTTCCTGTTTGAAGATCAAACTGGGCTCCGTGACAATAACAAGTTACCGCCTTACCGTCCAGAAAACCTCCAGCCAAAGAACACTCTGCATGCGTACAAAGGGCAGAAAAAGCATGAAAACTACCATTAATATTTGCTATGGTGATACGTTTATCCTCTACTTTATATTCTTTCATTTTACCATTGGTAATATCGCTTACTGCAGCTAACTTAATTAACTTGGACATATTTTTCTCCTTTCTCTATTATCAGTTTTATTCCTCCTACGCAGAAAACCACGGCTTTATAACAGTGAATAGATGCTTAGTCTTTCTGCTTCGGACGGATTGAAGCTATTAACCG
Organism: Candidatus Gottesmanbacteria bacterium CG_4_10_14_0_8_um_filter_37_24; assembly: GCA_002785215.1. Taxonomy (GTDB): domain Bacteria; phylum Patescibacteriota; class Microgenomatia; order 2-02-FULL-39-11; family 2-02-FULL-39-11; genus CG1-02-37-22. The sequence continues at coordinate 7,573 of PFMK01000048.1, read as the reverse complement.
TATAGATTCTCCGATCTTTAGACCGAAGAGCTTCAATAATTTATTGTGCAGATTTTTCTTTAGTCTGTTTCTTATTTTAATATCTTTAATCCTTTGCAAAATCTCTTCAAAATATCCGCTTAATATCAAATATTTCGCCTGTAATTTATTTAAACCTCTGGTATTAAGGTAATACAGTAAATCATCACTTATATCTCCTACAGTTACCGCGTGAGTACATCGTACTTCATTTGCCAGGATTTCCAAATGAGGTTTTGTATTGGCATTTGCTTTTTGAGACAGTATTAAATTCTGATTTTTCTGGTAAGCGTCGGATTTTTGGGCATTCTTCTCAATTCTAATCATACCTTCATAACTGAACTTCGCATTGTCAAAAAGTGCTGATTTGACGTATAAATCACTGGTACTTTCTCCTGCCAGATGATCTTGTAAAGTAATAATTTTTATCTGCTGATTTTTATATCCGATTATTATTCCCAATATTTGTACTTTAGTGTTTTTACCTTGGATAAGTACTTTTATCTCTCCTTCATAATTTTCCCCGTTTATCAAAAAAAATACAAATGTTTTGTTTTCCCCGGAATTAATATTAAATTCATATTTTTTCTTCAGGTTATCTATAAGGATCAATTCCTCTAATTTTTCTTCCATTGTTTTCTGATTACACTCTGATGTGTCATTATCTATCATAAGATTGTCTCACCCTACACTACCATCCATCTCCAATAAAATAAGCCTGTTTAATTCCACTGCATATTCCAAAGGCAGCTCTTTTACGATCGGCTCGATGAATCCGTTTACTATCATGGCCTCCGCTTCTTCTTTTTTTAACCCTCTACTCTGCAGATAAAAAAGTTGTTCATCCCCGATCCTCGAGACGGTCGCCTCGTGTTCTACTTGAGTTTTAGATGTTCTTATATCCATGGTTGGGTAAGTATCTGATCTTGACTTGCTGTCGATAATCAAAGCATCACAAACTACTTTAGTCTTGCTATGCAAAGCGCTTGGCAGAACCTGAACAAGTCCCCTATAAGAAGTTCTTCCACCGTCCACGCTCACGGATTTGGAAGTGATTTTGGAAGTGGTAAATGGAGCGATGTGTATCACTTTACCTCCTGCATCCTGGTGTGCGTCTTTACCCGCATAAGCTACCGATAATATTTCTCCCCGTGCTCCCTTCCCAACGAGATATACCGACGGATACTTCATGGTCAGTTTACTACCGATATTGCCATCCACCCATTCACCTATACCTTCTTCCTCCACTCTCATCCTTTTTGTCACCAGGTTATAGACATTTTTAGACCAATTCTGGATTGTGGAATATCTGACCCTGGCTCCCTTTTTTACAATTATTTCCACCACCGCCGAGTGCAGGGAATCGGTAGAATATATCGGGGCCGTACAACCTTCGACATAATGGACAAAACTACCGCTGTCAGCAATAATTAATGTCCTTTCAAACTGGCCCATATTAGCTGCGTTAATCCGGAAATATGCCTGCAACGGTAAATCAACTTTAACGCCCTTGGGCACATAGATAAATGACCCTCCCGACCAGACGGCACTGTTTAACGCCGCAAATTTATTATCTTCCATAGGTACCACTGTACCGAAATATTCTTTCACTAAGGAAGCATACTCCCTCAGACCTGAATCCATATCCAGAAAAACAACACCTTTTTTTGATAAAGCCTTTTTTATACTTTTATATACTACTTCACTTTCATACTGGGCACTTATACCGCCTAAAAATTTCTTTTCCGCCTCAGGAATGCCGATTTTATCGTAAGTATCTTTTATTTCTGCGGGCAAATCCTTCCAACTTGATACCTTATTTTCTGTAGGTTTTATATAATAATAAATATCATCGAAGTTGATTTTACCAAGATCTCCTCCCCAGGATGGCAGTTTCTTTTTACAAAACACCTTTAATGCTTTGAGCCTGTATTCCCTCATCCAATCAGGCTCGTTTTTTATGCCGGAGATTTCTTCAACTGTTTTTTCCGACAGGCCCTTTTTTGATTTATAAAAATACTTTTCCGGTTTATGAAATCCGTACCGGTAGGAAGATAAGCTATTTAAAGAAGTATACGGCATAATAGGAATCACTTAATGAATCGGGAAATTAATTTTTGCTTTTTGACCATTTCGAGTAACCGTTTTTTTCTATCTCTAAGGCCAGCTTACAACCCCCGGAGGCAACAATTCTTCCTTTTACTAAAACGTGGACCACGTCAGGTTTGGCATATTCCAGAATACGGTGATAATGAGTGACGACTAATATTCCGGTTCCTTTTTTCTTGAGCTCAAGAATTGCTCCGGCTATTGTTTTTAGAGCATCCACATCAAGACCGGTATCAATCTCGTCAAATACCGCATATTTCGGTTTTAATACTATAGCCTGAAGCATCTCCAGCTTCTTTTTCTCTCCTCCGGAGAAATCTCCGTCAAGACTTCTTCCCAAAAAATCTCTGGGAACACCAATTCTTTCTGCAGTAAGTACCAGTTCCTGATGGAATTTGAAAACCGAGAGCGCGGGATTATGGGCGCTTTTTTTAGAGGGAGTATTATCGCTTCTTTGTACTGTTTGATAAGAGGTTTTGAGCAGATTTGCCACAGAGACGCCGGGAATACCTGAAGGATTCTGAAAAGCCAGAAAAAGACCGCATTTTGCTCTTTCATGTGGCTCGAAATTACTTATGTCTTTACCGTTTAGAGATAAATATGGTTTTTTTTCCACTCTTTTATATTTAGGATTGCCCATAAGTACGGATGCAAAAGTGGATTTACCGCTGCCGTTTGGTCCCATCAGGACATTTAGAGTGCCTTTTTCTATCTTTAAATCGATATCATGAAGGATGCAAAGATTCCCTATTCCTGCGGATAAATTATTTACTTTTAAACTCATTGATTTACAAACTCCGCCAGGCTGATTGCCTTTAAATAACTGCTCATTTTTGAACTTAAGTTATCCCACAGGGAATGACATGCGCATTCCTTTTTTTTCACGTGGCAACTGCTTTTTTCACAAGGTACGGATATTCTGTTTGAAGTTATTGCTTCCAAGATTTCCGATATTGAAATACTTTTGGGTTTTCTTGAAAGCCTGTATCCGCCGCCTATACCTTCCTTACTCTCAACCAGGCCTTTTTTAAGAAGCGCGCTGGCTATATGTTTCAAAAAAAGCACTGAAAAATTTGCTCTTTCCGCCACGTAGGATAAGGGGATATATTTATCCGAGTACTCTTTTGCCAGAATACTCATGAATATCAAACTGAAATCTTCTTTTTTGGAAATTTTCATGATTCAGTATAAACTAGTATAGATATTATAACAGTTTAAGTCTACCAGAATTTTTTTTCCTGTCAAGAAAATCCTCTGTGTTGAAATTAATAAGATTCATCAATATAATTAGAAAATTATGCAAATTGCAAATACCCTCGTGGACCTTTTCCTGCACCTGGATAAACACCTGAACACAATTATCGGCCAATTCGGAATATACACCTATATACTTCTATTTATAGTCATTTTTTGTGAAACAGGTCTTGTGGTTACGCCCTTTCTTCCCGGAGATTCACTGCTTTTTGCAGCCGGTACATTCGCCTCGATTGGATCATTACACATCTGGTGGCTTTATGGAATATTACTTTTTGCAGCTATTCTGGGTGATACGGTTAACTATTGGATCGGTCATTTTGTGGGACCGAAAGTATTTCATACAAAAAGCCGCCTATTGAAAAAAGAGTACTTGGACAGAACACACAAATTCTATGAGAAACATGGAGGCAAAACCATAATTTTGGCCAGATTTATCCCTATTATCCGTACTTTCGCCCCTTTCGTGGCAGGTATTGGAAAAATGAGTTACGGTCACTTCATAAGTTATAATATTGTGGGAGGATTTTTGTGGGTGACTCTTTTTACATTTGGCGGTTATTTTTTCGGCAATCTTCCGATTATAAAAAATAATTTCCATTATGCCATTCTCGTCATTATCTTTCTATCAATCCTTCCGGGACTCATAGAATATATAAAACATAAACGTACGGCGCCTGCTAAAGCCCCCGCCAATCCTCCAACAGCGGGTTAAAAAGGAAGCGATAAAGACACTGCGGTTTTTCCGTTAGAGGGGTTTTTAAAGGTTACCGGAATTTCCCTTATCCCTTTATTGGTGTTCAGCATCAATTTACCGTTTTTCATGCCATATTCGTATATTTCTTTAGTGATTCTCACATCATCCAGACAATACTTTTCCAGTTTATCCCACTCCTTATTGTTAAAATAGTCGACAGCTAAAAGTCCATGCCCTGTCTTTTTTATTCCCAAAGTTGCTCTAGCCAAATCATCAAGCGCCACTCTGAAACCCAATGATTTTTCGACCCTTTCCAGTATATCAAGGGTGGAAAACTGGGTTATATCCCCGAGGTAGTATGGAGATAAAACTGGCAAATCAAATTTATTGATGTTAAAACCGATGATCATCGAAGCATGCTCGATTTTAAGCATAAGTTCGGGAATATCCTTTTCAAAATAAGCAAAATAAGTACCAGTCGCATAATCGTATAATCCTACAACGGATATTTTCAGCTTCCGGTAATCATATCCTACCTCTCTCAGGGTATGTTGTGTCTCTATATCGAAAATAATCGGATGTGCCATATAATTATTTATGTGTATTCCGAAAGTAAAATTCCAGTGTTGCGCTTATAAATACTCCGAACAAAACCATCATACTGCCAAATAAGAAAGTCATCGTCAATTTTTCTCCCAAAAGAATCATCGCCATTGCAGTAGTCAGTATCGGCTGGATATATGATGATAAGTTAACCGTCAGCGGAGAAAGGTATTTGATGGCATACTGTATTAAAATATATGTCAGGAACGAACCGCAAAGACCCAAGTATAGCCCTGCTAAAATCAAATTTCGCGATAATATCAAACCTTTATGTTCCAAATTATACTGAATAACCGCCAGAATCAAGGTCACAAAAAAAGTTAAAAGAAGAGAGGTGGCACCGATTTCCACGGGTGAAAAATACTTGGAATATTTTTTGGAAAGAAGGATATATGCCAACCAACCCAGCATGGCAATTACAACCGCCAAATTTCCGATAATTCCTCCGGAAATAGTTTCCCCTTTTTCCACAGCTGAGGTATAGATTATAAATAAAATTCCGGTAAAACCGACAACCACGCCGATTATCGTCCGCAGGGAATATTTATTTTTCATAAAAAATGCTGTTACCAGTATGGTTAAGATCGGCATCGCTGCGTAAATAAGCTGGCTGGCAGAGGCGGTAGTATATTTTATCCCCCACATGAAAAACACCAGGTTGACTGTCGAAAGGGATGATACCAGTATAAGTTCCTTAAATTTCGTTTTATTCCAGACCTTACTTTTTATAAAAAACGGTAAAAATGCAATTGAAGCTACAAGAGTTCTTATAAAGAGTACATACATCTGAGGCGCATCCGCCACTGTAAAACGGGCAACTATTACCACAAAAGTAAATAAGACTATAGTAGCTGCCAGACTCAGAAGTGCCTTAATTTTTGTGGTCATATATATTTTGATAAATTATATTTTTCCATCGCTAGTAAAAACCAGGGAGTAAATAATTCTTTATGTGCATTTATCTCATTTTGCATTTTAGCATACGGGACATTTCTTACTTCGGATATTTCAACCGGATTTGAGGTCAATTTTTTGTCTGTTTTTCCGATCAAAACATGACAGTACTCATTTTCGGAATACTCATTATGTTTTGCGAAATAATAAAATGATCCTATGGTTTCAAATTCCATATCCACGCCCATCTCTTCTTTGGCTCTTCTTTCTGCCGCCTTTCCGGCTGTTTCACCGGGCAGTACATGACTGACCACCGCGGTATCCCAGAAACCCGGCCAAAGCGACTTTTTTTCTGACCTTTTGGCAAGAACAATATTTCTCTTTCCGTCTATAATAAAAGCAATAAAAGCCAAGTGTACCAAACCCTTACCCTTATGGCATGCTTCCCTAGTTGCCTCACCTGTCTTCTCTCCGCTTTCTTTGTCGACGAGAATAAGAAGTTGCTCTGTTCTTTCCCCGTTTAGATCATGAAGATGATAGCTATTATTCATTTATTATTTTTTACACTTTTGACTTTTGCATTTTGCCTTTTGACTTGAATACGTATTTATCTATCACATCCCCGACACCATCCTCCCAGTAAGGAGGAGACACATAATCCGCAATATCTTTCACCTCAGGAACCGCATTACCCACCGCCACTTTCAGACCGCAAATTTCCAAAAAAGACAGATCATTATAACTGTCACCTATACCGATTGCCTCATCACGTGATATATCCAATATCTCCAGAAGCTTCTCCAAGGCTACTTTCTTTGTGGCCATAAGATTTGTGACGTGTATAGACTCGCTTTCCTCTCCCCTGCCTGATACGCTTTTGGTCACAAATACATTCGGATTTATGCTTAACTTCCGGTAAAGGTATTCCGCCTTTTTGGGGGTAATGCCTAAGACAAGTATTTTACTTATCTTCCAATATTTTATCCTGCCCGGATCCGTCAGTCTTTCACCGCTGTCAACGATAAAGACTCTTAAGGCCTTGTCTTCTGACAAGATTGAAAGTGTTTTTTCTGCATCTTCTTTGGATAGGACTGATTCCCACAAATATTTCTTGGAAGTAGGATCATAAATCTGGGCTCCATTGTCCAGTATCATCGGGACTTTCAAATCAAAGCCTGTAATCAGGTTTTCCACCCAGGAAAGGGATCTGGCCGTGGCAAGAGTGAAAAGGACTCCTTTTTCCCCTGCCTGTTTTACTTTCCTGAGAAGATTTTCCGAGGGAAACGGAGCTACCGTCTCAGAGGGTGCAAAGAGGGTCCCGTCTCCATCAGCAACAATTAATTTGTATTTCATCTTTCAATTATTTCAATATATCTATCGCTTCTTCGGGATTTTGGGCTAAAGAATAGAAAGACCTCATCTCGCCGAATGCAAAACCATCATTTATAAATTTGTCGATGATCTTATCGAAATCCTTAAAATAAGAACTCAACAGTATCATATGCTTACTCTGTGGGATCTCTTTCTTCCTTTTCATGGCGATAACTGCAAAAATCTCGTAATACGTGCCTATTCCTCCCGGTAGCGCTATGAAGGAATCGCCCAACTCAATTAATTTGTTCTGCCGTTCTACCAGACTGTCGTATATGGAGAATTCTTTTGCGTACTTTGAATGCCTGACTCCCTGTACGTTCAGCCTGATGCCGATGGTATCTCCGCCTTTTTCCCAGGCGCCCTTCATCACCTCATCCATAAGCCCCGGCCCTCCACCTGTAACCGTGGCGAAACCAGCCTCAGCCAGAAGTTCACCTGTCCGGTAAGCTAAGTTAAAATAATATTTTTCTTTCTCTTTTTTACAGCCGTTTCCGGCAAAAACCACAATTCTTTTTTTCATTTGTGATTATATATAATAACACATATTCCCCGCACGTCGGTGTATTCTAAAACGAAGTGCAACCGTTAGAATGGTTGCATATGAACTACAAACATTTAACGACT
>PFMK01000012.1 GCA_002785215.1 Candidatus Gottesmanbacteria bacterium CG_4_10_14_0_8_um_filter_37_24 | reverse complement strand
CTTCATAAAAAGCACTATTGGGTTTATAAGCACAAACCAGATCATGAGTAGCTTCTATTATTGCCTTATTAAAATTATATTGCGGATTATCGGTGCCTTTGATATGAAACGGTATCTTATTAATATCACTGTCAAGGCCAATACACAAAAGAGAGTTATTTTCCGTGGAAATTTCCGATATTTTTGATTGAAAATTCATATTATCAGTGATGTGCAATACCTACAATATCCTTAAGATTCTTAATATTTTGTTTCTGCATATAAATTATTAAGTCTTTTTTTAATTCCTCATATATTCTCATCCCTTTAGAGTATGTTGCAGTTCCTACACCTATTAAAGTCCCTCCCGCCATGATCATTTCTACAGCATCCTGCCATTTAGATACTCCTCCCATTCCTATTATTGGAATTTTCACCGCTTCATATATTTCATAAACGCATCTTACCGCTATGGGTAAAATTCCCTGACCAGAAACTCCGCCTTTTATTGCTCCCAATACAGGCTTTTTCTTATTGATATCAATTATCATACCGGGACCCACGGTATTGATCGCTGCTATGCCGTCTGCCCCAGCATGCTCACAGGATTTTGCTATTTCGGATATATTTGTGACATTTGGAGACAGTTTGGCAAGCACCGGAATCTTAAATGAACGTTTTTTCACTTCCTTGACTATTTGTCCGGCCGCTCCCCTTTCCATACCTAAAGGTTTCCCAAACTCGTCATCGACATTTGGACAAGATAGGTTCAGCTCGATAATAGCAGGTTCCAGTGGAACTATTTTATCAATTAAATAAATAAATTCCTCAATTTTGGTCGCAAAGAGACTGACAATAACAGGTATTTTTTTGTTTTCTTCTATAAATTTTGCGATCTCTTCACTTCCTTTTTCAATACCCGCGTTCCTTAGGCCTACAGAATTTATCATACCGCAGTCATATCTCCATACTCTTGGAATCGGATTTCCTTCTCTTTTATGATAAGTAAGTGATTTAAGAGTTACTGCTCCGACTCCGGCTTCAATAGCTCTCTTATGCTCTGGTATTTCTGTAATAATTCCCGAAGGTAAGACAAAAGGATTGGTCAAGATTACTCCGCAGAAATTAGTCGTAAGATCATTCATATAATATAGGTTATGTTAATACTTCATCATTGTTTTGTAAATATATCTCTTATGCTATCCGATATTTTTTATTATTCCAGCATCATCACGTTTTTTCCACTTCCGGGATTTACCAATATATTCCTTCCGTCAAATACTTTCTCACTCCTAATAAAGACATTCTTTACCTTCCCATAAACATTCCAACCGTTAAAAGGACTCCATTTGCATTTTGTTCTAAGTCCAGCACCGTCAATCCGAAATTTCTCATCAATGTCAACCTCTGTATAGGTTCCTTCAGTTGCTTTTATACCGAATATTTTTTGAGGACCTGTGCAGGTTAACCGGATTACCTCTGGAACTGTTAATTTATTTTCTTTAACTGCGGTAAGAAGTAAGGGCACCATTGTTTCCAAACCGGGTAAACCATATGGAGTCTCTTTTAACGCTTTTTCCTCTTTGGTGTGCGGAGCATGGTCAGTGACGATACAATCTATATGTGAAATATTATCCCAAAGATATTTTTGATCGGATTTTTGGGCTAACGGTGGTTTAACCTGACTGAAACCCTGTAATTTCTCTAAATGGTGAACAGTTAAGAAAAGATAATGCGGTGTTGTGTCACATGTAATTTTTATTTTTAAATTTTTTGCTAGGATAATTTTCTTTAACATCTCTTTGGTATTTACATGAGTTATATGGATTTTATTACCATATTTTTGAGCACATTTTATAACCAAGTCGATTTTCTCTTCTTCTGCGTGAATTACAATGACTTTATTTTTTGGCCAAGACTGAAATATTTTTTCAACTATATCTTTATCAGAAATTATCAATCCGCCCGTGGTATCACTTAAATATAATTTCAACCCGATTACGTACTTATAAACTAACGGGAATTCATCGGTATTATTACCGTCTGTACCAAAATATAACCCCCAATCGCAAACAGCTTTCTTTTCGGCAATTTTTACTTTTTCATTAAGTTTATCAATATCCAGTATTGGTACTAGATTGTTCGGCATATCAAAAACTGAGGTTATACCGCCAGCAAGAGCAGCAGAAGTACCGGTAAAAAAATCTTCCTTATATGTCTGACCAGGATCACGAAGATGAACATGAGCATCAACAATACCGGGAAGTATGATAATTTTGCTCATTTAATTCTTTCTTAAAATCATATCAAGAATGGCCATTCTGACATACATACCATTCCTGACCTGTTGAGAAAAATAAACCGCACGGGAATTACTGTCCACATCATGACTAATTTCGTCAATTCTTGGCAGACAATGCATAATTATGCTGTTGTTTTTCATACTGTTAGCGAATATATTTGTCAAAACATAACTTCCTTTAATTTTATGGTAAAGACTCTCAGTCATATATTCTTTTTTAACTCTGGTAACATATAACACGTCAACATTGGCGAGAATATTTTCAAAACTATTTGCTTCTATAAATTTAACTTTTTTACTTACCAAATATTTTTTTAATCCATCTTGAATTGGTACTTCTTTTGGTGAAACAAAACTAATTCTGATTTGCGGATAAAGAGAAAGAAGTTTGGATAATGAATTCACCGGTCTGTAGTGACCTAAATCTCCAATAAATAAAACGTGTAATTTATTTAGATCTCCGAATTTTTGTTGAATTGTATACAAATCAGTAAGTCCCTGTGTCGGATGATCACCGATTCCGTCGCCGGCGTTTACCACGGGAACGCTAGAATACCGTGCCATCTGCCTGACGGATCCCAATTCCGGATGCCTTACTACGAGTAAATCTGCATATGAGGAAAATACCCTAGCGGTATCCTCCAAAGTTTCTCCTTTAACCGCAGATGAATTAAACATGCTAAAAAGAGGTATTATACCTCCTCCAAGCCTCTGCATAGCAGTTACAAAGGAAGAAAATGTTCGACTTGAAGGTTCATAGAAAAGCGTCGCCATAATTTTACCCTGCAATCTATTATCTCCACCTTTTAGTTCTACGATTTTTTTTATTTCAGACGCTCTTTTAAATAAAATTCTAATATCTTCAATATTTAAATGGGTAATATCAACCAAATGCTTTTTGTAAAATGAGTTCTTCATCCAATAAATCTCCTTTAACTTACGATGTAGACTTTCTTTATTCTATAATAAATCAGTTGCAAAATATAGAGAATTAATATTTAATACTGCTTATATACTCGTCCCACGATTTAATCGAAAGTTTACCTATAGAATATTTTGCCAGAGCAGTGACAAACACGTTGGCAATTGTAGCTTTGGTAAATAAGGGAATATTGGAATCAACACTGGCTCTTCTTATCAAATATCCGTCAGTCACCTCTTTTGATATATCTTCACCTATGTCATTTTTATCACTGAGATTTATAACCAGATGGACCTTTTTTTGCACAATTAAGTCAACCACATTTGGTTTTTTCCTTTCATGTACTTTATAAACAAATGTTGAAGATATACCATGAATTTTTAAAAACTCTGAAGTTTTCTTTGTAGCATACAGATAAAATCCCATTTTATTTAAATTTTTAACGGCAGAAAGTAGCCTTTCCTTTCCTTCGGTACCGCCTAGTGACAATAAGGCTGATTTATCAGGATAAGAAAATCCTGTAGACAATATTGATTTTAAATACGCTTCATAAATATCCTTGCCAAAACAGGCAACTTCACCAGTTGACGCCATCTCCACCCTTAATATTGGATCTACCTGTCGAAGTCTTGTAAACGAAAAATGAGGAACTTTTATTCCATAAAAGGGTAATGTTCTGAATTTTTCCTGTTTAACTTTTCTTCCTAAAAGAACTTTGGTAGCCAGTTGAATAAAATTGATTCCAAGAACTTTTGACACGAACGGGAAACTTCTGGAGGCGCGTAAATTAGCCTCAATTACTAAAACCCGAAAATTCCTGTCATCATGATCGCTGACTAAATATTGGATATTAAAAGGACCGTTTATTGACAAAGCTTTCGCAATTTTTTTCGAAGTCAGACGCATTTCTTCTATGGCCGGGGCACTTAATGAAAACGTCGGCAACACAAGAGATGCGTCCCCTGAATGTACTCCTGCATGTTCTATATGCTCTGAAATAGCGTAAACGACTATTTTCCCATTTTGAGCTACTCCATCATAATCTACTTCTTTCGCGCCTCTAATAAATTTTGATATTACAATAGGATAAACAGGGTTAATTATCGCGGAAAAACGCTCGAAGTATTCTTCAAGCATTTCATTCGTGTAAGCTACATACATCGCTTTCCCTGATAAAACATATGAAGGACGAATCAGCACGGGATAACCTATATCTTCTGAAAATTGAACAGCCTCATTTTTATTTGTCAATCTTCGCCAAATAGGTTGGGCAATGTTCAATTTATCAAGCAGCGCCGAAAACTTTTCACGGTTTTCTACCTTGTCTATGGTATCCGGTTGGTTACCTAAAAATCTTATCTTTTCCTTGTTAAGCGCGAGTGCCAGTGTATTTGGAATTTGTCCGCCAACTGATAAAATTAACGGGCATTTTTCAAAATCCACGATATCCAGTATTCTTTCGGAAGTCAATTCCTCAAAATATAATTTACTTGATATGTCATAATCAGTCGACACAGTTTCAGGATTACAATTTATCATAATTGGTTTATATCCAAGTTTTTTGGAAGTTAGTACTGCATTTACCGCGCACCAGTCAAATTCAACTGATGAGCCTATCTGATATGGACCGCCTCCGATAATACCTACCTGCTTATCGGTACCTCTGAGAATGTCGTTTGTATCCCTATGGTAAGAAAGATATAGATAATTTGTTTTTGCCGGAAATTCTCCGGCCAGAGTATCAATTTGACAGATCTTAGGTATAATCCCATATTTTTTTCTTAATTTTCTTACTTGAGAGTGAGACATGTTAAATATCTTACCTATCTGTATATCAGAAAAACCTGACTTTTTTGCCTTCAGCAGGCTTTCTTTTTTCACTCTGCCATTTTTTGATTCATTCACAAGCTGTTTATATACCGACACTATTTTTTGGATTCTTTCGAGAAACCAGAAGTCTATTCCTGTTTCTTTGTATATCCTTTCCGGAGGTTGGCCAAAATATAAGTTATATGCTATATTGTACGGACGTGAGGGTGTAGGATCCATGTTTTTGAATTCTATTTCCGTTCTTTTATTAGTATCAGCTTCAAGCTCTTCTGATATTATTCCTTCATATTCTATATCAAGAGATCTTATGGCTTTTTGAAATGCTTCCTCAAATGTGCGTCCTATAGCCATAACCTCACCAACACTCTGCATTTCGCTTCCTAATCTTCCTTCTGTACCTTTAAATTTTAAGAACTCCCATCTGGGAATTTTTATTACCACATAGTCCAGAGCAGGCTCAAAAAAAGCGTTTGTTGCTTTTGTTACTTTATTCCTAATTTCTGACAGTCGATATCCTAAGGCCAATTTTGCAGCGATATATGCCAGCGGATATCCGGTTGCTTTTGAAGCTAAAGCGCTTGATCGGGATAACCGAGCATTTACTTCGATAATTCTATAATCCCCGTTTTTCGGATTTAAAGCATACTGTATGTTACATTCACCGATAATTGGCAAAGATTTTATTACTTTTATAGCAATACTTCTTAGATCATGATATTCACTATTGGTCAATGTCTGTGATGGCGCAACCACAATTGATTCACCGGTATGTATGCCCATTGGATCGAAGTTCTCCATATTACAGACTGTAAGGACGTTATCATCTTTGTCACGCACCACCTCATATTCTATCTCTTTCCAATGCTCAAGATATTCTTCTATTAATATTTGCGGTGTCAACGATAATGCATTTGATGACAAAAGAATTAGATCTTTATAATTCCTGGCTAAACCTGATCCAAGCCCGCCAAGAGAAAATCCTGCTCTTATGATAACCGGATATGTAATTCTTTCTCTTATTTTCTCAACTTCCTTTAAACTCTTACACAGCACACTTTTGGGAACTCTTAAACCTAAATTTTGAATTGTATTTCTGAAAAGTAATCTGTCCTCTGTCTTATTTATAGCTGATATTGGAGTACCCAAGACTTTAAGATTATATTTTTTAAAAATATTTCTTTTATGAAGTTCTAAACCGCAGTTTAAGGCTGTTTGCCCTCCAAAACCAAGCATAATACCATCCGGTTTCTCTTTGGCAATTATCCTTTCGACAAAATCAGGAGTCACGGGTAAAAAATAGATCTTATCTACGAAGTCCGGAGAAGTTTGAATGGTAGCAACATTAGGATTTACTAAAATAACCTGAATTTTTTCTTCCTTTAACGCTTTCGCCGCCTGAGACCCGGAATAATCAAATTCACCCGCCTCACCGATTTTTAATGCGCCTGAACCTAATAAAATAACTTTTTCGAGTCCTTTGTCTCTTGTCATATTTTTGATATAAAATATTTGAACAACCAATCTGTATCAGTAGGCCCCGGAGCAGCTTCAGGATGAAATTGCACACTAAAAATAGGTAATATCTTATGATGCAGTCCTTCATTTGTATCATCATTCAGATTCGTAAACCAGTTAAACCATCCGGGAGGAATATGCTCGTTTGAAACTGCAAAACCATGATTTTGAGAGGTTATATAACATTTATGATCAATCTGATTTACGACCGGTTGATTCTGACCCCGATGACCATATTTAAGTTTAAATATTTCTCCTCCGGCGGCAAGAGAAAGTAACTGATGTCCCAAACATATACCAAATATCGGTATTTCCCGTTTAATCGCTTCCTTTATCGTGTCCACCGTTTCTGGCATATTTCTTGGATCTCCCGGACCATTACTTATAAAAACTGCATCAAAGTCAAGATTACTTAAAACTCTGAAAGGATCATAATTCCATGGAACTCTGATTATAGTTGTGTCATATTTCAGAAGTTCCTTAATTTGGTTATATTTTACCCCGCAATCTATAAAGAGAATTCTATTTTTACCATTTCCGTAAGTCATTTTCTTTTTACAACTCACGTAAGGTGCCAAATTTTCTTTGTTTATGTCATAAAAATTAAGCCCCTCATTATTTTGGGGCTTATTAAAGGTAAGAATCCCTTTCATTACTCCGGTTGTACGAAGAATTTTAGTCAATGTACGAGTGTCTATACCATCTAAGGCAGGTACTTTTTGAGAAACCAACCAGGATGAAAAGTATTCTTTTGACTGCCAATGACTGTTATTTGCAATATATGAAGACACTATCAAGGCTCTTATTTGGATTTTATCAGATTCAATATAATCGAAAATGTTATTCTTATGCGTTAAAGGCGGCACTCCGTAGTTACCAATTAATGGATAGGTAAACGTCAGTATTTGTCCATAATAGGACGGATCGGTCAGACTTTCAGGATAACCAACCATCCCCGTATTGAAAACGACTTCTCCAGATACCTCCTTTTTATATCCAAATGAGATTCCTTCAAATATTTTTCCGTTTTCCAATACTAAATATCCTTTTTTACCCATATGAAATTATCTTTATATCTGGGAATATATTCTAAAGTTTTTCATTGTATTTAACAATAGATATGAATATTCTATACATATACAGTATGTATCAAGTATATAATAAAGGGGATCAATTGTTCAATTGCAGTGGTTTTTTTCTGCGTAATACTTTTAATGCTATCTCAGATCTTCGAAATAGAGATTGCGCTTCCAAAAGGGCCTCTCCACTAGGTTTGGCTGCTAAGGCTTCCTCAGCCTTTTTTTTTGCCATAATAACTTCTTTTTCATTTATTTCTTCAGATTTATATGCAGCTGTTACCAGAATAGTAGTTTTATCGGAACTAACTTCCATAAAACCCCCCCCAATTGCTAAAAATACTTCTTTCCCGTTATCCATGATTTTAACCTCTCCTTCGGTAAGCCGGGTAAATAATGAGACGTGACCGGGAAGAATGCCAATTTGGCCTGTAGATGTGGGAGCATTAATCATGTCTACCTCACTGCTAAAGGCAATACGCTCAGGAGTAATTATTTCCAGAAGAATCTTTTTCATAAATCTAACCGGATTATCAAATAACTTACTCAACTACAATTTTTTCAAAAATCATTTAGAGTTATCAAGAAGTCTTATTTTACCTCATCAATACTGCCAATCATGTAAAATGCCTGTTCTGACTTATCATCATGTTTACCTTCAAGAATTTCTTTAAAGCCTCTAATATTATCCTCTATGGAAACATATTTACCTGTTTTTGAAGTAAATGTTTCCGCCACAAACATCGGTTGAGATAAAAATCTCTGAATCTTTCTGGCTCTTGATACGGTCAGTTTATCCTCATCTGATAATTCTTCCATACCAAGAATTGCAATGATATCTTGAAGGTCTTTATATCTTTGCAGTACTTTTTGGACTCCTCGGGCAACATTATAGTGTTCTTCTCCTACAATATCGGGAGTCAATATTGCGGATCTCGATGATAAGGGATCTACAGCCGGATATAGACCCTGTTCGGATATTGCTCTATCAAGAGAAATACTGGCATCCAGATGTGCAAACGTCGCTACGGGCGCGGGATCAGTGTAATCGTCAGCCGGTACATATACCGCTTGTACAGATGTAATTGATCCTTTCTTTGTCGAAGTAATTCTTTCCTGAAGAGCACCCATTTCCGAAGCTAGAGTTGGTTGATAACCGACGGCAGATGGTATCCTTCCTAGAAGAGCTGATACTTCGCTTCCTGCCTGAGCGAACCTAAATATATTATCTATAAATAGTAAAACATCTTGTCCTTCCTCATCTCGAAAGTATTCTGCCATAGTCAGACCGGTTAATGCTACTCTCAGACGGCTGCCGGGCGGTTCGTTCATTTGACCGAAAACCAAAGCTGTTTTACTGATAACTTTGGATTGTATCATTTCCAACCATAAATCATTACCTTCCCGTGTCCGTTCACCTACCCCTGTAAACACTGATACTCCTCCGTGAACAGTTGCCACATTTCTTATAAGCTCCTGTATCAAGACAGTTTTCCCCACCCCGGCACCTCCAAAAACTGCCACTTTTCCTCCTTTAACAAAAGGTGCCACCAGATCAATTACCTTTAATCCGGTTTCTAAGATTTCCGATTTTACTTCCTGAGATATTAAGGAAGGAGCTGGTCTATGTATAGAGTAAGTTTTTTTTGTTTTTGGTTTAGGTTTGTCGTCAATTGGCTCTCCAACAACGTTAAATATTCGTCCCAATGTCTCTTTTCCTACAGGCACAGAAATTGGTTTCCCTGTACATATAACTTCCTGTCCTCTTTTTAATCCATCTGTTGGTCCCAAAGCTATTGCTCTTACTCTACCGTTTCCAAGATGAGACTCAACTTCAAGAATTAATTTTTTTCCCGACTTTTTATCGATCTCCATCTCAAGCGCATCATAAATGGCAGGAATTTTATCTTTATCAAATAACGCATCAATAACTGCCCCGATTATTTGTACTATCTTTCCTTTATTCATATCTGTATCTATGAAACTTTTTAAATATTATTAACATCTATTCAAAAGCAGCTCTCGCTGTTACGATATCTGCAATTTCATAAGTAATTTTTTCCTGGCGTGCCTTATTATAGATTAAAGTCAGACTCTCCATAAAATCTAATGCCGCATCTGTAGCGTTTTTCATTGCTATCATTCTTGCCGAATGTTCTGATGCTTCTCCCTCATGGATAGCCGATCTTAACTGGTTCTCCAAATAATGAGGCAGTAAAAATTCCAGCACTTCATCAAAATTCGGTTCAATAATTATGTCTTTCTTTGCGATACTTCCAGATACGTGGACTTCTTCACCTAAAGATGATATTGGCAGGATCATTTTAATACTCGGTTCCTGTTTTAATACATTAATAAAGTTACTGTAGCCGATATATACACCTTTATATTTAGAGTTAATAAAACCCTCAACAATAATTTTTGTAACAGCCGGTACCGAGTCAATAAATTTTTGTTTATCTGAAAAATCCGCGATAAGATTATTCTTACTTTTAATTAAGAAACTCGCAGCTTTCCTTCCTATGGAAACACAGTCAAAATTCCGATTGGTACCGATAAAATTATATATTTTCCTGAATAGATTTGTATTTAATGATCCGCACAAACCTTTATTTGATGAAATAACTATAAGTAAAATCTTACCCTCCGGATTTCCTGAAGAAAGAAGCGGGTGTAATGATATATCTACCTTGCCTGCAAATTCTTTGGTTAGCTCATATATTCTATCCGCATAAGGTTTACCCATTAATGCGATGTCTTGAGCTTTTTTCATTTTTGATGCAGCCACCATTTCCATTGCTTTGGTTATTTGCGAGATATTTTGAACTGATTTGATTCTCCTTTTAATTGATCTGATATTAGCCATACTAAAATGATTTTTTAAAGTCTGTTATAGCATTTTTTAACTCCGAAATAATGTCTTCTGTCAGTTTTTTTTCTTTCTTTATCTTTTGTACCAGCTTATTATGGACTGTTTCCATGTATTCCAGATATTTCGCCTCAAATTCTGATATCTTTGATATCGAAACGTCATCCAAATAACCATTCACTCCTGCAAACAAAAGTATGACCTGTTTTTCTACACTCATAGTGGCATATTGACCCTGTTTCAAAAGTTCAACCATCCTTGCACCTCTCTCTATTTGAGCCTTTGTCTTTTCATCCAAATCACTGGCAAATTGAACAAAAGCTGCCAAAGACCTATATTGAGCAAGGTCAAGTCTTAGCGTTCCTGCAACTTGTTTCATTGCTTTAATTTGAGCATTACCACCTACTCTGGACACGGATACGCCGACATTCACCGCTGGTCTTATTCCCGAATAAAAAAGGTCTGATTCTAAAAATATCTGACCGTCGGTAATTGAAATTACATTTGTAGGAATATATGCCGAAAGGTCTCCTGCTTGTGTTTCAATGATTGGCAAAGCAGTCAAAGACCCGCCTCCATTTTTGTCTGATAGACGGCATGCTCTTTCAAGCAAACGACTGTGAAGATAAAATATGTCTCCCGGATATGCTTCTCTTCCTGAAGGACGTCTTAATATTAAGGCAATCTGCCTATATGCCCATGCGTGTTTAGTCAAATCGTCATGAATAACTAAAACATCTTTCCCTTGATCCATAAAATATTCACCAATCGCCGTACCGGTATAAGGCGCAATATACTGAAGTGAAGCAGGGTCTGATGCGTTGGCAGCAACCACAATGGTATGTTCAAGGGCACCATTTTTTTCCAAAACATCGATTATCTGAGCCAGTCTTGAAGTTTTCTGACCAATCGAAACATATATGCAAATCACATTTTGGTCCTTCTGATTAATTATTGTGTCTATTGCTATGGCTGTTTTACCAGTACCCCTATCTCCAATAATTAACTCTCTTTGACCCCGACCGATTGGTATCATGCTGTCGATACACTTTAGACCTGTCTGCAAAGGCGTATTTACAGGTTGTCTTTTTGTGACGGAAGGGGCAATTTTTTCAATAGGATAATATTTCTTGTTGGTAATTTCACCTTTTCCATCAATTGCATCTCCTAAAGGATTTATTACTCTACCGATTAAATTATTTCCAACCCCAATAGATAATAATCTTCCTGTAACTTTTACCCTATCTCCTTCTTTTATATCCAAATAATCGCCTAGAACGATGATACCCACCAAGTCTTCTTCCAGATTAATTGCTACCCCCAAGACGCCATTTGAAAATTCCACTAATTCCGAATAGGATATTTCCTTAAGTCCCTTTACCTTTGCAATACCATCAGCTATTTCATGAACAAAACCTGTATAACCTATATCAATTTTTGACGAATAAGCTTTCAACCTATTTAATATCTCTGCGGTAATTTTATTATCAGACTTGTTTACCATAATTTGTATATTTTATCTTAAAAGTAAATGCCTAATATTTTTAAGTTGATATTTTATACTTGTATCTAAATACCAATCACCTACTTTAATAGAAAATCCTCCTAATATGGCTTTATTTATTTTGTTTACTACCGGTAAACTTTGTCCCAGATGGCTATTGATAAATTTCTGTATTATTTTCTTTTGTCCGGGTGATAGGAAAACTGTACTTTCAACTTGGATTTCCTCAGCTTTTGCCGATTCTTTTGATAAGTAATCCAACTCATCTCTGACTTCAGGAAGCAACCTCTCTTCACCTGTTTCAGTAAGATAATCCATCAAACCTTGAATTATATTATTTGATTTTTCACTGAACCTTCTCATTGTATTGTTAATAACCTACCTTCAAATATTTTTTAAATCTTTCAGCTTATTGTTGATTATTTTATGGTGATCACTGTCAGATAATACCATTCCTATGACTTTTTCAGCCATCTCTGATGCAATTTCAATTGTTTTGTTCCGGAGCTGTTTCTCCATCTGTTCCCTCTCACCTTCAATATCTTTTTTGCCTTTTTCAATTATCATTTCTGCTTCATTATGAGCTTTCATTATTATTTCTGCCTCTACCTGTTTTGCGGTTTTCTTAGCTTCCTCAATAATTTGTTTTGCTTCCTGTTTGGATTTGTTTATAATTTCCTGACGTTTTTTTTCATTCTTATCAGCTTCTAATTTTATTTCTTCTGCCAATTTTAGGCTTTCTTCAATCTTCTTTTTTCTTTCATCCAATGCCTTCAATACCGGTTTATATAAAAGTTTGGTCAATAAAATCACCATCAGCAGGAAATTTATGACCTGGGTCAATAACTGGCTAGGTTCGATTCCAATATTCTCCATATTATAAATTAAAATAAAATATTAAAACTTTTATTTTTCTGTCAAATTCCCAAATTATGCAAATTTTATTATTAATGACACGACTAAAGCATAAATTGCAATTGCCTCGGCAAAAGCAATGGCCAGGATCATGGTTGTCCGTATCTTGCCTTCCGCTTCCGGATTTCTTCCTATCGCCTCCATAGCTTTACCTGCCAAAAGTCCAATTGCAATTGCAGGACCAAATGCACCAACCGCAATAGCTATAGCTGTAGCAAGAAGTTTAACTGATGCTTCAGACATATGATTATACCTCCTTTAATTTAATAATAATTTAATGTTCGCCATAAGTAGTGGTTAGCGTAAGAAAAACAGTCGTCAGCATGGAAAATACTAAAGCTTGGATAAAACCGACAAATAATTCAAGAAGTAAAAATGGTAAAGGGGCAAAAAGAGGTATAAGAAAAGCAATTATGGTAAGTAACACCTCTCCGGCAAAAATATTACCGAACAAACGGAAAGCAAATGATATGACTCTGGTAAATTCTCCAATCAATTCGAGAATACCTACAGAAAAATAGATAGGATCCTTAAAATTAAAGAAATGAGACAGATATTTTTTCCCGATGACGCTGAAACCAAAATATTGAATAAAAAGTACTGCCACTAAAGCAAATGCTAACGTTGTGTTCAGATCTGCAGTTCCCGCTCTTAGAATAGGAACAAAAATTTCATGACTGCCTGCTGTTTCTTTTATCCCAATGGTTCCGACACCGGGTATCAAACCAAACCAATTGAGGAAAATAATAAAAATAAACAATGTACCTACTATTGGAAAAATCTGTTTTGTATGTTTGCCGGAAATGGATTCAAAAAACTGAAATAATCCGCCAACCAGAACTTCAGCGATAAGCTGTAATTTGGATGGAATTTTAGACATTTTTCGGGTAGCAAAATATGAAAAAAGAACCAACAATATCATTACTATCCATGTAGTAATTATTGAGTTTGTTACGGATATACCGAATACTTCAAATATTTTTTCTGCTTTAAGTGAAATATGTACACCGCCTGACATATATTTAACTTTCTATTTCTCTTTTAATAATATTGTAAACATTAAGAAAGGAAATAATCAATCCTAAAAAAATTAAGGAAAGAGTGAGCTTAGGCGTTGTTCTCAGTTTATCATCAAGGTACGATCCTAAAAGTGCTCCTCCTGTTAAAGGAATTGCTATAGCAAAACCGAGGTCTGTCGCTATACCTATCCCAGCTAAATATCTTTCTTTTTCTCTCTTATCTTTATTATCACTTTTTTTACCTTCACTTACACCCACATATTTGTCATTCAATAAACCAAAATCTCTTTTATTATCTGTCACACTATCACCTTATTTATGTTGTAGAAAAGTAAAAATATTTTAATTTAGGACACTTGGGAAGTCAAGATGCCAATAACCTTACATCATCAACTAGAATAGTAATTCTTTCTTCCTTTTCGCTTACTTTACCTTTTACAAGAATTACTTTATCCTGAATCCAAAATTGTCTCGTCCGGTCATATACAGATGGAAACACCACTAATTCAATTGAACCTGTCAAGTCGTCAATTTTCACAAAAGCCATTTCGTTGTTTCCATTCTTTGTAATAATTTTTTTGACTTGCGTTACTAATCCGCCAATCACTACGGAACTTATGCCTTTATGTAAAGCTTCAATTCTATGTGTTACACTTTTTTCTAATTTTTCTATATATGGATTTATTGGATGCTCAGAGATATAAAAACCTAGTAACTGTTTTTCAAAAAGTAACATCTCTTCCTTTGATAGTTCTTCCATTTCGGGTAAATCGTCCTTTATGCCGCTCTTATCTTCATCTTCTAAAAAGAGAGATACTTGACCCTCAACTTGTCTAGTTTTCTGACAATGAATCCTGTCAATTATTTGAGAATACGCTGACAAAAGAGCTGCGCGTTTACCAAATCTGTCTAGCGCTCCGGCCTTGATAAGACTTTCAATTGTCTTCCTTGTTACTTTTGACAAATCCACTCTGCACAGGAAGTTATTAAAACTCAGGAATGGTCCGTCTTTAATTCTTGAACTAAGTACCGAATCAATAGAAGCTTTGCCAACATTTTTAATTGCTGACAATCCAAACAGAATCTTTTCTATTCCATGGTCAATTTGAATACTAAATTCAATATCTGAAATGTTAATGTCAGGAGGTAATAAAGCAATATTCATCCTTCGACATTCAAGTATAGTCTGGGCGATTTTTTCATCTCTTGATGGTCCTGAGGCACCACGACTTTCAGCTTCAAATACTGCAGTCATGAATTCAACAGGAAACTTAGATTTCATATAGGCAGTTTGATATGCGATCAGAGCATAAGACGCTGAATGAGCTTTATTAAATCCATATCCTACAAACTTCTCAATTAAGGAAAATATATTTTCAGCCAGAGTTTTCGTGTATCCTTCCTTTACGCATCCACTTATGAATTTTGCTTTTTCTTTCTTCATTGCTTCCTGCTTCTTTTTACCAATTGCCATCCGGAGTTTATCTGCTTCAACCATAGAATAACTGGCCATTTTATTCGCAATCTGCATGCACTGCTCTTGATAAACAGCAATCCCATATGTTTCTGAAAGAATCGATTTTAATGCAGGATGAATGTACTTGATCTTTTTGGGATTTTCTTTCGCCTCTATAAATGTAGGAATCCACTCCATCGGACCAGGCCTGAAAAGAGCAACCATGGCAGAAATATCTGAAAATTTTGTTGGCTTCAGTTCCCTGGCAAGCCTTCTCATTCCGGATGACTCAAGTTGAAAAACTCCTGTAGTTTCTCCGGAAGATATAAGTTTATATACCTCAGTATAATCTAAAGGTATTTCTCTAAGAGTAACATCAATATTTTTTGTTTGTTTAACAAATCTTATACAGTTTTCCAGTATTGTTAAATTTCTCAAACCCAATAAATCCATCTTAAGAAGACCGATTGCTTTTCCGTCTGCCGCGTTTAAATCCAAGCAATACATATCATATTGAGTAATGATTCTTTGACCTTTCGTCTCTCTTTGAAGGGGGGTATAACAAGTCAAAGGTTTATCTGATATCACCACCCCCGCCGCATGAACAGATGCATGCCTTGAAACCCCTTCCAATTTTCTGGCTAAATCAATAAGTCTTTTTATCTCCGGTTCGTTTTTATAGGCATAAGATAGTTCAGGAACAGTCTGGATTGCTTTATCAATAGACATAGGAAAACCTTGAGCACCTGGAGGGATCAACTTTGCTATCCTGTCAGGTTGAGCATAAGGCATACCTAAAGCTCTTCCAACATCCCGCACTGCTTGTCTTGCTTCCATAGTACCAAAGGTAATAATTTGAGCTACTTTATCACTGCCATATTTTTGCGTGACGTAAGCTATAACCTCATCTCTTCTGTCATCTGCGAAATCCAGATCAATGTCAGGAGGTGAAGGTCTATCAGGATTTAAGAACCTTTCAAATGGTAAATTATGTTTCAAAGGATCCAAATCAGTTATTCCCAGCGAATACGCTACCAAACTGCCTGCAGCTGAACCTCTTCCAGGACCAACGGCAATTCCTTTTCCCTTTGCCCAATTTACAAAATCCGCAACAATTAAAAAGTATGCCGGATAGCCTTTACCGGATATGATATCCAACTCATAAGTAAGCCGTTTTTTTATATCATCAGTAATGTTGGAAAATCTGGTATTTAATCTTTCGGAAGCAAGTTTTCTGAAAAAAGATTCAGTTGTCTCGCCGGGAGGTACGTCAAATTTCGGTAAAATCCATTTTCCCAACTCGATATCTACATTACACATCTCAGCAATTTTTACAGTATTATCGATTGCCTCCGGGTATTGAATAAATAGACCTTTCATCTCTTCCATACTCCTTATATAGAAATCCGGAGATGAAATCATGGATAAAGGACGTTTTGATTCTAAAATTGTATGCTGAGTTTGGACGCAGAGAAGAATTTCTTGTGCTTCGGCGTCATCCGGATTTATATAATGTATGTCGTTTGTTGCCACAAGCGGCAATCCCATTTTTCTTGACAATTGAATAAGTTTTTCATTCGCAATCTCCTGCTGTTTGATCTTTGGGTGATGCTGAAGTTCAATGTAATAATGATCTTTCGGAAATATTTCCATGAATTCACGGACTTTCTTCTCTGCTTGTTCGTATTGATTATCAAGTAAAAGGTGGGGTACTTCGCCATTTAGACATCCTGATAGACAAATTAAGCCTTCATTGTGATCCCGAAGAAGTTGCATATCAACTCTCGGTTTATAATAATAGCCTTCTAAATTAGCATGTGTTATAAGTTTCATCAAGTTTTGATAACCTATGTTATTTTTTGCCAGTAAAACTAGATGATACTGATCTTTATCTACTCTCTGTTGTTTATCAAATCTGGATCTGCCCGATTGATATGCTTCAACTCCAATAATCGGTTTAATTCCGATTTCTCTGGCTTTCAGAAAAAATTTAACTACTCCGTACATAGCCCCATGATCTGTAATTGCCAATGAATCCATACCCAGATCCTTTACCTTTGACAACATATCGGTGATTTTACCCACTCCATCAAGAAGAGAATATTCCGTATGAGTATGCAGATGAACGAAATCTGACATTGTAAATTTGATTTATGTAAAAAAAGATTAATCTAAATATTATTGTAATGCCTTTTCGAGGAATTTCCTAATTACCAAAGCATCTCCTTTGCCTTTAAGCGTTTTCATTACCTGTCCTATCAAAAACATTAATACTCCGGTTTTTCCGGTTTTATATTCTTTAACTGCTTTAGGATATTGTTTGATTAATTTGTTTATAATCTGTTCCAGTTCTTTATCGTCAACGTGAAATTTTTCTGCTTTTTTTTCGATAATATTCATAATTTCTGCGGGTGTGTTTTTGTTTATATTTACCTTTTTGTTAATTATATTATTTGCAATAATTTTTGGCGATATTTCCGATTTTTTCCCAAACCTGTTTATTAAGATAACGCATTCTTCGAAGTAATTTGCCGTTTTTATATCATCGGTTAATATCATCGCATCATATTGGGATATTTGAAAATTCCTGATAAATCTATCTATTTTTTTATAAGGTAGTTCAGGTATTTGATCTTTTATATTTAATATTTGATTTGTCGTCCATCTTACAGGCGGAATATCCGGTTCGGGAAAATATCTGTAATCATGAGCTTCTTCCTTGCTTCTTTGTGGATAAGTGATGTTTTTCTTATCATCCCAACCTCTTGTTTCCTGTTTGGGAACCCCACCATTTACCAATATTTCCAGCTGTCTGTTTATCTCAAAATCAATTGCTTTTTTAACAAAATTAAAAGAATTGATATTCTTTACCTCAACCTTATAATTTGGTAAATCATTATTATCTAGCAACTCATTATTACTTTTAATTTTTGCTTGTCCTGAGCGCTTGTCCTGAATTTGACTGAAGGGAAGTCGAAGGAACTTTTGACTTTTGACTCTTACAGAAATATTTGGTTCAAGCCTCATACTGCCTTTTTCCATATCCGCATCTGATATGTCTAAGTAACGGATAATCTGATAGAGCTGTTTCAAAAAGATTTTTGCGTCTTCGCTGCTTCGGATATCCGGTTCTGTCACTATCTCAACTAACGGAATTCCGCTTCTATTAAAATCAATTAATGTACATTTCTTACCATTTATATTTGCATGTATCAGTTTACCTGTATCTTCCTCCATATGTACGCGCCTAATTCTAATTCGTTTGGAATTTGGGATTTGGGATTTGATATCCAACCATCCATTCACACAAAACGGACGATCATATTGGCTTATCTGGTATCCTTTCGGAAGATCAGGATAAAAATAATTTTTACGATCAAATTTTGAAAATAAAGGTATTTTGCAATTTAAAGCAAGGCCTAGTTTTATACACCATTCAACTGCTTTTTTATTTGGCACAGGCAAAGCACCTGGAAGTCCCAAACAGACAGGACAGCAATGAGTATTTGGTTTATGACTGAAGTAATCCGCGCTGCATCCGCAGAACATTTTCGATTTAGTCTTCAGTTCAACATGAATTTCCAAACCGATTATCGGTTCAAATTCTTTATCCTTCATTTTTATCCCTACTTTACGAACTTTATAACTTTCCTACGGATTAAATCTTTCCATCATTCTTGGAAAGGGTATACTCTCTCTCAAATGGTCCAACTTGCATATCCAGGCAACCAGTCTTTCAAGTCCGATGCCGTATCCGCTATGTGGTACACTACCGTATTTCCTGAGATCCAGATACCATTCATAATCTGCAATCGAGTAGTTTAATTCCTTCATCCTTTGAAGCAGTCTTTCATAACTATCTTCTCTTTGACTGCCTCCAATTATCTCTCCGTATCCTTCGGGAGCAATCAAATCATCGTTTAAAACTCTGGAAGTATCATCAGGATCTTCTTTCATATAAAAAGCTTTGACTTCTTTAGGATATTTTTCGATAAATAATGGTTTATCGAATTTATTTGATAATATTGTTTCTGATTCGGCTCCAAAATCATCTCTTTTCCCGATAGCAATACCTTCCTTTCTGACAATTTCTATCGCCTCTTTATGGGTAATAACCGGAAAGCCGCCTTTAAGAATTTTTTCAAGCGGCTTTACATCCCGCCCGATTATTTCCAATTCTTTAGCACATTTATCCAACACCTGTTGGACAACAGCAATTATCAATTTTTCCTGGGCTTTCATATTGTCTTTATGCTCCGAAAAAGCCATTTCCGCATCCATCATCCAGAATTCAGTCAGATGTCTTCTGGTTTTGCTTTTCTCTGCTCGAAATGTCGGTCCGAAATCAAAAACTTTTCCATGTGAAAATATAGCTGCTTCAATATAAAGTTGCCCCGACTGAGAAAGAAAGGCATATGGCTCTTCTTTCTTAATCTCCCCATCTGGAAGTGAAACTCGCATGGAAGGAGGTTTAGTTGGATCTTTCCATGCCGGAAGATATGGTACTGGAAAAAGTGTGGTGGTGCCTTCACAGGCGTTTGGAGTCAGGATTGGAGCGTCGATCTTGATAAAACCTTCTTTTTCCAAGTGGCTATATATACTATATATAATTACATTTCTTATTCTTTGAATCGCCCATTGTTTTCTACTGCGTAACCATAAATGCCTATGCGTCAGTAGAAAATCAGGTCCGTGTTCTTTCTTCCCTATAGGATAATCTTCAGACAAGGATACAATTATTAGATCTTTTACCGTCAATTCAAATCCGCTGGGTGATCGTTTATCTGCTCTTATAATTCCTCTAATAATGACTGATGTCTCCAACGTGATTTTTTTTGCCTTATCAAAAACTGTTTTTGGTACTTCACTTTTTATCACTGTCGTCTGAACAAATCCCGTACCATCTCTGAGTTGCAAAAAAATCAAAGATCCGCTGGAACGTAAATTGTATACCCAACCTTTTACTATTACCGTTTGTCCAACAAAATCATGAATATTATGGATAAAAAATTGTTTACTTTCCATCATCCCTCCAATTTTGGATACTTTTTGTGCCAATCAGTTGCTTTTTGATAAATATGCCCAACTCGAAGAAGCAAATCTTCTGAAAACATGCTTCCTACCAATTGCATTCCTATGGGTAGACCATTTTTTGTAAATCCGCAGGGAATGGCTAAAGAAGGTACCCCAACCGGATTTTGAGAAACTGTATAAACATCTGCAAGCAAATTTTGTAAAGGGTCAGTCATGAGTTCCCCAATTTTTGTTGGAGGGGTGGGAGTTACAGGCATAAGCAAAACATCACATTCGCTTAATGCCTTATCGTATTCTTTAATAAATAGTGTTCTGGCTTTTTGAGCCTTTTTATAATAAGCATCATAATAACCAGAAGACAGTGCATATGTCCCTATCATTATTCTTCTTACAGTTTCGCTGGTAAACTCCTTTCTTTTTTGTCCATACCTGATTCCGTCATATCTGGCAAGATTTGAACTGGTCTCGCTGGGTCCGATCAAATAATATACAGGCAACCCGTAATCAAACATAGGCATGGAAATATGCTTTATCTTTATTTTTGATTTTTCAAATATTTTTGTTGAGTTTAATATACAGTTTTTAATTTCTGTGTTTAAACCTTCCTGAAAAAATTCTTTAGGAATTCCTAAAATAAGATTTTCTACTGGAGAGTCTATTAATTCTGAATACCTGGGTACATTTTTCGAAGAACTGGTGGCATCGTACATGTCCTTTCCGGCTATCACTTCAAGAACCTGAGCACAATCCCCGACTGACTTGGCCATCGGACCTACTGTATCAAACGAAGATGCATATGCAATAGTACCATAGCGTGAAACTCTACCGTATGTTACCTTAAGACCTGTAATATTACACCACGCAGCCGGATTACGGATTGAACCCCCAGTATCTTCACCTATCGCAAATACTGCCATCCTTGAAGATATTGCCGCAGCCGGACCTCCGCTGGACCCTCCTGCCACCCGAGTTAAGTCCCAAGGATTTCTGACCGGACCAAAATCGGTATTTTCAGAACTTCCTCCATGACCCCATGCATCCATATTCATCTTACCTAGAAGTATTGCTCCGGCATCAAGCAATTTCTGATAAACTGTCGCATTGTATTGGGGAATATAATTTTTTAGAACAAATGAAGCAGCAGTAGTTTTTATTCCTTTTGTTATATATGCATCTTTTAATAAAAAGGGTATACCGTATAATTTTGAAGTAGCTCTGGAGATATTTTTATCTTTTTCTCTCGCATTTCTTAAGGCTTCTTTTTTATTTATGATCGTGATGAAGGCGTTTAGTTTAGGATTATATTTCTGGATGTTTTCATAACACTCTTGGACCAATTCCTCGATTGAAAAAAGTTTCTGTTTCAGTCCTGTGGATAATTCTTCAATAGTTTTATCTAATAACATATTTTATTCATCAAAAATAGCTTTTACTTTGAAATAACCGTTATGTGTATCTTTAGCATTGGAAAGAACTTCTTCTTGGGTAAACATCCTTTCTTCCTCTATTTCATCTTCTCTGAATACGTTCTCCAGACATGTCACTTGAGATGTTTCGACAATGTGGGAAGTATTCAACGTTTTTATTTTTGACATGTAATTTATCACTGAGGATAATTCTTTCGGTATCTTTTCCAGCTGTTTGTCAGTCAGAGTGAGATTTGCCAGTTTTGCTAGGTGTTTTACTTCTTCGATTGAAATAGTATTGTTCCTATTTTTCATATGCTAATTTTACCTTGATTTGGATCTTTTTTCCAGGGGAAAAAAATAATAATAGTGTTCTAGGAAGATATTATATATGTTCCCGTAATCTTGCTCCTTCTTTCCATCAAAATCACATCCCTCCATCTACCATCTTTCATCTTGCCAATTTTCTCCCTTCTTCCTACTTCCCTGAATCCGCATTTTTTGTGTAATTTTATACTCGCAATATTTTCTGGGAATATCCCAGCTTGTAATGTCCAATAACCTTTGCTCTCCGATAAGGAAATTAATTTCTCTAATAATTGTTTTCCTACACCCTTTCGCCGATATTCTTCTCCTATATAAATACTGACTTCAGCAACACCTCTGTAGACACATCGGCTGGATACTGGACTTAATACTGCATAACCTAAGATAACATCATTATATCTTGCTACAATTCTGCAGTTAGGAATATGACTTCTATCCCATTTTCTAAAACCGGGAACCTCAACTTCAAACGTAGCATTACCCGTCTTTATCCCTTCTAGGTAAATTCTTATAATCTGTCCCCAGTCTTTTGGAGTCAATTTATCAATTTGATATTTCATGTCATTTCAAGATATTTTTCTCTCTCCCAATCCGTTACCCATATCCTGAATTTATCCCATTCTTCCTCTTTGGCTTCTATATATCTTTTCCATGTATATTCTCCAAAAGTTTTTTTTACGATTGTCCCTTTTTTAATTTCCTCGATAGCCTCTTTTAAACTGGCAGGTAATTTGTTGATATAATGTTCAGCCAGTTTTTCGTCATTGAATTCAAAAAGATTTTCCTCAACAGGATCAGGTGCTTTCATACTCTTCTTAACCCCTTCCATTCCTGCTTTAAGAAGTACTGCAAAAGACAGATACGGATTACCTGATGGATCTGGACATCTAATCTCCATCCTGGTCGCTTTATCCTCATAGCCTTTTGAAACCTTCGGCACTCTAATTAATGCTGACCTGTTTATTCTGGCCCAACAGGTATAAACCGGAGCCTCATAACCGGGTGTCAACCGTTTATAGGAATTGACGTTGGGAGCAAGTACTCCCACAATCTCCCTAATATGTTTCAATTCCCCGCTTAAAAACTGATAAGCAGTTTTTGATAAACCATACTTATCATTTTTATCATAAAATATATTTTCTCCATTCTTCCAAAGACTCTGGTGTATGTGCATTCCACTACCGTTGATACCGAAAAACGGTTTCGGCATGAAGGTCGCATGGTAATTGTGTTGAAATGCAATAAACTTAGTTGCCATTTTTAATGAAATAGTATTATCAGCGGTTTTTAAAGCCTTATCGTAACGTATGTCTATCTCATGCTGTCCTTCTGCTACCTCATGTGTACAGGTTTCACTTTTTATACCCATCTGAAATAATGCTTCCATTATTTCTCTTTTGATAGCATAAGCTTCATCCATTATGAGGTTGAAATAATATCCGTTACCTTTGGATTTTCTCTGGATTCTACCCTCTTCGTCCTTCTTAAATAGGAAAAACTCACACTCCGGTCCCGTGAAATATTCATAACCCATTGATTTTGCCTCTAAAAGCACTCTTTTTAGAATATTTCTGGGATCTCCCTCAAAGGGTTCATGATTCGGTTTATAGATATCGCAAATAAGACGAGCCACTCTCCCTGTTTGAATATTATTTCTCCAAGGAAGAAGCGCATAAGTATCCGGATCCGGCATAAGATACATATCGGATTCATGTATCCGGGCAAAACCCTCTATAGACGAACCGTCAATCCAAACTCCTCTGATAAGAGCATCTTCAAGGTTATAAACCGGTATCGTGGAGCTTTTTATATTACCTAGAAAATCCGTAAATTGCAGGTCAACAAATGTTACTTTATCACTTTTGACTTTTGATAATACTTCCTTGATTGAATCAGAAATCATTTTGGCTCCTTAAATCAATGTAATAATATTTATATAACCTCCTACGTTCAAATTCTTCTCGTGGTTTATGGAATACCACGTGGGGTATCCCACTGTGGCATCCACGCAGCCGAATGTTCACTTCGGAGAATTATGCATTTCTAATCCCGATTAAATCGGGAAAGAACTGCATAAAAAAAGCCCTCCGTGAGCATCATTGCTCTTGGAAGACTTCATCGTCTTTCTCCGCACCATTACGGATTAATATGAATATCCTATAATACCTATTTATTTTTGTCAAGACTTAATCTTCTGGCCAGAATAATTGCCTCGGCTACTTCTTTTAAACTTTTTCTATTATCCATGCTTTCTTTCTGTATGATTCGATAAGCTTCTTCTTCAGATATTTTCCTAATTTTCATCAGGATTCCTTTGGCTTTTTCTATCAGCTTTCGCAGTTCTAACGCCTCACGAAGAGCTAAAGATTCCTCAATAAGCAAAGCATTCTCAACTGCCCCACCCACTAACTTTCCTATCGCCGATAATAGATTAATTTCCATTTGCGAATGAACATGTCTGTGTTTATGTTGAACATTAATGACTCCACAAACTCCGTTTCTGTTGATAATTGGTACTGAAAGAAATGCCTCAAAACGATCCTCAGGAAGACTACGGAAATACTTAAATCTCGTATCGCTGCTTGCTCCGATACTGATTGCTACCGGTTTTTTTTCTTTGGCTACCCAACCAGTAATTCCTTCACCTATCCGCATTTTAATTTTCTGCATTAAATCGGTATGAGGATTTTTTGAAGCCCGCAAAACTAGTTCTTTTTTTTTAGGGTCTAGAGTATATACCAAACACGAATCTGCCTTGGTAACCTTAGAAACAATTTTAACAATTTCTTTTAGTAATTCATCAATTTCCAAGGAATGCACACTCCTTGCCACCTCATATA
>PFMK01000101.1 GCA_002785215.1 Candidatus Gottesmanbacteria bacterium CG_4_10_14_0_8_um_filter_37_24 | reverse complement strand
CTTCCACTGACGGTCTGATAATTTCCTCATATACCATCAGTGTACCGCTACAACAACCCAAAATTCAAGGTTTTGTTACTAGTTCTACCTCCATCATCAATCAATGCAGGAGATCTAGGTAGAGCAGAACGATCTGGATATTTGACCAGATCTACGCTCCATGATATATATGCAAATGGACGTGTTGAAGCCGCATTAAAACTGACTACTGCGGAGATCAGACCACAGGATATAGCAGATTTGGCTGATCAGTGTCAAAGTATTGAGTTTACTTCTATTTATCCGCCAAGTCCTGATCCTCTAAAATCATTCTACCGAATAGAAATGGGTGTTGGAGAAATAACCGGTTTGATGTCACGATTAAATCCTCGCGAAATTGCACATTTATATCGCGATATTCTAACTTATGCACCTAGCCAGATTAAACAACGTATTACTCCTGAAACCCTCTTACCGTATCTGGCAGCTGCCCATCAAAGACACCAGGATCTGTGTCAAACCCAAATGGCAAATACCATGGGGTGGACCGCGGTGTAACCCAAGCTATCAACAAAGATAGATTACAAAGCATGGCCAGACAAGTTGTCTTACGAAGGCTTATGAAGGCCGGGGGAAAGAACCTTTCTCCGTCTACATTTGTAGGAGAAGCATTGCGTATGGAAGACCTTGTCCATTTTAGACCTATGTCAGAAATAACTACATACACTAGTACAGATCTTCTAACTATGTATAGAGCCGCAGCTAGAACTGCAAACGAGCGGGCTTCTTCTTTAACCGCTGATCGTATTGATCCTCGAGATGTACCCGATATCGTTGAACAGATATTTGCCCGTGAAGCAGATCTTAGCCAAAATTTATTATACCCAGTAAATGATCGACCTTCTGATATTTATTATAAACCGGGTATTAGTCTTAGTGAAATATTTGCAAGAATGAGAAGAGGGTCTCCAAGTGATGTTGCAACTCTTTATCAAAGTGCAAGAACATTGGCCCCACTTGAGATCAGAAATGCCCTGGATACACAAACCGTGCTACCCTATTTGGCAGAGGCCCAAAGAAGGTTTCAGGAATATTGTCTCAGAGAACTAGGAACGATCCAGGGCTTCAGAAGGATTACTCCTAATGAAAGGCAGTTTATTCATGATGTTTATGATAGTGCCAGATTAAGCAGCATAGCCAGAGAAGCTGTTTTACGAAGGCTTATGGAGGCCGGGAAAAGAACCGCATAACACCGCATCTACCAATGAAGCTCCACGGGCTTACGTCCGTGGTATCTTCAAATTCTTCGGCGAGCGAAATCCGCCGAAGCATTACCCTTCGACTCTCCTTCGACAAGCTCAGGATTCGCTCAGGGTATCCGCAATATCGCATTCATCCACGAGTTTACACTCGTGGTTTTCTGCGAAGGCGGATAAAAAACTTACAATTCCTTATATAATTTAGCTTACTTTAACGCCGTTTCCATTTCTTCTCTCTTCCATACGGTCAATTATTGTCCTTACATGTCTGGCGATTTTGACTATTTCAGGTTCCACACCCATTTCCAATGCTATATCCAAACCCTGACTTCTTATCTCATCTGTCCTTGCAGCGTCATAGTAATCCAGTCGGAACTTCCTTGTTCTATCTGCTGAAAAAGCCACTGGTGAGAACTTCATAGCTCTGCCCTCAGCAGGTTTTGCTCTTCTCAATAAATCGTACGTGGCATGATTATGGTTTGTGATTACCACTTTTACATTGCGGCTCCTAAAAAAATCAATAAGGGATACCAGTATGCCTGTCTGATCTTCCGATGAAGTACTTGCCAAAGGCTCGTCCAAAAATATTATCCCATTTTCCGGACAACCTGCTGAAGTATACCTCTTCAGAAGATCCAGATACCTGTCAATCTCACGCTGGAAGGAACTCTTTCCCATTATAGATTCACCAGCATTTACGGCAGAAAAAACAAATTTGGTTTTCGGCAGTACCGCAGATTTGGCAGGCACAAATCCAGTACAATCTGCCCATTCTACTATATCTGCTATAGTCAACAGTAGATGCGATTTCCCTCCTCCGTTCGGTCCGCCAATAATTGTCGCAGCGGTATCAGCCGATATTTTGAGCGATTGGGGAATAACATTATCTTTCCCCAATGAATCAACCAGATGCAGACTGACACCATCTTTAATCTCCAATGAACCGTCATCACTGTAGGTGGGTTGAACCATATCAAGCGCATCGATTGTATTTGCTGTAGTCAGTAAAAAAGCTGCCTGGTTTAAAGCATGATCTACATACACTGTGTCGTATATTTTTCTTTTATCGGGATCACCGATTACTTCCCAGGCGTCTCCAATTTCTTTTGTCTTTGCCTCGGCATCTTTCGATCGGGCATCTTTCAGTGTTTTTGCTCTTACTTCTGCAGCTGCATATTTTACTTTGTCTTTTTGAAGTTCTTGAATCAGTCTTGCCCTTGCGCCCGAATCCATGTCTCTTGCTATACCTAAAACCTCATCCAAAGCTTCCAGATATAAAGTATCCGGATGGTATTGCTTTTGTAATTTGCGGTAAGCTCTTTGCAACCTGGCCGCATCAACATCAGCCGCCACCCCTAATACTCCATAATAATCTTTACCTGTAGGAAAATCAGGCTTGGGCTTAGCACCCTCGGCTTCTTCAAAAGCAATCCATTTCTGATACTCCAATATCTGCCTGAATCTATTTATTTCACGGGCGGGTTCATCATAAAAAGCGATATCTTTAGTATTCATGCTCAATACCGCCATCATATCCTCATAAGTATCATAACTACCTGCTATCATGTCTTGTTCTACCATAGCCGCAATTTCGCTTGCTGATCCGCCAGTCTTACCCACTGCCTTTAATCTGGTATTTGCACTGTCAAGAAGCGCTCTAGCTCGCAAACCTTTTTCAATGACTCCTCTGATATTCCCAAAGCAGTCTACGTATTTACGAAGATCGGTATTAGTGTCATAATAATTCGTAGACGGTATTCTAGCCAACACCCCTCTAACAGCCATCAAACCTGAAAGATCTCCTTCCTTCACCTGCTGAGTCAGATACCTCATAAAATCTTCTTCTGAAGAAAAAACTCGACCAATCTCTCTATCTAAGTCAGCCTTATGATCCCTATAAAATGATATTAGACGGTAATCAACTTTTTTAATAACATAAGATCCAATAGCTTTGCGGTAACTCAAACTTTTACCTGCATCTGCTTGGGCAAAAAAATCATCCATCTCTTGTTCTCTCTGGGCATATCTTCTTAGCCCAACAGCAATATTCTTCATATCTACGCTTTCGGTACCTTCAAAATATTCAGCTAATTGCCTAACTGACTTGAAATAACCTGTTCTGGCAGCTTTAGTTCCCATTATTGTAGTAAAACTTCTCAGATGATCTTCAAAAGCATCAGGGATAGAAAACCATTCTCCGATCGGACTTTCTTCTGATAGTAAACTTCCTACATCTCTGGAAAAATTGACAAACTCAGTACTTTTTACATCAAACGGGGCTAATGTCTGGAAACCCACAAATGCATCTGTTGCTGCATGTAGGACATCCGATGCAACCTGTCTATCCTGTTTTGCTTTTGCCACCAATTGGGCAATATCTGTTTTTCTCCGCATTTTTCTATCATAGGTAAGACTCTGATCCACCAGCCTTGTCTCAAACGCATCAGTCCATGCCTTTACTGCTTTTGTTTCTGCATATTTAATATCTTCTCTTCCGAGAGATGGTAATCGTCTGCCCTGGAAATAAAAGATACCTTCTCTTCTCTGCCAAACCATCTTACTGGCAATAAGTAATCCCTGATCATTCATTTCGGAATTATCCCGGCTGGTAGCTGACATACCGATATCCCTCAGATCTACGTCTGTCACGAATGGAAATGCGCCATCAGCTGAAGTTGGAACTGAATAACCGAGAAGGTTAACCTCAGTCCGGCTATCGTGAACACTCCTTATCCGCCTGGCGTTTTCAAGAATCGGATTAATTATACCTTCAGACAATCCCTGTTCTTTTGCCCTTTGAGCCATAACCTCTATTCCTCCACTAGGTACAGATTCTTTTACTTTCAATAATTCATGCGTTTGAGCGTCTGGAGTGTATAATTGGATAAGACCATCCAATTTCAAGATTTTGGCCAACTCCATCATTCTTCTTCCATGATGCGATGCTACGGCTAAATGCATATTATGCCTGCGACAGTATTCCATGACCGCAATAGTCAACGCAAGACCATCCCGGGAGTCCGTACCTCTACCCACCTCATCAAAAATAGCCAAACTTAGCTCTCCCGGTGGTTTACCCTTCGTATCCTTCAATAATGCAGCCAGAAGCTTCATTTCTCCCTGATAGGAACTGACATTTTGTTTGTGTCTGGAAGCATTAATAAGCGCCCTTACTACAGATGTATTTGACACCTGCTCCCGATGAGCGAAGAGATTGAGTCCGGTCGTTACAGTACATCCAGTATTCTGGGCAAGAACCTCCAAACCCCAGGTCTTGCCAGCACCATTTCTGCCGACTACTACCGCAAACGGTAATTCCTGACTAACGCCGATATCCACAGGCATTTGCATTTCAAATGCCTGACGCAAATATTCTCTGCTTTCAGCTTTTCTGCGAGTTTCATAGTCTTGTGGGGGCCAAGAGGTGGATGGATCATAAATTTGGGTCCACTTCAATTCTGATTCCGTCAGGTCAGATAACGGCCTGCCGTTTGCCAATACTATACGAAGAAGAGCATAAGGGTGGATTGCCCTGCTTAATTCAAATCCGGATTTTGCAGGCGTCCATAAGATATTTTCCGGACGGAAATCAGGAGGTATGGCTCCGGCAAATTCAGCCATATCATATACAAACGCCATGCTTTCCATAGCTTGTGCCAAACTTTCAAATTCCTGCTTTTGTGCGGTAGCTGATTTAAATAACCGGTCAACAGCCGATCCTGGTACTACCTTACCATCCACATCTTTTGTCCCAAATAGATTGTGCTTGTACCATGATTCACCTTTTGCAATTCTTACTCTGACAAGCGCCCGAATTTTTCGCAAAGTATCAGCTTCTTTCCCGGATAAATGACTTGCTTCCAGGGTACCATCCAGACAATCCAATATACTGCTTTGATATGCTGATACACCATCGGCACGAATTAATTCTTGGACGCTAGTTATATCTTCTGCAAGTCCCGGCATCTCGTCATCTCGGGATACGTTATAAGAACTCCTCATTCTTTGTGCAATCTGTTCCGAATGTTTTTTTTCCATTTCTTCTGCAACTTGACCTCTTAACTCATCAACTTCCCTTAAGAATTTGCCATCCAAAAAAGTATCAAGCGCCGATACCCTTTTATCAAAAAAATCACCGTGCTTCCTGCTTAAACTTCTGGCAGCGTCTCTTAAATCAGTCACGCTTTGCCTAATACCCAAGATATCTACATACAAACCTCTGTGTTTCCCTACATAATGTTTATCTCCTGCCAGATCAGCCAAATCCGACAACATAAATCTCTTGTTAGAATTACTCCCGTATGAATATGGTTCCTGGTATTCATATCCCATTACACATTTTTGGCTTAATAGTGTGCTTAATCTATCCCTTGTCTGTCCGTCTTCTGCCAGTACAGCTATTGCTTCCGAACGGGCACGGTCATCTTCCCAATTCATTCCGGTAAATTCACCCTCAGCTGAGTATCCTTGAAGTTGTCTTTCACCTACAGTCTTTATACCTGCTTTGAAAACAGCCATAACTCCGCCAAACTCCGCATCAAGAAGTCTAAATATCCCAAACTGCTTATTCGGAGACCAAGAAAGGTCATTTTCCGTACTGGCCAGAGCATCTACCCTGCTATTTGCGATAAGACCTACCTTAGAATCACGATTAGGTACCTGATCTTCAAAAGCATTTGGCGGTATCTCACCAAGACACTCCCTGACTAATCTATCATACTCTTGTCTCAAATCAGCCACCTCCTGAGCAGTTAAGACTCCGATTGCCTCAGCGCTAGATACAACTGGTCTTGCTGGTGGTTCAGGTACCTGCTCCGGAGCTGGTTGAACAGCTTGTGCTCCCTGTAATCGTACTATTTCTTGTCTTAATTCCTGCATCATCTCATACGCTGCAGTAAGTTGTTCCTCTGTAGGACGCTTCTCTAACTGCCTGGATAATCTGTCTATCTGATTTTGCATCCTTTGTCTTGCTGATTGAGATTCTTGGATTTCCCCAACCATTCTCGTCTCAGTAGCTCTCGTCCCCTCAGTAATACCCTGCTGTTTAATTCCATCGATTAATTCTGACAGTTGTGTCCGTAATTTAGCATCACTATCAGGTATTTTTGAGGGGTCACGATTAAGTAGAGCTTGTTCCAAGGCGCTTAATGTATTGGATAAATTTAATATATTGCCCAGATAATCGCTTGCTGCCTTACGGTCATGCTGATGCCCAGCCTGCTCCTTAGCAACATCTTCAATCACGGCAATATCCACATCCGTAAAACCAACCGGAAAACCGCCTGCTTTTTTCATCTCAGCTATCTGTGTAACTGTTAAATCACCCTTAACAGCCAGATTCACATAACCAAGAAATTGCGTGTGTACCCCGGCTTCAGGAGCGCGAGTGGCTTCTTTACCAGCTGTAGCCGCAAGATCACTTCTGGCCTGAGCTGCCTGTGCTTCATCCCTGGCTTGTTGCGCCTCTCCCAATTTTCTCTGTAAATCTGCTATTGTTTTTCCCTGATCAGCGCCTCCCAGGATGGATAACCTTAGCTTGGTCAGCTCCTGCTCCCTGCTGTCAGCAATTGCCCGAAGACCATCATTCCCTCCGGCTCTGAAAAGGGTATGTATGGAGTCAAGGGCTGAACAGTAAGCATTGAAAAGTTCTCTATCCACTCTGCCTCCTTGAGATAGGATTTGTTGAAGCGGGTTTAGACCGCGGATTACTGCTTCGTATGTATAAGTAAGAGATTCCATATATTCCTGTGAAATTGCCCCAGTCTTACGTAAAGCAGCAACCATATCTTCAAAAACAACTGTCTCATCTTCATAGCCCTCAAAAAAAAATCCATCTACCTGTCCGGTTTCATCAGTCCCAAATCTGAAAGGAGCTTCATCAGGTGTTTCTGCATTCAGTTGTTGGGTTATGGCTTCCAGAGCGCCCGGAAAGGTATTTATCGTATTCAAGTGACCTACCATTCTCCGGAGAGAACCCACGACTTCATCATGGGGTCTTACTTCCGGTGGTCTGGCATCTCCTGGTAATTTGGTAGCTACCGATAGTGGTGTTTCTTGCATATGAAATATTCCCTTTTCCAAGGGATGATGTATATAGATTTATTATGTAATGAAAAACGGGAAAATATCAAGAAGGAGTTACGCATGGTTATTTTGAACGAAGCACCAACGTATTTGCTTAATTTGTCCATTTCTTTGCTTGCCCAAAAGAAATGGACATGAAAGAAAAGGCAACCCAAATGCAGGTTTTCTTATTTCTACCCATCTTACTCAGGTTTGCAGCCGCGTCAGACGCGGCGAAAAAGCTGTTTAGATGGGTATATACTGAGTAAATCAGTTACAGAACTGAGTTACGTGAGTATCTCTAATCTCGGATAATCAGAGGGCTCCCTCGGCTTAGGGACAAGCCGTCTCCCCACTTTTATCCTCGGTAAGAGAAATTTACAAAAACACTGCAAGGGTGAATAATTCTTTATCCGCCTTCGCAGAAAACCACGAGTGTAAACTCGTGGATGAATGCGATATTGCGGATACCCTGAGCGAATCCTGAGCTTGT
>PFMK01000074.1 GCA_002785215.1 Candidatus Gottesmanbacteria bacterium CG_4_10_14_0_8_um_filter_37_24 | reverse complement strand
CCAAGGACCAAAAAATAAAATACAAATTAGTTCCAAAACCCAAGGTTTAAATTTTAAAAAACACATTTTTGTACGTGTTATTTGATCATTGAAGAAAATATCTTTTTCAGCTCTTCTGCTTCACGGAATAAATCCTGGCACTCTTTGCTGTTTTTCAGGTCGTTAGTTTCCAGAATAAGTTGTAACCAATATGCTGTTTCTTTTGCCTCTTTCCGGCATATTTTTACCCTCATTTGAAAATCCTTTTTGCTAAGCGCTTCATTTGCTTCAATATAATTAGCTCCGACAGATGAAGAAGAACGGATTAGTTGTTTACCGAATTCGATATTGCTTAGACTTCTTGGTAAGCTTTTGCAAAAAATAGCTACTCTTTTGGCAAAGAGGAAAGTTCTTTCCTCCAAATCGTACACCTTACCCATATTTTTAATTATACAAGATATGTGGTTTTATTTTTGATTATGTAAATATAGATTTATTGGTTCTTTGGAGCTTGAATCTTATTTGGAATTTGAAATTTATTTGTTATTTGGTGCTTGTATTTTGGGATTTATTCGTAATTTGGTACTTGTAATTTCGGACTTGTTTGGAATTTAGTTTTTGGTTTTTGGAATTTCCCCTTCCACTCCCTTGCATTTCTTTTTGTTTATGTTTATAATGACTTCTGCCTCGCCCAAAACCTTATGTTAAGCAAAAAATACCTCAGTTATGCTGTTATTATCCTGGTTACGGTCCTGATAGGAGCCTATCTTCTGGTTATCAAGAAAGACACCAAACCCGTATCCCCTGAAGACCTTACTTCTCAAACTGTCCAGATAAAATTCACGGACAAAAGCTTCAAGTACGATTCTTCCGCTTTCAAAAAGGAATCATCCCTATCTGTAGCCTCTTTTGAAGAGGACGAAAAGTGGCAGGGAGACGGAGAAGCGGATATTGTGGCTGTCTGGGACGGGGATATGTCTCTACTTCTGGAGTCCAAGAACAACGCCAAAAAGGAAGCAAGTCTTGCCAAAACCTCTGACCTTTCCAAATACTCTTTCCTGAAACTGGCCGTATACCAGAAAACCGACCCTACCGACCTGGAAGTCTTCAGGCTTTATTTCTCAAACAAGGACAAGTCAAACGGAGCCTATTACACTTTCACCAACTTAAACAAGGGCTGGAACGTGCTTCTTATCCCCAAAAGCAAGTTTTCCCCGCTTTCCGGTAAAAGTACAAGCACTTTTGACTGGGGCAAGATTGAAAAGGTGGGCTTTGAGCTTGCTTCCAAAGCCAACTCCAGCACTACCATGAACATCGATTCCCTGACCGCCTTTGCGGATGATGCCTACACCTCTGACTGGCTCACCAACAATTCCCTTATGCTTGATCTTGCCAAAGACAAAGACGGGGCTGTGCATATTCTTGCCAGGAACTATGGCGCCTCAACCGCGCTTCTTAAAAAACTCTCCGGTCTTTCCAATTTCACCATCCAGGCCAAACTCCAACCCATGAAAGTGGCTGCACGGAGCGGGCTTTTCATAAGGGGAGATTACAAGACCAATTACGGGTATTATTTCATGATTGACGGCGTGAACGGCAACCGGTGGCAGATATTCAAAATAAGCAAAATTGACAACCAGACCAAAACCACTGATCTTAAGAAAGGCACGATAGATAACTTTACGGTAGACGAAAACAAGCCGGTTTACCTGAAAGTCGAAGCCAAGGGTATTGCCTTCAAATACTCCCTTTCTACGGACGGGAAATCCTTCACCCAGCTTGGCGAAGTGGAAGATTCCGACATAAAGCAGGGCGGTATCGGTATAGCAGTCTATGACAGGGGTGCTACCGTCTTTGACAATTTCGAGTTCAGTCAATAATATTAAAAGCCAATTGCCATCTGCTTGTTTCCCATGTCCCAAAAACCCAAAAGCCAAAACTTACTTTTAGACCAGACTCAAAAAATCATCTTTGTCTGTATCCTGTCCCTTGCCGCTATCTATCTTACTTCTTCCATAGAGATTGCCATAAGCATAGCGCTCTTGCTCCTGGTGTTTCTGCTCCATCTTTCCCCATTTTTCCTTTTTGCCTTTTCCATATTTTTCATGGGACTTCATCTCCTCAAAAGCTTCCTGTATATCCAAATTCAGGCACTTCCTTATCTCCCTATCTCGGCAGTCATTCTCTTTCTAACAGGCCTCCTGCTGTATTTTTTGGGCCACGGCAAAACCATGTGGGGAGTAAAAATCTCGGATAAATATGAAATAAACCAAAAAATTCTCCTGAAAATCGCCATTGTCTCCTTTTTCATATTTTTCCTGTATGCAGGTGACAATCCGTATAAGTCCGTCATTTCCGGATACGTGCTTTTTTGTCTCTTTTTCAGAAAAAATGACGGCCGGTTTGCCTTCGGCATCGCTTTGTTTTTCCTGACCCTTTGTCCTTTCCTTCTTGCCTTCAAGATTGAAGCGTCTGCGGAAATCTCTGCCGTTTTTGCCTACTATTTTCTCTGCATCGGTGTTATACAGGAAATTCTGGAAATGGGAAATATTGGCGGGAAAATAAGAAAAATTATTTCGGATAAAAACATCTTCAGGGATATCCTGAAATTCAAACTGACGGATTTTGTTTTCACGCCAAAGGATATCACAAAAGGAGCCCTTCTTTTCAAAAACAGGATTTTTGAAAAACCGGCGGTAAAAGGTGATGTCAGGAATTTCAATTGGGCCGGCTTCTCTTTCCAAAAAGGCAAAAGCGTAAAAGGTAAAACCGCTAAAAAATCTAAGAAGGAAACAAATTTGCCTGTTAGTCCCATCACCGCAAAATTCGCAGCGTCTTTTTTCAAAAAGCTTATTTTCCAGGTTGTCATCTATATGTCAGTCACATTTATCGCCGGTATGGGTATTTATTTCCTGCTGACTTTCGCTCCCCGACTGCTTATAGGAAAACCGGGAAACCCGTCGGTAAAATCTAATGCCGGTTTCCTCCCTCTGACGAAAGACAAGCCTTACGTTTTTATTCCCGCCCATCCAATTTCTAACCCCAATTTCGATAATCTCATGCAAAAATACGAATTTGTTCTAAAAAATCTGGAAATTGACGCCACTTTCCTGGCAGAAAACAGCCGGACAAAAGACCTTCCGTTTTTTACTCCGCTTTTTGAAAAAGCAGACCAAGAGGAGATAGCTGCCTCCGGCAGTGCACAGATTTTTGCACAGCATATCCCCCTGCATCTCTTTGCCAAAATTCAGGGGAACCTCCTTACCATCTACACGTCCTCAAAATATAAATTTGCGGTGAA
This sequence comes from Candidatus Gottesmanbacteria bacterium CG_4_10_14_0_8_um_filter_37_24, assembly GCA_002785215.1. GTDB lineage: Bacteria > Patescibacteriota > Microgenomatia > 2-02-FULL-39-11 > 2-02-FULL-39-11 > CG1-02-37-22. The sequence goes on along the minus strand of PFMK01000074.1, from coordinate 3,225 downwards.
CAAAAGCCAAGTTCCTGTCGGCCAGGATAGGGAAAAAATCGTATTCACGAGTGCCATCACCAATGATCTGTTCTTTGCAAAATACGGTGAAAATGTCATTCCCCTTTTGAAAAATAAAGCTACTTACCTGGGATCTTTCCATAAAAGTCAGCCCATTGAACTTTACGCAGCCCTGCCGAAGACACCCGGGAAACTGGTGCTGTTAAGAAAATTGGAAGTTGCCTACCTTTTAAATGACGTAAGAAAAGAAATAACCCTGAGCGGTCAAAACTCCTTCACCCTGGAAAGTGAAAATATCGCAGATTCCCCCGGGGATAAGCCCGGATTTTATCTTTTTCTCCCACAAGAGGAAAAAATGGTACAAAATCCGGAAATAAGTTTCGTCCAAGAGAATCCCAAGGAAATACAAATTAAAGTGAGAAAAGCTGCCGACCGGTTTATCCTGGCCTTAAACAAAGAATATGACGCCAAGTGGCATCTTGTGCTTGGGAAAAAGTCTTTTTTTTCAAAATTGCCTTTTTCCGGGCAATCGGAAACATCTAACTTAGAAAACACACGCTTCATCCTGAATTCTGCCATAAACGGCTGGTGGCTTGAAACAAAGCCGCTTTGCCAAAATAATCCTAATTGTCTTAAAGGAGACGATGGCTTATATACTCTTAATATGGTCATAACATACGGGGACGATACGGTAGGTTTCCTCTGGATTATCCCTGTTTCCATAGTCGTTCTGATTGGAATAGGTCTTAATGGAAGAAAAGTATTTTCCAAATCTGCAAAATTCCCCGGTCTGCCCTTTCCAGACAATGGGAAAAACAGTTCCTCCTCTCATAACTTCTTCAGGGGGCTTCCTAAGATAAAGATAAGACAGGCAAAGATGATCTTATGAAGAGACTGTTTCCTTATCTTCTCTATGCGCTTCTTACTCTTTTTATCATGTTTCCTTTATATAAGCCCGGGTACATCTTCCTTCTGGATTTCGTTTTCGGCCCCAAGATAAAACTTCCTGATCTCACCTACGGAATACCTGCAGGCATGCCTATTACCCTGTTTATAAAATTTCTAAGCCTTTTTATCTCCACACAGGTGATCCAGAAAATCCTGCTTACTCTCGCACTGATACTGCCTCCAATTTTCATCTACAAACTGGCCGGAAAATATCTGCCTGCTTCCTGGGCTACTGTCTCAGGCCTATTTTATATGCTAAATCCTTATGTTTATGAAAGATTCCTGGCTGGCCACGTCATGATTCTTTTAGGATATGCCTTTTTTCCTCTCCTTATTGCCGCTTTTCTCGATTTCCTGAAAAAGCCTGCAGGAAATAATTTTTGGCATCTGACCATCCTTTTCTCCATCTATCCCATGATAAACCTGCACTGGGCTTATATGGCGGGATTGGTGCTTGTGTCTTTTTTTTTACTAAACGAAATCACAGGGAAAAGACTGCTATCCCATACCCGCTTTGCTTCCCGTATACTACGGCTACTGCTTTTCACGATCACATTTTTGCTTGTAAATTCTTTTTGGCTTGTGAATATTTTCAGCATCAAGTCACCTGTATCTTTCATAAGTCCGGAGGATTATGTGGCCTATGCGCCTTTAAAAGATGAGACATATGGGGTATTTGTAAACGTCCTCTCGCAATACGGATTTTGGCTGCAGGATTATCCGAGTCCTAAATTTTTCTTAAAAGAGTGGCCCTTCCTTACCATCCTGACTTTAATCCTGTCAGCAGCGGGAACTCTAACACTTATCAAAAGAAAAGATTTTTCGGGAATAGGATTTTCCCTTATCTTCTTTTCTGCTCTTTTCCTGGCGGTCGGATACTCCCACCCGTTCACCAAAATTCCCGTAAAATTCCTTTTTGACTATCTCCCCGGCTACAAAGGACTTCGGGAAACCGGGAAACTTATAGGCATCCTTTCTTTTACCTATGCGCTTTTTGCCCCTATGGGTGCTTCCAGCCTGACGCGTTTCTTCTTAAAAATCGTGAGAAAGAGTCTTCGGCGGTTTTACCAGGCGGGATGCATCACCGTAATCTCCCTGATCCCTATATTAAGCGTGAATAACATATTCTGGGGATTTTCCAACCAGATAAAGCCTTATGACTATCCGTCCTCGTGGTACCGGGCAAATGACATACTGAAAAAGGAAAATAATATTAATAATGTTCTTTTTTTTCCCTGGCACCTTTATCCGACGCTGGATTTTGCAGGATATGTCCGGGCAGCCAGTCCGGCGACTGTTTTTTTTGACGCAAAAATTATAAATAGCCAATCATTGGACAATCCGTTCCTGCTGGAGAAAGAAACAGGACCGCTCAATGACAAAATTTTCAAACTTCTTCATGGATTTGAGGGAATGGATGAAAATATGAGATTTTTCCAAGACTCGGGGATCACCCACATCATCCTGGCAAAAATATCTGATTTCGACCGTTATAATTTTCTTATTTCTTCAAAAATGCCGGAGAATATTTATGAATCTGGAGAATTAGCGGTCTACAGGATAAATCAATGATTTGGAATGGGGGATCTCGCTTTACCTTAACAGAGTCCTAAATCTTACTACCACTACCGTCTTGGCTACGTAACTGGTGCCCGTATCCTGTCCGACTACGGTCACGGTATTACCCACTGCCATCGCGGCAAAAGTGCTTCCTATAAAATGGGTATTTGAAAGGACTGTGTAGGTTACGTTCATACTATTTTGTGCAACCGTGAAAGTATTAGCTGTTTTTGCCGAAACCATACCGTTGATAGTCGTCACTACCCCGCCTGTCTGTGGTCCCGGTACTCCACCGTATCCCGTACCTCCTGATATTTTCCTGACCATAATAGCTGTCAGACTCCCGTCACTTCTGGCTACCACTTGGACTTTATCTCCCACAGCAACCGCGTCATACGATAAACCGGGTATAAATCTGGTACCGTTATTTACATAGACTGTCACATCTCCTGTACCTGATGAATTCACGACAAAGTAATTTGGATCTTTGGATGAGATTGTACCGTCTATATTTACTATACTTCTGGTAGCAATAAGTCTGGCGTGGACAGTAGAGACGGCAGGAAGAAATATTCCGGCAATCACCAACAACATCAGGAATGAACCGATTATCTTTTTAGGCTTAATAGTACTTTTGTGTTGGTAATTCCAACTTTCTAGTATTTCCTCTGGGATAGTATTTTCCGGTTGTAAAAATAGATAAACCACTTAATAAAG
>PFMK01000049.1 GCA_002785215.1 Candidatus Gottesmanbacteria bacterium CG_4_10_14_0_8_um_filter_37_24 | reverse complement strand
AATTTTAACAATTTCTTTTAGTAATTCATCAATTTCCAAGGAATGCACACTCCTTGCCACCTCATATAAAAAAGATAATTCTTTTTTTAATTCTTGTATTTTTTTATTTTCTTTCATAAGTAACTTAAGTGACTTAAATAACTTAAGTAACTATAATCTCACGTTTAATTTTTTCAAAATATAATCATGTGCCTGCCATTCAAGAGTATCATCTAATGGTTCTAACTCAATCATTTTTGTGTATTTTATTTCCATTGCCTTGGAAATTAACCAATCTGCAATGTGGGGATTTTTCGCCAAAAAAGGTCCATGATAATAGCAGGCAATGACATTTTGAAAAACAGCTCCTTCAAATCCATCCTCTCCGTTATTCCCGTATCCAACCAATACTTTGGCAAAAGGTTCTACGTTCTTTCCCAAATATGTTCTCCCACCGTGATTTTCAAAACCAACAATGGTTTTCTTAAATTTCGAATTTCGAGTTTCGAGTTTCGAATTTAACATTTCACCTACAGTGTTTCCTATACACCTGGGTTTGTTATGTCCAAAATGCTTGGTAACGAAATCAAATATTGACAATCCTTTAAGTCGAGTACCATCACCTGTCATGTAATAATGACCCAAAAGCTGCGGAGAACCGCAGACGAAAAGACCGGGAATACCGCGTTTAAACATTTTCTTCAAGACAGTTGCTTTATTGGCAGTTAAATCTTTGATGACAATTGTCTGCTGCCTGTCTTGAGCACCTCCTCCGATTATCAAATCCGAATTTAATATTTCCTTCCGGGACGTATCCAAATTAATCGGTAAGATGCCAACGGTAATATCCCTCCACAAACATCTTTTTTTCAGGCAGATAACATTACCTCTGTCTCCGTATGTCGACATTAAATCAGGATATAACCAGCCGATCGTCAGACTTACTCTCATTTTCTTCATAATATTTCCTTTCCACTGACTATTTTTCTTACTTCGAGCATCGCTGAATAAGTAGGCAGAATATACAAGGTATCTTTTTCTTCCGTCATATCAAGTCCTCTTTGAACTGCTCTTTCCAAATTCTTTTCGATAATTATCTTTGTTTCGTTCTTATTGTCTTTCAAAGCGTATTTTAATCTTAAAGCCATATCAAATGCTCTGTCTCCGCTGGTGATAATTTGGACATTCTTACCAATCATCTCAAAATCTACATCCCATATCCAGGACACATCTCTCCCATCTGGAATCCGATCATTCAATACCAATAATATATTTTTCGGTCTCATTTCTAAAACGGTATACAAAATCGCGTTAAGTCCTGCAGGATTTTTTGCCAGAAATATTTTTATTTTTTTCTGACCAACATATAATTCTTCCTGTCTGCCGAATACAGGAATAAATTCCTTTAACGTAAGTTTTATATCAGACTGAGATGCTCCTAATAATTTACCTACTGCTGCGGCCGCCTGGACATTGTATAAGTTATATGTTCCCAAAAGTGATGAAATGTAATTATTTGTTTGAGTTATTGGTCTCTCATTGCCGCATTTTTCACAAAACCATAATCCAAGATGAGAAAAAAATATTTTCTTGTAAAATAATTTAGCTTTGCATAAAGGGCAATATATCGAATCTATTGCGTCCTCCAAATGGGAATAAGATTTAATGTTACTGTTCAATCCGAAATATACTGTGTCGAAAAGATCATTTTTACCTAAAAATGCTACTTGGGGATCATCGGCGTTCAGAATCAGTATTGAAGTCTTTGGTAAATTTACTATAGCTCTTACCCATTTATCCGCTATCGCATCAACTTCTCCATATCTGTCCAATTGATCCCTGAAGAGATTCAAGAAGACCAGTATAAATTTTGTTTTTAATCCCTTTATCTGTTCCAATACTGGTCTGATTGCAGCCTCATCGACCTCTAATACTGCATAATCGTATTTATTATGAATAAATGATGATTTTTGTATAAAGGCGGAAATAAGTCCGTTGATCAAATTGGCTCCAGACTCATTATGGACGATTGTAATATTCTGTCCGCGACTTTTGCTTAAAGACACAGTAATATTTTTTATCATTTTTGCGGTAGTTGTTTTACCGTTTGTGCCTGTCACTAATACAACTTCGCCATCCACTTTTCTGATAAATTCACGAAGAATGTCCGGATAGAGAAATAAAGCAATTTCCCCAGGCCATGTTCCTCCGTTCCCAAAATTAAAAAGACGACTGAAGAAAATTATTATTTTCCCTATCAATAGAACGAAAAATAATCGAATCATATCTATATGGGCAGTTAAATAATCGGGTTTATTTATAATGAATTTACGAATATATCCTATAAAGATCGCAGTATTTTAATTCTTTCTTCTATAGGCGGATGGGTGTTAAATAACCCTACCCACCAAGCTCCGTTTATTTTACCCTTGAAAGGATTTTCAATAAATAAGTGTGCGGTTGCGTTTGAAGCAGATCGCAATACGCTCCGGTCATTTGATATTTTCTCCAAAGCGGTTATAAGCCCCTCCGGATTCCTGGTAAATAGTACGCCTGAAGCATCAGCTAAAAATTCTCTTCTTCTGGATATGACAAGCTGAATAATCGTTGCGATTATTGGAGAAATCACGGCCAGAAGTATTCCCGCCACCAGAAGAAAAGTTCTTGATATGTTCTTATTGTTATTATCACTGCTACTTTCTCCCCACCATAAGGACCGCACAAACCAATCTGCCATAAACGCCACAGTCCCGACTAATATTGAAGTTATTACCATCAATCTAGTATCATAGTTTCTTATATGAGATAGTTCATGAGCTACAACACCCTCAATTTCTGCCATCTTTAGTTTATCGATAAGTCCTCGAGTTACACAAATAACTGCATGATTTGGATCTCTTCCTGTAGCGAATGCATTTGGTGACCTGTCTTCAATTATGTATACTTTGAGTATAGGAAGTCCTGCTTTCAAAGTTATATTCCCGATAATCGTATAGATATTTTCATCTTTTACTTTATCAGCCTCATGTGCATTTGATATGCCTAATATCATTTTATCTCCGAAAAAATATCCGCCTAAACTGGCTACTCCTGCCAACAGGAATGCGATCATTGCCCAGGTCAAACCGTGTCCTGATATTTTTCCAAATACAAGTCCCAGCATGGCAACAAATAACGCAAAAAAAACCATAATGATCCAGGATTTTGTTTTATTAGCTGATATTGATGTTTTCAATTTATCGTCCATAATCAAAATACATATTGAAATATATCTTTCTCTTCACAAAATGTTTAACTGTTCAATAACCACTTTTTGAATTTATCACAAGATAAAGTATTTATTATATCACTTTTCTGAGCCCAACCTCTTCTGGCTACCGATACTCCTAAACTCATGTAATCCATGTGAGTTACATCATGACTGTCAGTGTTGATAACAAGTTTTACATGTTCTCTTGTAGCTTCTCTAACTAGAATATCAGACAAATCGAGTCTTTCAGGATTGGAATTAATTTCTATAGCCTTATTATTCTGTATAGAAAAATTAAATAATTTATCCCAATCTACATCGTATCCTTCTCTTTTTCCCAATCGTCTTCCCGACGGATGGGCAAATATTTTTGCTTTCGGATGTGATAAAGCTGAGATAATTCTTTTGGTCATATTATTCTTATCCATATTGAAACTGCTATGGATAGAGACAATTAGTGCATCCAGATATGGTAATGCTTCGTTCGGAATTGCTAATTTACCGTCAGGAAGAACATCTACCTCTAACATGATAAATAAATATACTCGAGTACTTTTTGTTGAAGACATAATGTGTTCAAAAATGTTTTTACGTCTCTTTAAGATATTTATTATCTCATCATTACTATGATTAGCCATACTTGGATTATGATCACTTATCCCTAAGTATTCATAACCTAGTTTTTCTGCTCGACTAACTATTTCCTTTAACGATGAATTCCCCAAGTCATGTGAAGTTTCAAGGTCGTAGTTAGAATGTATGTGTAAATCGCCCTTTATATCTTTAGTCTCAACCAGTTTCGGTAGTTTATTAATGATTGAGGCTTCTATTTCTCCGGTATTTTCTCTTAGTTCAGGAGGAATAAATTGCATACCAAGATCGTGATAATAATCATATTCTGATTTATATTCATAAATGTTTTTATCAGAATTGTATATACCTTTTTTTAATGATTGAATTTTCCCCATATTTAACTGCTTTATGCCATACTCAGATAGTGATAACCCTTTTTTTAATGCATGTTCCCTCAAATGAATATTATGGTATTTGCTCCCTGTGAAATATTGAAGCATTGATCCGAATCTTTGGGGATCGATCGTTCTTAAATCTACCTGCGTTTGATTGGTCAGTAAAATAGAAGCTCCTGATGAACCCTGTTCGATGATTTTTACTTTAGACGGATATCTGATAAACCATTCTATTACTTTTGACGAATCATGCGTTTTAACAGCAATATCGACATCTCCTATGGTGGAAACCATTCTTCTAAGACTACCAAGCAAAATTGCATCAACCGTATATTTACACTGCATAAGATATGCGATCACGGACTTAGCAATTTGATTTGCATAATAAACGGACATACGTAGGGTTTTATCCTGACCGATTTTATATCGTTTGATAGCTTCAATAATATCCTGTTGGGATTTATCTCCAAATCCTTTGATCTTGGCAATCTTGCCAGAGAGTGCGGCTTTATGGACGTCATTTATAACTGTTTCCGGATTATTGAGCTTCAATTCCGTAGCTAATTTAAGTGCTTTTTTCGGACCGAATCCGGCAACATCAAGAAGAGGAAAAAGAGCGGGAGAAAATTTATCGAATAACTTATCAAAATGTATCACTTTACCTGTCTGGAAAAGCTCTCCCAAGTAAGACGCAATTGACTGTCCAACTCCGGGAACAGAAGTAAGTTTGCCTTGTTTCCATAAGTCCGACATTTCCACGGCACTGTTTTCTATGACCTCTGAAGCCTTTTCATAAGCTATTATTCTGAATCTGCTCTCATTGCTCAACTGATAGACAGCGGAAATATTCCTTAAGAGTTTTGATATCTCCTTATTAGTCATAATTACTGACTTTTATTATATATTATTACTATCTATATCTCTATTGACCACCCCATAATCTTTTGATATTATCTTTTCAAGACTCTAATTATTTTTTTGGGCTCGTGGTGTAGCGGTTTAACATGTCGCCCTGTCGAGGCGAAGATCGCCGGTTCGAATCCGGTCGAGCCCGCAACGTAATAAATTTTAGTCAAAAAGGATAATTTAAACGTTGCTGAAACGTTGGAATTTCTAAGAATTTCTTACGTTTCGCGCCACCTCAAAATAACTCTGCCCAGAAAGGAGGATTTATTATTTCTATGTGGAAAAAATTTCTGAAACAGCTCGATTTTCCTGAATCATACATCTCCATCACCCTAGGGTTCCTGGTTGTCATAGCTGGAGGTCTGCTTTTCTACAGATATTTGACAAATAAAAACCAGAATAATACAACGCCGACTAAGGACATTACTTTTGAAGAACAAAAGCCTGATGAAGCCAAAGTTGAGCTCCCTGCTACTTATACAGTGTTAGAAAATGACAGTCTATGGAAGATTGCAGAAAAATTTTACGGTTCCGGATACAACTGGGTTTCAATCGTATCTGCAAATAAAATTAAAAATTCCGACAAAATAGCAGTCGGCCAGACACTGACTATTCCGAAGGCAGAAGTAATCAGACCGGAAAGTGAAAAAGTTCTTTCAACTTCTACCCAGGTTGAGAAAACATATACTGTGGTTACTGGTGATTATCTGTGGAAAATCGCTCTTAAAGAATACGGTGACGGATATGCCTGGACTAAAATAGCCAATGCTAATAATCTCAAAAATCCGGATTTGATATATCCTGGTACTATTTTGAAGTTACCGAATTGAAGCTCTCTAACTTTCGCTTGCGGGATCTTAATCAAGCGCATCAATAGAGCTGAAATCCGTCCGACCTGTCCGGCCGAAGCTTTATGCGAAGGCGGAAGCGGAATAATATCCTTGCCTCCGGAAACATTATAGTCGGAGAGAATTTCCGCGGAGGAGGATTAAGCTGAATTCTTTTGACTATCAATTATCTTACCTCCGGAAAAATCCGAAGGCGAATAACTGTATCTAATTTGAGTCAATATTCATACGGATAATTTATTAGTAATATGAGTGAATTTATTTCACTCATTTTCTCGTCGAGATTGTCAGATTTAAGAGCATAATCATGGAGCAAGAATATGTTAAACTAGAACCATGAATGTCATATTTGCTCTTATCGCCGGCGTAGGTTTTGGTCTGACTCTCTTTTTGCGAAAGATGAGTGTTTCAAAAATAGGAATGACAGGAGTGATTTTTGAAACAGTAATTGAAGCTATAATATCGGTAATTCTTAGTTTAATAGCCATATCCGGTTGCTAATTTCGCAGAAATCTGTTTTTCCAGTAAGCCCATAATTTCCTCAAATCCATCTCTGTTTTTACTCTAGT
>PFMK01000081.1 GCA_002785215.1 Candidatus Gottesmanbacteria bacterium CG_4_10_14_0_8_um_filter_37_24 | reverse complement strand
ATTGGTGTTACAGACCCGTACATATTGTTGAATTCTGACTTAATTTATGGTAATATACGACTACCTTGAACAACGAATATGTAAATATCTGCGTGCGGTGTGGAAAACCCAGAATAGTGGTAAAAACATGGAAAGAAAATGGCATCACCTACTCAGAGACAGCATGTGAAGATAAGGAATGTCAAAGCATATTAACCCAGGAGTTAAAGAAAAAAATGGACCGTCTTAAGCTTATTAAAGAAAATTCCATGAAAAGACGCTCGCTTATCCTGCAAAATAGAAGATCCAAAAAAAAGAAAACCTAAACCTCAGCATTATTTATCTGACGCTCATAAGAATAGCCCCTACTGTTATGAGTACTACCCCGAACAAGGATCTAAATTCGAATTTCTCTCCTAACAGCAGTAGGCTAAATGTGAAAACAAAAACTACACTCAATCTGTCCAGAGCAGCTACGCCCGAGGCCGGTCCTTTACTAAGAGCGAAAAAGTAAAATAACCATGAAACAGCACCGGCAATACCAGATAAAACTATGAAAAAAAGAGCTCTTGAGCTTATTGATGAAAGGTGTTGTGTCTTACCTAAGATTACAGTGGTCAACATCAAAAACACAGCCATAATAATAGCTCTCACGGTCGTGGCCACTGTGGTATCCAAAGATGAGATACCTATTTTCCCGAATATCGCCACAAAGGATGCAGATATTGCAGAAAATAAGGCATAAATAATCCACGTAGGCATATTAAGAAGTTAATTTGATAAAAAATTATTTATTATGGAAAGCTTCTGCTTCTTTCTCCATTTTGTCAAGTCTGGTGTAGTAATCAGGAAATTCGTTCAAATGAGCCAAAGCAATTTTTCCGGTCGTCATAGGATCATCGTTGGTAACATTGGTTTCCGGAGCCCTTAATCCGTGTTCCAGCTCGACATCCATCCCTCTTCGGAACTGCTCCACATCAAATTTAGTCCAATCAATTCCCAATTTTTCTCCGATCATTTTTGCTTCTTCCCGTGTAAAATTTGTACCTGACATGATATTATCTCCTTAAATATAATTTATTAACTATAATATAAGACATTCTATTTAATTATAACAGATACTTAAATAATAATAATATGAATACGAATAACTTATTTAGAATAGAGAAAGATTCACTTGGTAAAGTCCGTATCCCAAAAAAAGCCTATTGGGGAGTTAATACCCAAAGGGCTATAGAAAATTTTCCGATCAGCGGTCTTTACCCTCACAAAGAATATGTTTTCTCTACCGTCATTATCAAAAAAGCAGCCGTAATGGCAAACAGAGCTTTTGATTTACTCGACGAAAAATTATTCCAAGCGATTACAACAGCCTGCGATGAAATATTAAACGGAAAGTTTTCAGATCAATTCATCGTTGACCCATATCAGGCCGGAGCAGGCACCTCACATCACATGAATATAAATGAAGTTATTGCCAACAGGGCAAATGAAATCCTTGGTGCACCACTTGGCAGTTATACTTATATTCATCCCAATAATCATGTAAACATGTCGCAATCCACAAATGACGTAATTCCCTGTGCCGTAAGAATTACAGCTCTCACAATCATCCCTGATTTACTGTCCGTACTAAATTACCTGGAAAAATTATTATCAAGAAAGACAAAAGACTTTAGAAAAATAATAAAGTCGGGAAGAACCCATCTTCAGGACGCTCTACCAATCACCCTGGGTCAGGAATTTTCCGCTTATCATAAGTCTATTATATTAGATATAAATCGCATAAGTGAGTCTAAACAATATTTACTAAGAGTAGGTATTGGCGGTACAGCAGTTGGGACAGGAATAAATACACCTCCCGGATATCAGGATATGATTATGAAAAATCTTGTAAATCTTACAAGACTACCTCTTATTAAATCAGATAATCTATTTGAATCCATGCAAAATACTTCAGATCTCTTATTTTTTTCTTCATCCTTAAGAAATATTTCCCAAACACTTATAAGAATTGGCAATGATCTTCGCTTGCTTTCCTCAGGTCCAAAAACAGGCTTGTCGGAAATAAGTCTTCCTGACGTGCAACAGGGTTCATCAATCATGCCGGGAAAAGTGAACCCGTCTATTATAGAAATGATGACAATGGTGTGTTTCCAGATAATCGGATTCGACCAAACGATACTCCTATCCTCAATGTCAGGTCAACTTGAATTAAACGTCATGCTTCCTCTTGTGGCGCATAATCTTATCAGTCAAATAAAAATACTTACAAACGCGGTAAATATGTTCAACAATAAGTGCCTGAAGGGAATTAAAGCCAATGAAGATACTTGCCGATACTGGCTGGACAGAAGCAGTGGAATAGCAGCAATTCTGAACCCGTATCTTGGCTATGATAAAACCATCGAGCTGGTCAAAATTTCGTTGAAAACGGGAAAGTCTCTCAAGGATTCTGCCGTAGAGAAAGGATTTATCCCAAAAGATACGGCTAATAGGTTATTTCGCCTGAAGCATTTAACAAAACCTAATTTACAAAAATAATATTTTATGACTGAATCACACTCATCATTTAGACTCCACCAAAAATTGAACGGTAAAATCTATATTAAAAGCAAAGTTAAATTAAATACAAGAAAAATTTTATCTCTTTTATATACACCCGGTGTTGCTGATATCGTCAAATATATTAAATCGCACCAACATGCAATATTTGACCTAACTATTAAAAAAAATACAGTTGCCGTCATTTCCGATGGTTCAGCTGTATTGGGTCTGGGAAATGCAGGAGCGGATGCCGCTTTACCGGTAATGGAAGGAAAATGTGCTATTTTTAACGAATTTGCTTCCATAAACGCATTTCCTATATGTCTAAAAACTCAAAACACAGATGAGATTATTTTTATCATCAAAAATATTTCACCTGTTTTCGGAGCTATTAATCTGGAAGACATCAGCGCACCAAGATGTTTTGAAATAGAGAAAAATCTGCAAACAATGGATATTCCGGTTATGCACGATGATCAGCACGCTACCGCAATAGCGGTGCTCGCCGGACTACTAAACGCGACGAAAATCGTAGGTAAAAAACTTCAAAAATGCAAAACTGTCATTGTAGGTTGCGGTGCTGCCGGAACTGCTATTTCTTATCTTTTGAATTTCGCAGGTATTGAAGACATTATCATTTCAGACAGTCAAGGGATCATATCCGGCAATAGGATAGACATCCATACTTACAAAAAAGAATTGCTTGATTTTACCAATAAAAGAAATCTTGTAGGAAATATCTCCCAGGCTGTAATAAATGCGGACATTCTGATAGGTGTTTCTGTAAAAGGTATTTTTACCAAAAGAATAATAAAATCAATGAATAAAAATCCTATAGTTTTTGCCTTAGCCAATCCTGAACCTGAACTAAATCCTGTCGACGCTAAGAGTTGGGGGGTAAAAGTTTATGCCTCAGGAAGAAGCGATTATCGTAATCAAATCAATAATGCCTTAGTGTTTCCAGGATTTTTTAAAGGGCTCCTAGAAAGCAAAAACAAAAAGGTGACATTTGAAAGAAAAATCAAAGCAGCTATGGCTCTGGCTTCAATCGTTAAACATCCCACTCCGGGATATTTTATCCCATCCATATTCAATAAATGTGTCGTGCCTTCAATAGAAAGAAGTATAAAAGAATAATTTAAAACGGGTAATCCAAGAATTGATTTTGAATGAATTTCACCCCCTATATATAATTCCAGATACAAAAAAGAGTCCTGAGTTTCATGTAATTTCCTGGATGTTGTGCGATTTACTTTCCCTGAATCCTGCCTCAGTTATACGCAGAAATTCGGCATTCCTGTGAAGTTCACTTATGGTCATTGCATTACAGTAACTCATACCGGAACGAAGAGCACCTAAGAGCTGATAAATAACATCTTTGACATTTCCCTTATAAGGTATTATTGATTCCACTCCTTCCGGCACTACAGAGTTCAATTTATCTACATTAGTTACTTCATTACTTGCCATCTTACGGTCCGCGACCGCCAAAAAAGATGCGGCTCCTCTGTGTATTTTATATTTCATGCCTCGACGATAGATAATCCCTCCCGGTGATTCATCCGTACCGGCAAACCATCCCGCCAGCATACAACTTGAAGCACCTGCAGCCAACGCTTTAGTTATGTCACCAGGATAATTTGTTCCGCCATCGGCAATGATTGGCACTTTGTAACGTTTGGCAATTAGGCTACATTCCCTGACCGCAGAAAATTGAGGAACTCCGACTCCGGCTACCAATCTGGTAGTACATAGGCCTCCCGGACCTATACCTACTTTTACGGCATTTACTCCTAATTTGATAAGGTCTAAAACTGCACCTGGCGTAGCTACATTACCGCCAATAATCTCTATATCCTTAAATTTTTTCCGGACATTACCGACAGCTTTAATCGCGATCTCATTATGTCCATGGGCTACATCTAGAACCAACACGTCCACTCCTGAATCAATCAATTCTTTGGCTCTTTCCAGATAATCACCCACCGCTCCGATTGCGGCACCCACTCTAAGGCGGCCAAACTTATCTTTAGTGGAATCTGTATATAGATAGAAATGTTCAATACTACGCGAAGTAATCAGACCCTTTAAACATCTATTTTTATCTATCAGTGGCAATTTTTCTATCTTATATTTTTGAATTAAATTTTTTGCCTTTTCTAAAGTGATATTAGTAGGCCCATATATTAACTTTTCAAAAGGAGTCATAAATCGAGAAACTTGTAGGTCTGCATTATTTTCAAATAATATATCTCTACGTGTCAATATTCCTAAAACTCTATCTTTTTCATCCACAATAACAAAGCTGGATACTTGATTTTTTACCGCCATTTCCCGTGCTAAACTTATTGTAGCGGTTGGTCCAAGAGTAAATGGTTTGTAAAGTATAAAACCCTCATGCCTTTTTACTTTTTTAACCTCATCAACTTGTCTCTCTATAGACATAAATCGATGAATAATACCGATACCACCTGCATGTGCCAAGGCAATAGCCATATTACTCTCGGTTACCGTATCCATATTGGCTGAAATAAACGGAATGTTCATGCTGATTTTGTCAGTCAATTTGGTTCTTGTCGATACGTCTTTCCGGTGAGCTACTTTTGACCTTTTGGGAACCAGAAGAACATCATCGTATGTAAGACCTAAATCAATTTTATTCATTTTTGAATTATCGCACTCCTTTCGGCGCCAACTGAAATATAACTGATGGGAATCTTTAACTCTTTCTCTATTGCCTGAAGATAAATTCTGCAGTTTTTGGGTAAATCAGTGTATTTTCTAATTTTCACGATGTCCTCTTTCCATCCCTTAAATATTTCATAATTAATGTCAATTTTTTTTATATCCGGAAGATTAGAAGGAAATTCATCCACAATACTACCATTAATTCTATAATTATAAGCAATTTTTATCTCTGGCAAACCTGATAAAACATCTAGTTTAGTTATGGCAATGCTGGTAAATCCGTTCAGGCGGTGTGCGTATTTTAACATCGGAAAATCCAACCAACCACATCTTCTCTTCCTTTTGGATACAGTCCCAAATTCTATACCTTTTTCCTGCAATCTTATTCCTGAATCATCAAATAGCTCTGTAGGAAAAGGTCCTCCACCAACTCTGGTTGTGTATGCTTTGACCACGGCAATAATATTTAATTTCTGCGGCGGAAAACCAACATAAGGAAATACTGAACCGGAAATAGTATTTACTGCTGTAGTAAAGGGATACGTCCCGAAATTACCATCAAGAAAAGTACCATGCGCTCCTTCAAACAGGAATTGTTTCTTATTTATATATTTAGTCACGATTAAACTTACATCGCCTATATATGATTTTAGAAAAGTACCGTATTTCAGATATTCCTGATAAATTTCATCTTTATTTAAGGTTACTTTCATTTTGAAAACTTTTTCAATTCTTCTTTTTTTTAATTCAAATTCTTCTTCCAACTTTCTTTTGAAAGCTTGTGGGTTTAATAGATCCTCCAGTCTTATACCATACCTGTTGTTTCTGTCTTCGTAACAATAACCTATTCCCAACTTCAATGAACCGACTTTTTTATCCCCCTTTGCCTCTTCTGTGGCGGCATCAAGAAGCTGATGATATGGCATCACCAGATTTACGCGTTTATCAATAGTCAGAGAAGGAACAATTCCTTTGTTTTGAAAAAAATTAATTTCTGTTATCAAAACTTTCGGGTTTATCACCACCCCCTGTGAAATAAGAAGCTTCTTTCTCCTAAGTACCCCGGATGGTAAAAGTGACAACGGATATTTCTCGCTCTTAAGAACCACTGTATGACCGGCATTGTTCCCTCCGTTGAAACGGACCACATAATC
The DNA here is from genome assembly GCA_002785215.1 of Candidatus Gottesmanbacteria bacterium CG_4_10_14_0_8_um_filter_37_24. Lineage (GTDB taxonomy): Bacteria > Patescibacteriota > Microgenomatia > 2-02-FULL-39-11 > 2-02-FULL-39-11 > CG1-02-37-22. The sequence continues at coordinate 18,891 of PFMK01000081.1, read as the reverse complement.
TGCTGATTTAGACAGGAAATCAATGATTTTCCCCTTTCCTTCATCTCCCCACTGAGCACCAATGACAATTATTGGTATTTTCATTCTTATTTTTCTTTAAGTGCCAGATCCACCAGTTTCACGGCATATCCGGAATAACAGTCCAAACTCTTAATTTTCAGGATCTTTTTATCTTTTGATTTGATCGGTAAGGTATCTATCAAATCGTAAACTTGTTTTTTATTAAGTACTTTTCCCCTGGTTTTATCTTTCAGGAGTTCATAGGCTTCATCAAATCCTTTTAATCTTAAATACGTTTGAATCCCTTCTGAGAAGATCTCCCAGTGGTCTTCCAACTCTTTTTGCATCTTCTCTATATTTGGAGATATTTTAGCCAGTCCTGACAGAATACTATCCCACGCAAGATACGAAAAACCAAAAACCATGCCGAAGTCTCTTTTCACGGTACTGTCTGATAAATCCCTCTGCAGACGGGAATAGGATAATTTTCGGCAAAAAAATTCAAACATTGAATTGGCAAGACCCAAATTTCCTTCTGCGTTTTCAAAGGTAATCGGATTAACTTTATGTGACATAGTAGAGGATCCCACTTCCTCTTCGTTTATCTTCTGGATGAAATACTCTAAACTTATATACCACCAGATATCCTGACAAAATCCCAGAAGAATGTTATTTATCCGTTTAACCGAGTCAAAAACTCTCAACCAGGATTCATACGGAAGTATTTGCGTGGTGTAACAATTAGGTGTCAATCCAAGACTCCTTAAAAAATTAAAACTAAACTTCAGCCAGTCGATTTCTGGAGCCACAAATACGTGAGCGTTATAGTTCCCGATTGCTCCGGTAAGTTTAGCCTCAATCGGAATTTGTCTTAATACGTCAATCTCCTTTTTTATTCTTATATAAAAAACTGTTAACTCCTTACCCATTGTCGTAGGCAAGGCAGGTTGACCATGAGTACGACCAAGCATGGACATTTCTTTGGTATTTATAATGTGCTTCTTAAGAACCGTCAGAATCTGATCAATTATTGGGATGAGAACCTTTGTACGGTATTCAATAAGAAGCAGAGCGTACGAGGGAATATTGATATCATAGGAAGTTAAACCGAAATGGATAAATTCTTTTATATCTGAAAGGGTACTATGTAATAATTTTTCACGTAAATAATATTCCACAGCTTTTACATCATGATTTATTTTCTTCTCGATTTCTTTAATTTTTTCAGCTTCAACAAGATTAAAATCTTTATGAATAGATTCTAAAAAGTCGTTTTCTTTTCGGGACAATTTTCTTACAAGATGAGTGTTTTTGGAAAGAAAAATCAAATATCTGATTTCGACAAACACTCTGGTTTTTATCAAAGCGTATTCCGAAAAATATTGCGAAACTACTTCCACCTTGTTCCAATTTCTTCCATCAAGGATGGTAATTGCTTTAAGCATATATTTTAAGTCCTTATCCATATTATTTCATTCAGGTTGAAATTCTATTAATTTGTTTTGACATATTTGCCTTGTCAACTTCCATAGCTATCCTCTCACCCATACTTATATCCTTACCATATAGATACTTGCTATAAGGCGTATAGGAAATACCGGGCGATCCGGGAATCCGCAGAGACAAATCAAATACAACAATTTTTTCTTTTGGAGGTCCGGCAGAGATTGCAGCCTGCAGAGCAAAAGGACCGATTATCCCGGGAGGAACTTCTTTTTGGGTAGTTTTTACGAAATTTTCACCCAGCTCATAGACTTTTTCTATTAAGGATTCCTTCACTGTCACGGCGATATGTCCTGTTTCTATATAAGAAGGTTTTATATATTTCAGAAGTCCCATCTGCTCATCTGCAGGAATTCTTACTATACCTTCAATGTTAGTCTGCCTGCGCATGTCTGTTCCTATTAGGTGCAGTGAATGGGAAAGAGGAGAATAAAAAAAATTGAAGTTCACATAAGCTCCCAAAATATATTCTTCGATAACCGCAACATTTAAATCGCTTTCTTTTATTATGCCTTTCCGGATCAAATTATGGGAATTTCTCAAGTACTCCCTGTAATTATCAGCAAAGAAAAAAGCTCTCTCATACCCTCTTACCGCTTCATTTACTTTGATAAAGACAAGTCTGTCTATATCTTTCGGATTATTATACTGAAGTGGATAATTTATACCTGATTTGGATAAAAGCTGATACTGGTTGAATTTTCCGGTTCTTTCTTCGTATTTTAAAAGATGTTTGTTACCGAATACAGGTATATTAAAACCATTCTCAAGAAGATTTAGATCGCAATATGTTTGACAGTATCTATGAGGGATAAATATCAGTTCTTTTTCTTTTAATATGTCCATCGTTCGTTTGTCGGTTAATTGTTTGAAATGATCAAGTAATACGACTTCATCGACCAGATTTTTGTAGTATTTTGAATATGTTTTTTCCCGCCCTTTTTGGCAAATTACTATAGTTTTAAAATGCTTCTTTTTGGCACCATGGCAGATTTCCAGAGCCGAATGACCGCCAAGGGTGATAATTGTATCTACTTTTTTAGACATATTTCATTAATCTAGAATTTTATCTAGTTGCTTTAATTTGATGGCTTTTTTTATTTCCCTTGCTATTCTTCTACCGGTACTTATGGGTTCACCGTAAGACAGATCAGTATATTGAGAACCGGAAATAAATAAGTTGGTACCAGCCACTATTCTACAGGAAATTTCGATTACATAAAACTGCTGATCTGAGGTAACTACCGTCTCTAGACAAAAAGGACCATATAAACCTTTGGGGCCGGCGATTTCTTTTGCTGTCTCCACCACCTTTTCTCCCATTTCATAGATTGACGGCAATAGTGATTCTCTGACTACTATCGGGAAATTACCGACAACAGTGAAAGACGGAATGATATTCATTTTGCTTTGCATATCTGCCGGTATTCTGCCAAGGCCGTCAATATTTGTTTCATATCTCCTGTCAATTCCCATAAGTTCGATTTTATTATCAAGAGGTGAAAAGAAATATTGGAGGTAAATAGGGACTCCGACAATATATTCCTGCAAAAATATTTTTGAATTAAGGCTTTTGTTTTTCGACAATTTAGTTTTCAAGGTATTCTTATCCGGTGACAGGAAATATCCATAACCGCCTTGGGCACCGTGATATTTAACAATGACAGCCTTATCCACGTCTTCTATGTTTTTATACATCCTTGGAAGCAATAATCCGCTTTTTTTAAACCAATCGTGCTGTTTATCCCTGTCTGCCTCAATCTCTAATATCTTTTTGTTCCCAAAATAAGGTAATGTGATTTTTTCGTCCCCTTCTTTCCCCAAATATGCCACAAACGATCCGTGAGGAATAATAATGATATTTTTTCTTTTTAACCGATTCTCCAATAAATAAAATTGTTTGTAATCGGGAATCCCTATTACCTCATCGATAAATTTGAATCGTTTATAAAACGATACTTTATTTTCTATGGCTATTGCCATCGTTCTGAAACCTTCATCTTTAGCCCCTTTCAGTATTTGCAGACAGGAATGCGAAGCTAGTGTAGCAATGATATATCTCATACTTTCATCTTTACCTCTAAGCTTTTTCCTTCCAGGATAATTTTATAGGGATTAATAATTACTTTTTTCTCTCCCTTTTTGATATAACCTGCATCATAAGCCTTGATTTTAAATTTGTTTGCCGATGTGATAATATTTCGGATCTCACTTTGGGGAGAAATCAAAGCGAAACCACCACCCATATTGAACGTTTCATACATCTCCTTTAGAGTTAACTGTGAATATTTCTGGATAAAAGTAAAAAGTTCTGGGATTTTGGGCGCTGTATCGACAATATAAGTAAATTGCTGTGTGGCACGCATTAATTTTCTCCAACCGTGTCCGGTAATGTTTACCATATAATGAATATCTACATTGTTATTGAGTAGTTTATCTACAAATTTCGAATAAATAATTGTGGGTTTTAGAAGTTCCTCTCCGAACATATTACCTGTATCAAGACGGGCTTTATAACCACCCGGGATATATTTAACAATTTTTCTTGCCAGTGATAAACCATTTGCATGGATACCGTTACTTTGAAGAATTATTATTCTGTCACCAGCTTTAAGCTTATCTCCTATTATTAATCTCTTTTTAGGTTTGATAATCCCAAAAGAAGCACCTGCTAGGTTAATAACTCCCTCTTTTATGACATCGCTCATTGAAGGTGTTTCTCCGCCGCCCCAAGTAGCCCCAGCTTGATCACATGCTTTTTTCCAGCCATTTACGAGGTCTTTCAGCCTGTCCTTATCGGAAAACCATTCAGAATAACCTACGCCCCAATATGCAAGCACTGTTAAAGGCCTGGCTCCTACTGCTGTCAAATCGTTTACTATTGCAGCAACAGTATCCATGGCTATAGCGTCATAATATGTTTTACCGGTAATTTTACTCATTTCATCAGCCACCAGATTTTTCGTACCCAAACCCTCTTCCACAAAAGCGTAATAACAGTCTTTTGACTCGAGAATATATGCCGTCTCGCCGCGACTTTTTGACAGCTCTCTAAATCCTGTATCGCAGACATTGTTGATCGTTTTAAGTCCGGCTATCTGTCCTAATCTTTTAGCCGGATCGAGAAGCTTGTAATCTACTCCTGATTTGGAATAAGTGAGCATAATTATTTCCTTCTAATTTAACCAATCCATATTCAATAAATTAAATATTTTTCTGAAATTAGTTAACACTATTTTTTTTCCTTGTACGAACTGGACAATCGTATGGAATGAGCACATGGGTAATAATTTATCTTTGTTAGAAGTGAGGCGAGGTTCGATTGTAAAAGCAGAATTTGATTCGATCGTGAAGTTTTCACTTTTATTGATAAAAATTCTGGCTAAACTAATAGTTTTATTAACCAGGTTTTTATTTCCTGATAAAAATGATTCGTGTTCATTCTCAGTTGGGCTACGGTTGATAAAAGGTATTGAATGTCCTAAGTTTGTCCAGTTCCTATCTGTTGTACTATATACGTTATTTTCCATATCATATTTATTAAGTAATTGTATAGTAGATGTATAAAGTTTATTGTATGTCATACCGATGGAAACTAAATCACAAATTCTATCAGTCAGCTCCCTGCCTTTTTTAAAGTGATCAATAATCCTCTCGTTTCTCCCTAAATAGTAAGTGAATCCAAAATCGCCAATAATAGGTATGCCTTCCAAAAATTTATAGAGTGAAGCAAATACATAACCAAGGCCTTTGCTATCAAAATATATTTTCGGATTGGGCCAATATTTTCTAGGACGAAGTGTAGGATAATTTATTCTTTCTGGTCTTTCTTTTGATCCAAATAATACTGCAATACCGTCCGGCGGTGGATCGTACCAGCCTAGTCCTTTAGTAACCTCACCCCACACCTCAATTTCTTTTAACCAGTAATTTTTAAACTGCAACTCCGATATCTTTTCAGAAGCAGTATAAACATATTTTAAAGCTTCAAAGCATGCCTGCGAGGTAATTTCCCTTGCCTTACTGCATGTGTCCAGTCTTTGCTTGAAATGATTTTTCGATTTCATAATTTTGGAATTAATCCTTTTTTCCCTATATCCTTCCTATAATGCATACCCGGAAAATGTATTCCTTTTTTCCCAATGTTCTTATATGCTTTATCTATAGCCTCTTTTAGATTTTTTCCTCTTGCTGTTACTCCAATTACTCTACCTCCACAGCTTAATAGTTTCTTATTCTGTATTTTTGTACCTGCATGAAAAATAAATACATCCTTTTTACCTTTATATTTGTCAGTGCCTTTTATTACCTTACCTTTCTCATATTCTTTCGGGTATCCTTTGGCTGCTAAAACTACATTAACCGCTGAACTTTTAAACCATCTTAATTTTAAGCGTTTAACTTGTTGATTATTAATCGCTTCAAATACATCGATAATATCTGTTTCAAGAAGAGACAAGACGGCTTGTGTTTCCGGATCGCCAAATCTGCAGTTATATTCCAATACTTTAGGACCGTCTTTGGTCAGGATTAAACCGGGATATAATATGCCTTTATAGAGGTTTCCATGTTTTGCCAAGGATCGTAATGTAGGTTTGACAATCTCATCTTCTATCCTCCTTACCATGTCACTATCAACAAAAGGCACTGGGGCGTAAGCTCCCATACCGCCCGTATTTGGTCCTTTATCACCATCATAGGCTCCTTTATGGTCCTGTGATGGAATAAGTGATGCGAAATTTATTCCGTCAGTAGCTACCATGAATGAAATTTCCTGACCGGTCAGATACTCTTCGATGACTATTCTTTTCCCTTCATCCTTAAATATCTTATTGATAAATATATCTTTCACAAACTTTTGAGCAGACTTATCATCCTGACAAACGGACACTCCTTTTCCCAAACACTGTCCTTCTGCTTTAATAACCAGTGGATATTTTTGGGTTTTCAGATACTTACTAGCAGATTTATAGTCATCAAAACAAACAAATTTTGCCGTAGGGATATTATTCCAGAGCATAATTTTCTTAGCAAATACCTTCGATCCTTCAATTTGCGCCGCTCTTTTACTGGGACCGATTATAGCCAAATTATTTTTCTCGAATAAATCAACGATTCCTAAAATAAGAGGCGCTTCAGGACCTACTATTGTTAAATCTATTTTTTCTTTCTGAACAAACTTAAGTAAACTTTTGATATCGCAACTTGATATATCAATGTTCTTAGCCAAAAGTGCGGTACCAGGATTTCCCGGTGCGCAATAAATTTTTAAGACTTTTTTTGACTGTAAGATTTTCCAGGTTAGGGCATGTTCCCGTCCGCCTGATCCAATAATTAATACCTTCATGTGTTTTTATCTAATATTTTTACTTTCTCAGCTTTTATTATTAATTTGTCCTCGCAAAACCAGGATATGGCTTGAGGTAATATCTGATGCTCGATTACTTTTATTCTTTGATATAAGGAATCAACCGTGTCTCCCTTTCTTATTCTCACAAAACCTCTTATAATCACCGGCCCCTCATCTACTTTAGGAGTGACAAAGTGTACAGTAGAACCAGTCACCGGATAGTGTTTGGCAATAGCATATTGTACAGCGTTATCGGTATGTTCACCTCTTACTGGTTTAATTCTGATTCCTTTGTATAATACATAATCTTCTCCAATTTCAGGTAACAGACTCGGGTGGAGATTTATGATTTTACAGGAAAAATACTTGATAAATTCCTGCGAAAGGATGAGCATCCATCCTGCCAATACCACCAAGTCAATTTCATATTTAAATTTCAGTATTTTACCTAAAGTATCATCATATTCCTCTCTGGTTTTACCCATCGTGATAAACTCTCCTAAATCCAATACTTCAGTTTTTATTCTGTTTTTTCTGGCGCGAATGAGTCCATATGCATCTTTTTTGTTTGAAAGTACCACCACTACCTTTCCTTTTTTTATCTTGCCGATCTTAATAGCCTGCATAATTGCTTTTAAATTGGTACCTGTTCCTTTATTTGACAATAAAACAGCAATCTTCTTAGTTCTTATCATTGCTATTGTTTAGATGAGATAAAAGATATTAATGTTAGAAATCTATTCCCGGTACAGGGTATCTCTTACAGAAATTTTTTATTTCCTGGGCAGTTTTCTTGATATCCGGACATATAGATATCAGATTGTAAAATGTACTATCCAGTCTTTTTCGTTTTTGCGGATCTTTCTTCTGTCCGTAAGCTATATCAACCCACGTTTTATAATCAAACTCCAACGTTTTCATTGCCTCAACCGCTTTATGTATCCAGGCTGCCACTTTCTTCATCTCCTTCTCTCTCATTCCTCTTGAAGTTAAGGCCGAAGTACCCAGCCTTATCCCATTTGGGAAAAAGGGTGGTGCTTCATCTTTAGGTACCCAGTTCCTGTTTAAGATTATTCCCGCTTCCTCAAGTCCTATAGCCATCAGGCGTCCGTTTATTCCTTTATTGTGAGTATCAATAAGGATCAGATGATTATCAGTTCCACCGGAAACTAAATCAAATCCGTAATAAGTTAACTCAGAAGCAAGGACTTTACAGTTAGCCACAACCTGTTTAACGTATCTCTTAAACGCAACAGTTCCTGCTTCCTTCAAGCATACGGCTATACCTGCAGTTACATGATCATGTGGTCCTCCCTGAAGACCTGGAAAAACCCACTTATCTATTTTATCAGCTAAATCCGGATCTTTCTTCAGACCTTTTTGTGTTACCATAATCATAGCACCTCTTGGACCCCGCAATGTTTTGTGAGTGGTCGTCATAATGACGTGAGCATAAGGTACCGGGTCAGGATGGCAACCACCAATTACTAGTCCTACTATATGGGAGATATCAGCTAGTAAATACGCTCCTACTTTATCCGCCACTTTTGCGAATTTGGCAAAATCAACTATTCTCGGATAAGCTGTCGTGCTGGCTACGATTATTTTAGGTTTGACTTTTAATGCCAATTTCTCCAGCTCGTCAAAGTCAATTTTTCCTTTTTCTCCGAAATCATAAAGTACGCCTTTATAAACTGCTCCGGACATTGATACGGGCGAACCATGTGTCAAATGCCCTCCGTAAGACAGGGTCAAACCCATGAGAGTATCCCCGGGTTTCATCAATGCCAGATATATTTCCGCATTTGCCGGAGAACCGGAATAAGGCTGTACATTCACATACGGTACTTTAAATAATTTTTTGGCTCTTTCTATAGCTATTAACTCTATTTCATCTATATATTTATTTCCCTGATAATATCTCTTCCTGGGATAACCTTCCGAATATTTGTTAGCCAGAACAGAACCGACCGCTTCTAAGACAGCTTTTGAAGCATAATTCTCTGAAGGAATCATCTCCAGCATGTTTTTTTGTCTTTCCGTCTCCAGTTTTATATATTTGGCTGTTTCGTTATCTACATTGGCAATATTTTTTATATTCATAATATTATTCCTCGTATACAAAATGAATAAACCGGACAAAAATATTATGATCCTATTTACAACATAGTTTCTTAACTATCCTCAAGAATATGTTTATTAAAATGCGTATCTATTTTTATAGGGTAACGTCCACTGAAACATGCCGTACAAAGGGAATTTTTACCCTGACCTGAAGCTTCAACCAAACCGCTTAGACTAAGGTAATGAAGTGAATCAGCTTTTATAAATTTTTTAATTTTCTTTACGCGCATTTCTGAAGCAATCAGATTTTTTTTATTTGGGGTATCAACCCCGAAATAACAGGGAAATTTAACCGGAGGTGAACAAATTCTGATGTGGATTTCCTTGGCGCCATTTTTTTTTAATATCTCCACAATCTTCTTGATCGTGGTACCTCTTACTATTGAGTCATCGACAATAACTATCTTTTTACCTTCTAAAATCTGCTTCATGGGGTTGAATTTTATTTTCACACCAAGTTCCCGAACGTGTTGTTCTGGTTGAATAAATGTTCTGCCTATATAGCGGTTTTTGATCATCACCTCTCCAAAAGGTATTCCTAAAGCACTGGCATAACCTATGGCAGCTGAAGTACCAGAATCAGGGATTGCCGCAACTAAATCGGCCTTAACAGGTGCTTCCTTTGCCAATATTTGGCCGCTCTTTTTTCTAGCCTCGTGAACAAGCATATTATTCAATATGCTATCTGGACGGGCTAAATATACATATTCAAATAAACAAAAACTTGGTTTTTTCCCGAGGTTATCAATATATCCTAAAATATTAATTTTATTTTTATATATCTCGATTATTTCCCCTGGTTTGATATCTCTTTCAAAGAGAGCTCCGATTGTATCGAATGCGCAAGTCTCAGAGGCAAGCACATAGTAGCCTTTTAATCTTCCTAAACAAAGCGGTCGTATTCCCCAAGGATCTCTAAAAGCATACATTCTTTTTTTAGAACAAGCGATAATACTGTAAGCACCAATAAAATGAGGGGCTGCATTCATAATTTTTTCTCTCCATTTTGACCCTGGAGCTCTGTATATCGCCTGAGTTATAACCTCAGAGTCACTACTGGCGGATCTTTTCATGTGTTTAAATTGGGAGTTAAGCATTTTTGCGTTAATAACATTCCCATTATGAGCTAAAGAAAAAACTTTATGCTTCGAAGCCAGTATTACAGGTTGGATATTATCCTTAGTATTACTACCAGTGGTTGAATAACGGTTGTGTCCGATGGCAATAAAACCTTTAAGTTTACTTAAGTTATTCTCATTAAAGACCGAAGTAACTAAGCCTAAATTTCTTATTCCTCTTAATTTCCTCCCATCAGATACTGCCATACCTGCACTTTCCTGGCCACGATGCTGGAGACTATGCAAAGCGAAATATGTAATCTTAGCGACATCCTCACCCGGGGCGTATATTCCGAAAATGCCACAATGATCGTGCAGTGCTTCCTGCCTTTTAAGATCAACTAATTTATGATATTCCGATTTTAAGTTTTTTTTTACCAATAGATTATTCAAATATTAGATAATACTGGATTCACTTAATTTTCCGTTTTCTCTTACCATCATATCTTTATATTCCTTTCGGTATAGTTTAATTCTGTTTCTAATTTCTTCATCTTTTAAAGCCAATATTTTGGCTGCTGCCAAAACAGCTTGCTCCGGTTCAAGCACAGTCATGGAACATACTCCTGAAGGCATCCTTAAGCTAGATAAAATATCTAATCCCGCAAATTTTTCGCTGTAAGGCGGACAGTTAATTACCGGACTGAGTATTTGTGCATCAACGACCCCCCCCAGCGCATTTGATCTTCCGGCAACGCAAATATATATTTTTTCTTTACCCTCCGCTTCATACTTTTTAAGTAAACCAAGAACGTATTCTGGATTCTTATGAGCAGAAGCAATATGTAATCTGTATTCTATTTTAAAAAACTGCAGATTTTTGATGATCTCTTTTGCAAGATTTAAATCTGACTTAGAGCCTAAGATGATAATTACCATATTTTGTTAGTTTTTTAGATATTTAAGAACAGCATCTCTTATACCTACTTCCAGAGGATATGAAGTCGGCTGAAATTTTTTCCCTGTAATCATCTCGTAAATTTTTATATACCGTTTGGCTGTTTTCACCTGCAACTCTACCGGCATTTCTGGAGGTTTTCCGTCCCCCCGGTAACCTTTCTTCACATACCATAAACGGAAAAACTCTTTATCGAAGTTTTCCGGCTCCTGTCCCTTTTGAAATCTCTCCTCATAGTTATCTTTCCTCCAAAATCGACTTGAGTCGGGAGTATGTATCTCATCGATCAATATTATTTTACCCTGATATTCTCCGAATTCATATTTCGTATCCACAAGAATTAATCCTCTTTTCTGACAGATTTCATTTCCTCTTTTGTATAAAGATAACGCAGCTTTCTCCATTTGCCTGAGAATTTTCGGTTGTACTAATTTCTTACTTAAGATTTCTTCGTGAGAAAGCCTTTCGTCATGCGCCCCGTGTTCTGCTTTTGTAGTAGGTGTTAATACAGGAGTTGGCAGTTTTTGGTTTTTCTTTAACCCTTCGGGAAATTTCAATCCATAAATCAATCTTTCACCTGTTTCATAAAGATGCCAAAGAGCGGTTTTGGTCACTCCACTGATATAACCCCGAACTACCATTTCTACGGTATAAGGTTTAGCTTCTTTAGCTATTACCGCGTTTGGATGCGGAATTGCAATAATATGATTAGGAATTATGTCTTTAGTTTTATCAAACCAGAAAGTTGAAAGCTGATTAAGAACCTGCCCTTTATAAGGAATATAGCCTAATACCCGATCAAAAGCGGAAATTCTGTCAGTTGTGATAAGAATTCTTTGTTTGCTGTAATTATAGCAATCACGTACTTTCCCTTGAAATTTCGTGCCTAATCCCGAAATGTCAGTAGATTTAAGAACTTTTTTGGCAATTTTCTGTAATGTTTTTTCACTAAGCATTTACATTCTTTTTTTACATTTTTTTTAAATAAAAATCAACAGGCAAATAATCAATTGAGAAAAACAGCCTCAAATATTCAATAATATGAGTTCAACTTAGAAATAATTACTTTTTATTTTCAAAATATTCGACCGAATTCCTGAACAACTTCATTCCGGGACCTTCTTTAGGTATTTCCTTCCCTATTCTTTTATATTGTTCTTTGACTAAGGACCAGTTTGGCAACTGGGTAAAAAACATTGCTCTTTCCGGATGCGGCATGAGTCCTAAAATTCGACCAGTCTCATCACATATTCCGGCAATATCCTCAACTGATCCGTTGGGATTGGCCGGCAAATTTAGATATTTACACATTTCTCCTTTAACGTATCTTAAAGCAATCATCTTTTTTTGGATTAATAATTTTAAATTCTCTCTGGCAATGCATAATCGTCCCTCGCCATTGGCCACCGGTATCGAAAACCTTTTTAGTCCTGTCAACCAGGGTGATTTATCTGTCTCCACTTTCAGATCTACAAATCTAACCACGTATCTTGCAGATTTGTTCGGCATTAAACCGATTTTTCTTATGCCATACTCATTTTTAAAACCCGGCAAGAGACCCAAATTTACCAATACTTGAAACCCGTTGCAGATGCCTATCACTAATTTATCTTGTTTAATAAATGACAGTAAATCCTTCCATAAATGATTCTTTATTTTCAGAGCATAGGCATTTCCGGATCCGGTATCATCGCCATAGGCAAATCCGCCGGGGAAGGCGATTATCTGATAGTTATTTAATTTATAATCTCCGCCGATCAAATCGTTGATATGTACAATATCTGCTTTCCCACCAACCCAGTCAAAAGCATATTTTGTTTCTTCTTCGCAATTAAAACCGTAACCGGAAAAGACTAATATTTTCGGTCGCATTTTAATATCCTTCAAAAGTAGATTTGTAACTTTTAAATAAATCAGCAATTTGAACGCTAATAATAGTATTTCCTTTTAAACCTCTTATGTTGACATGTTGATCATCTGTCACCCGGCCAAGCAATCTATGGTTAACATTAACCATAACTTTCTCAAATCGTTTCTTATTCTTTCTATCTATAGTAACCAATATCCTTCCCTGGCTTTCGGAAAAAAGAGCGAAATCATCTCTTGATGTATTACCGGGAATATTTTGCAGGGAAATATCCATTCCCAGCAATCCTCCCATCACCGTTTTTGCTAACCCTACAGCTAAACCTCCCCGTCCAAGACTTATTCCTGAAGCAATCAGCTGTAAATCAGTTGCGATCTTATAAGCTTTGTATCGTTTAAGATTATTATTGAGTTGGACTTTTGGAACATTATTACCAATATAATCTCTGTTTAATTTTCCACCAAGCATGCAGTAATATTCCGATCCTCCTAATTCATCAAAAGTATCACCCAGTAAATAGACTAAATCTCCCGCAAATTTGGCATCTAGAGAGATGGCTTTTCTGGTATCTTCAATTATCCCCAGTGAAGTTATCAGTAAGGTGGGAGGAATAGAAATTTTGACCGGCTTTCCTTTAGCATCAAATCCTTTGAAATCATTGAACATACTGTCTTTTCCGGAAATAAAAGGAGTCTGGAATTTTTTTGCGTATTCATAACAGGCTTTTACTGCTTGCTTTAACTGGTATAACCTAAAAGAATCATTTGCTTCGCTCCAGCAAAAATTATCCAATAAATATATTTCCTCCATATTTCCTCCGGCAATGATGATATTTCTGATAGCGCTATCAATACATGCAGCTGCCATCCAATATGTATCTATATCACTATAGGATGGATACATTCCGTATGACAATATGACTCCTCTTTCGGAATTTAATACCGGTTTTATGATGGAAACGCTGGAATTAATTCTGCCTCTGCCCTGTAAAGGAGATAGTACCAAATTCGCCTGGACAATATGGTCATATTGTTGAGTAATAAATTCGTAACTGGCGATATTAAGTCTGCCCAACATTTCTGTGAAATCTTTAGTGAGATCCTTTTTTAGGGTAATTTTTGGTTCTTTGTGTCTTATTGTTAATTTTTTAGTTTTTAACAGTCGTTCTGGTATTCCGTAATGCATAAATTGTAAATCAATATCCATGATAATCTTGCCTTCATATTTCACAACGCAACTACCGGAATCGGTAAATTTTCCAATTATTGTCGTTTCAACGCCTCTTCTTTCCATTAAGTTTTCAAACCTTTTCCAATTTTTTAGCGGAATTGCTAAAGTCATCCTCTCTTGCGATTCTGATATCCATATCTCCCAAGGATCAAGACCGGGATATTTCAAAGGTACTTTCTCAAGATCTACCAGGCACCCGTTTGATTCCTTGGCCATCTCTGCCACAGAACAAGAAAGTCCTCCTGCCCCATTATCGGTAATACTATAGTAAAGCAGTTGATTCCGGGCTTCCTTAACGATTGCATCAGATAGTTTTTTTTGAGTGATGGGATCTCCGATCTGTACTGCTGTCACGGGACTTCCCATATCCAAAGCTTCAGAGGAAAATGTTGCTCCATGGATACCGTCTTTACCGACTCTGCCTCCTGTCATCACAATCAAATCACCTGGTCTTGCTTTTTTTACATAGGAAGGTTTTCCTTTTATTGTTTTAGGAATCAATCCTACTGTGCCTACAAAAACTAGGGGTTTCCCACGGTATCTTTCATCAAAATAAATAAATCCCGAAGGCGTAGGAATACCGGATTGGTTCCCTCCGGCATTTACACCTTCGATAACGCCGTCCATAATCCGGCGTGATGACAACATTTTTTGAGTAAGTCGTGACCCTTTGTATATTGGTATATCTTTCCTAGGATCAGCAAAACAGAATCCATAAAAATTAGCAATAGGCTTTGCTCCCAATCCAAATCCGATCGTGTCTCGGTTTACTCCCACAATTCCGGTAATTGATCCTCCAAACGGATCAAGTGCTGATGGGGTATTATGTGTTTCCACTTTATGAGTAATTAAATAATTTTTATCGAATTGAATTCCCCCGGAATTATCCGAAAAAACAGAAACACAATGATCTTTTTTTCCCTTACTCTTTCTTATAGCTTCTGTTGCTCTTTTGATGTATGTTCTAAATAATCCCTCTCTAATTTCATCTATAGGACTGGCAAAAATCGTATGTTTGCAGTGCTCCGACCAGGTTTGGGCTAAAGACTCCAACTCTATATCCGTTGGTTTTCTGCCTTTTTTTTGGAAATAATTCCTGATTGTTTTCATGGATATTAGATCCAAAGCCAACGGTCCGTGCCTATTGCCATTGGTATCCAGTATACCAAGTTTTCCAATCATTCCCAGTTCCTCGTCTCCCGCATCAAGATTTATTTCTAAAACCTGGGGTTTATGCAATAATTTTACTTTCGGCACAATGAAATCCATCCCGCCGTCTTTCCTGTACTGACTATAACTTTTTATATGGGAACGGTGAATAAGAGGATTATACAAATACAAGGAGATTTTTTCAGCCTCTTTCTGGGAAATATTTCCAGATATAAAGGTAATTTGTGAAGTGTATAAACCTTCACTGCCGGTAAATTCGGTTATGAATAAGTCTTCAATAATTTCTTTGGCAGTATTTCCCACATTATCGGTCACGCCCGGAAGAAATCCTGTTTCTACGGCCCAGGTAAATGGTTTAACTGTTGAGGTAGAGGATAATTTTCCCTCTATTTTAACCGAGGCTTTCTGAGTCACGGGATTAGATAACGATGAAGCAACGAGTTCTAGCTGTTTTTTGGTTAATTCCTTATCAATGGTATAAACATCTGTAAGGAATAAATTTTTGACCAGACCTGAATATTGCAGTTTTTTTTTCTGAATAAAGGCCCTTGTATCAAAAACACTAGCAACTACTTCAATTCTGGTTATCATCACTAAAAAAAATAAGTTATTTTAGACTGGCAGCTATGAATTCTAAAAACAACGGATGGGGATTCATTGGTCTTGCTTTAAATTCCGGATGAAATTGGGTTCCTACAAAAAAAGGATGACTTGGAATTTCCACAGCCTCAACCAATTGCCCATCGGGTGAAATTCCGGAAAAAACCATTCCCTTTTGTTCGAACTTCTGTCTGTATCTGTTATTAAATTCAAATCTGTGTCTATGTCTTTCCTGTACTTTAGGTAATTGATAATTTGTGCTTGTTTTGTTTCTGGTCCACTTGTCGTAAGCCTTATAGATGGTTGAGTTTTCTTTTATCACGCAGGGCCATGCTCCTAATCTCATAGTCGCTCCATATTGCCTATTTTCAAGATATTCTTTCTGATTCGGCATTATATGTATTATTGGATTTTTACAGTCTGGTTTGGCTTCTTCCGTATTAGAATCTTCAAGCATACATACGTTTCTGGCAAATTCTATACAGGCAAGCTGCATCCCAAAGCATAATCCTAAGTATGGTATCTTATTTTGCCTGGCAAAACCTGCTGTCAGGATTTTTCCTTCAATTCCTCTGCTCCCCCAACCTTGAGGAACAATCAGACCATCAAAATCTGCTAAAACGTTATCAGCGCCCTTTTCTTCGACGTCAATAGAATCAATCCAGGTTATCTCAGGATTGACGTTATTCCACCAACTTGCCTGCTTTACCGCCTCCATAACACATACATATGAATCTTCCAGCGAAAAGTCACCGCTCCTGAAGTATTTGCCTACAATGCCAATCTTTACTTTTCTTTTTCCTGAATTTATTTTTTTTACAAAATTACTCCATTTTCTTATGTCTTTGAATCTTCTGGACAAATCCAGTTTGTCTAATATTCTGTCTGTTATACCCTGTTTCTCCAAATATTCCGGTACTTGATAAATTGATTCCATATCCGGATTAGAAAAAATATCCTCTATTAAGATCGAACAGAAAGTAGAAATTTTTTCTTTCCTGGTATTATCAATCTCCTTTACGGCTCTTCCTATAATAATATCCGGTCTTATGCCGGCTGTATGTAAAAATTGAACTGAGGTCTGCACCGGTTTTGATTTTAATTCCCCAAGCGAAGGAGGAAGAGGCAGATAAGCGACGTGGATGTTTAACACATCATTTGGAATTTTAAGCGACATCTCCCTGGCAGCCTCAAGAAACATAGCATTCTGGTATTCCCCGACTGTACCACCAATCTCCAGTATTACGAAATCGGCTTTTGATTTCTCCGCTAATGTATTTAACCTTTTAATAATCTCTCTGGGAATATGCGGTATTGTTTCTACGCATATACCTCCATATTCTAATCTTCTTTCCCGTTCAATCACCGACAAGTAAACCTGGCCGGCCGTCATGTAGTTCAGACGTGTTAAATTCTCATCTATAAATCTTTCATAATGACCTAAATCTTGATCTGTCTCTAGACCGTCTTCTGTTACAAAAGTCTCGCCATGTATTATGGGATTCATCGTCCCTGCGTCCAGATTTAAATAAGGATCTGCTTTAATTGGTGCAACTTTAAAACCTGCAGATTTTAGAAGTAGTGCTATCGAGGCTAAAGTAATACCTTTCCCCAGACCGGAAATTACTCCTCCTGAAATAAAGATATATTTGGTCGGCATGTTTTAGGATAACAAAAAAAAGTATACAGTGTCAACTAACAATAATAGAATCCGATCCTGAGAGCCATATAGTTATGTTTTTTTATTTGATAAATATTCCTTCCCTTTGCCAACTTGGGTATTTATAGGAATACCCTTTTTACATAAAGGGCATTCTTTTTCTTCCCAAGCATTCAATTTTATTTCAGTGATTGATTGAAATGGTACACCAATAGTATTTGAGTTGATATTTTCCGGGTCTCTGTTTGCCAAAACACATACTCCTATTACTATACCTTCCGCACTTTTTACGCTTGAGATAACTTTTATTACAGAACCGCCTGTTGTGGTAATATCCTCAACGACTAGAACTTTTTTTCCATAAACTAGCTTTCCATATCCCCTTGTAAATACCTGGTTTTTGTCTGGGGTTTTTTCTGTGTAAATTCCTAATACCTCTTTTCCTGTCATTTTGGACAGATGATAAGCTGTCCATTGGGACAGAATAATCCCGCCAAGCGCCGGAGCAGCTACCACTTCAATTTCCTTCTCTTTGTATCTTTTAGCAATTTCAAAACAAACTTGAGAGATTTCATTTGTATGAGGATATATCGCATCTTTGTTTAAATAAGCTTCACCGTGTTTTCCTGATGTATAGACTATATGGCTTCCGGTAATATAACCTCCTGTCTTTTTAAAAATTTCAAGAAGCTCAGTTCCAGTCATTTTGACCTCCTTTGTTTATTTATTAAATTTTTTAGTTTCAAAGCTTCCTCACGTGCTTTTTCTGCAAAATTAACTCCGGTTGATGCAAAAATTATGCCTCTCGAGGAATTAATTAATGCGTTCAAACCTGTTTTATCTACTCCGGCTTGGACAGTTTTTTCTAAATCTCCACCTTGAGCACCAATTCCGGGAATTAAAATTGGAATATTACCGACTATATGTCGCACAATATCAAGTTCTTTAGGGTAGGTAGCACCAACAACCAATCCGCAATTACCATTATAATTCCAATCTTTAGCCACCTTGGCAGCAATAACCTGATATAACGGTTTTCCATCTATTTCCAGGTCCTGAAATTCCCCTGCTCCGGAATTAGAGGTACGGCATAAGATAAATAGTCCTTTATCTCTTCTTTCTAAAAAAGGCTTCAAAGCATCTTTACCTAAATATGGATGTAGTGTAATTGCATCAGCACCCAGATGGTCAAAAGCAAACTTAACATATCCTTCATTGGTATTACCGATATCCGCTCTTTTCGCGTCCAGTATTACCGGTATCTTCGGATAATTCTCCTTAACAAAATAAACTGTTTGTTTAAGTTGCCTAATACCTTCTTCTCCCTGAGCTTCATAAAAAGCACTATTGGGTTTATAAGCACAAACCAGA
>PFMK01000111.1 GCA_002785215.1 Candidatus Gottesmanbacteria bacterium CG_4_10_14_0_8_um_filter_37_24 | reverse complement strand
ACTCCAACCAAAAGGTGATTTATACTCTATATCTTCTGCAAATTTTGCATAGTGAGCTCTTTCGTCCGGCGCATGTTCTCTATACCTTAGATTTTCTTTCTTTAATCCTAGTGACGTATACCATTTTAAACGTTCATTTTTCCAATATTCAAATATTTTTTTTGTGTCTTTGGAGGGTTTAACAAAAAATTCAAGTTCCATCTGTTCAAACTCCCGACTTCTGTAAGTAAAGTTACCAGGTGTGATTTCATTTCTGAAGGCTTTTCCGATCTGTGCTATACCGAACGGAATTTTTATTCTTGAGGAGTTTAAAACATTAGAAAAATTAACAAATACTCCTTGCGTAATTTCTCCTCTTAAATATGCCCTCTTTTTTGCTTCCTCAGTGGTTCCTATATAAACCTCAGTAAGTAAATTAAAACGTTTAGGCTCAGTCAGTTCTCCCTTACAATCCGGACATACTTGCGAGTCTAATTTATCTGCCCTATATCTGTGATTGCATTTCTTACATTCGACTAAAGGATCAGAAAACGCTTCTACATGACCTGACGAAACCCATACTTGAGGATTCATAATGATTGCTGCATCAATTCCGACGATATTCTCCCGATTATAAACTATATCTCTCCACCATTCTCTTTTGATGTTGTTTTTTACTTCTACTCCTAAAGGACCATAGTCCCAAAAACCACCAAATCCCCCATATATTTCACTTCCCGGGTAAATAAATCCTCGTCGTTTACAAAGAGATACAATTTTATCCATTAGATTTAACATAATGTCACCTTTAGATAATTGATATTTAGTCCTATTAATTCAATTTAATCAGATCTATTCAAACATCATCTGTTTTCTAAATAAAATATCTTTCTTAGTAAAAAAATAAAAAACTCGCCCGCTTATTATACCGAGGACGAGTATATACCCGTGGTTCCACCCCGTTTCATTTAGGAAATAAATACACTAAATGCTCTTATTAAATAATTATTGCTCCCCTATGCCTTTAGGATCGTAGCATCATTTTATCTATAATAAGCCTATTTTAACAGCTTTGTCA
The DNA here is from genome assembly GCA_002785215.1 of Candidatus Gottesmanbacteria bacterium CG_4_10_14_0_8_um_filter_37_24. Lineage (GTDB taxonomy): Bacteria > Patescibacteriota > Microgenomatia > 2-02-FULL-39-11 > 2-02-FULL-39-11 > CG1-02-37-22. The sequence continues at coordinate 5,562 of PFMK01000111.1, read as the reverse complement.
ATAGTTTATCGCTCTTAAATCTTTTTTCAACTATATCCTCTAGAAGAGTATTGATCTCATCAAATTTAAGCGTTTTTCCTTTTGGTAAATAACCCAACTCCCACATTAACTGCAATGTGAAGTTATTAACTAACATTGGTAAATTTGGTTTATAAGTTTGATTTAAGTCAAACAATAAATGATAAAGTGCTGAAAATACACTCGGATAAGGTTCATCCTCCGGCAATAATGTATCTACTTCTTCCAATAATTTATAGGAATACGCAAGTAGATCTAAGTTCTTTCGGAGTCTGGGAAAAGAGCATATTGCTTCTGCTTCCGTGATAATATTAAATGAACGACTTCTTATTAAATATACTTCCACTAGATTGAATAATTCAAGATGAGGAGCCTTTTTACTACTGATTCTTCTTATTCCTTTAGCAAGCAGTGTTATTTTCCCGTAATCACGAGATAGTAAAGTGATTAATTTATCAGCTTCTCCAAGATTTCTACGTCTTATAACTATTCCCTCTGTTTTATATGCTTTCCTTATCACATCCTTAATTCTAATTCTTTATCTGTTGATAAAATAAATTTTTCAATCTCTTTACCATTCTTAAGGACATTATACTCGTAACCTTCTGTGCCTGGTTGTTTTTGGATAAATAGTTTATAATATTCTTCATCCGTATATTTAAAAGGTAATTTGTATTTTATTATCGCTTCAGTTGAACCTTGTGGTTTCACTGTAAAAAACCCTTCAAATACAGTTTTTCCTAAATCTTCATAACTTACATTCTCTTTTTCAGATCCTGTAAAGCTTATTAACGAAGATCCCTTAGGTACGTATACCCTTAACCAATTTCTTAGGATTCCGTTCAGACAAAGTTGTCCTGCCTCTAAATTACAATTACTTGGAGGAGAAGGATTTTTGTAAGTAAGTGTTAGTGTTTTTATTATCGAACCATCTCTTTCTATATTAATATCTTGTTTTATAATATGCTTCACAAAAATATTCGATTTAGCTCCGGCAAAATTCACATCGTTGACGTGTAAATAATCACCATCATATGGAAGAATCTTTCCTCCAAAGTCTAGAGATTCAATACCTTTTTGCGCATCAGCATCGTGAAAATAAAATAAAACGTGTTTTTGTTTTGCCTCATCTAAAAACATCTGGAAAAGTCTTCCCCAGTATTTTGAAGGAGACACTCCAAAAGCTCTCTGCATAATCTGATACATCAAAACTCCAATTATATCCTTTCTATCTTCCCGTACATATGCTACAGGTTTAGTTGAGTAATCTTCTAATTCATAAATTGCCTTTGGACAATCACATCTTGGATCGAGTTCAGCAGTAAAATTTCTTCCATATATATTAAAATCACCCAGTATTTTTATTGCACTTACAAAAACATGTGTATCTAAAGCAATGATTCCGTCGAACTTAGGAAAACCAATTACTGACTCGTTTATCATTTTTTCGAACTCTTGCATAGAAATTTGATAGTCTGGGGATAAATTACTATCACGAAGTTCAAGATAATTTACATCTTTATGATATTTCAGTATTGGACTTGGTGCGGGATATTTCTTATTTTTTGAAGCGTCTAGTTTGTATATATCATCTCCTTTTTCAACTTGAATTTTTCCTTTATCAACTTTAAAAACTGAATAGGCTGAAATAAAACCGCCTGTTGCTCTCAATTCAGCATCATTTTGAAAGAGCGCTAGATATCTTTTAGATTCCTTATTACCCAATAGTTCTGGAATTTTTTTTAGAAGAGGTTTAGCTTCTAAAAACAAATTGGCGGTTTCAGAAAATAAGTTTTTTGCATCAATTATCTTTCTACGAACTAGATATTTCCCAATTTTTTCTGGGTAACGGTTTTCATCAATTTTATTTAACTCATCTCCAACAACAGTAATTTTATCAGCAATAGCATCAATATTGGGAATAATTTTATCTAAAGTGTCAACAGCCGTTCTGATTCTTTCATCAGCTGTTCCTGCTACAAAAGTAGATTTACCCTTTAAACCAAGTAAATCAGCATAAGGAGAGAGTGTTTCAGTCGTGATTATGACTGCTTGTATTCCGTTTATGCTGGCTTTTATCGTATGTTCCGCGTCTGTATAGTAAGAACCTAGAAAAGGAATGTATTTAGTCCATGACAACTTACCTAAATTTGATTCTACTATATGTAAATCTGTCTCTAAGTCTTTAAACCGATCTTTAGCGGTATCAATATCCTGTTTTTTTGCAGCATCATACGCGTCTCCCGCCACCAGTATGGATTTTTGTACTGATAAATATAAATCTCTACCTGGAATATATATCGCCACTGAAGATATTATTATAAAAAGAATGAGTATGGAAAAAATAATCCCAATTGACTTGAGAATTTTATGGGTAGAAACTGTATTTTGTTTTGAATTTGACTTTATTTTATTATCAGAAAGTACTATTTTTTGAAATCCTTGAATCATAAATTTATACAGCTCCTTTTCCAGAGATCATGGCCCAAGGGGTTTTTATTAGTATTTTCATATCATACCATAATGAACGATTTTCTACATAGTTTGCATCCATAGCAATCCTTTTATCAAAATTAACCTCTGATCTCCCTGATACCTGCCAATACCCTGTTATACCAGGCTTAATTGACAATACCTTTCTTACTAGATTTTTGGTTCTAGGATATTTTTTTTGTTGGTCTACTAATTCATCCGGATAATATGCTCTTGGACCAACCAAACTCATATCTCCTTTTAATACATTTATCAACTGAGGTAATTCGTCTAAAGAGTGTTTTCTGATAAATTTTCCTACATATGTCACCCTTGGATCTTTTCTCAATTTGTAACTGTTTTTTTTGTACTGTTCGTACAATGTTTTTAATTTAGGATCATGTCTTAACAGCATATGTGCATTTTCAATCATTGATCGAAATTTAAACATTTTAAATAATCTTGCTTTACTTCCGACCCTTTCAGGAGTGTCTGCAAAAACGGGACCTCGCGTATTAAATTTAATTGCCATAGAAATCAGAAAAAATATTGGGGAAAATAAAATTATTAGCATTAATGAGCCAAGCAAATCTATGACTCTTTTTATGTATTTATCATAAAGTTCTCCATTGAATAAATCAGATTTCATTATTATTGAGTATTATTTTGTAAGATTATCTATACTAAATGCTGATTTTCTGATTCTGATAATTTTTCTACCAATTTTTTAATTTTCGGCACTGAATTCTTATGACATACTAAGACTACATCGTGAGTATTTATCACTAACAACCCATTAATATCAATCGTCACTACCAACTTATCAGTATAATTATAAACTAATGAATCTCTGCAATCTGTTAATAACACTTTTCCGTTGATTACATTCTGTTCCGGTGACGTCTGTAATGCTTCTTTTAAAGCTTCCCAGGCACCAATATCACTCCAACCCAGATCTTCTGAAATTACATAGGCATCCTCTTTGTTTATATGTTCTAATATGGCATTGTCGAACGACATTTTAGGCATTTTAGGATATATCTTCTTTAGAAGTTGAATGAATCTACTTGTACCGTATGCTTTATATAATTCCTTCAGTCCGGTAAACATCTCGGGTTGATATTTTTCATATAACTTCCATAAATTATATGTTGTGGTAACAAAATAACCTAAATTCCAACAATTATTCCCGTTTTCTAAGTATTCATCTGCTTTTTCTATTGTAGGTCTATAATGAAACCCGGAAAAATTATAAAGTTTAATATTATTTGTTTCGTATGACACTTTATCAAACTTAATCCAACCTAAATTTTGACTGGCAAACCTTGGTTTTTGTCCGATAAAAATTATTTTATCTTTATGTTTTTTAATTATCTTTTCACATTGATATAAAATCTTCTTGAATAGATCGTTTTTTTTTATTAAATGATCACTCCAAAGAATAACCATGGGGGTATTTTTGTATTTTTTATATAAAATTGCTGTTATTAAGCCTACAGCAGGACCTACATCTCTTAATTCCGGTTCACCTATGACGTTTTCAGAAATCATCATAGGTAATTGTTGTAAAACCATTGGAATATATCTTTCGCTAGTGCTAACAAATATATCCTTCCAATCAAAATTTGGAATTAACCTTTCAACCGCCAGCTGTAATGTGGATTTATCACCAATAACTTTTTCGAATTGTTTAGGTGATTTTTTTCTTGATAATGGCCAAAGTCTAGTTCCAACACCTCCGGCAAAAATTATCGCTTTCATATATTTTTCTTATATTTAATCCAAATTTTATTAACCGATTTTCGCATATTATTAATAAATTGCGACTTCGAAAACCTTCTTGCGTTTTGAGTACACTTAAAAGATGAATAGTGCTTCTTATTGAATTTACTTAACGCATCGAGCAATGAATCAACATCTTGTCTCTCATAAAATTCTCCTGTCTCTCCGGATACAACTGTTTCACATATCCCACCGCTTTTATAAGCAATAACAGGTCTGCCACATGCTTGAACCTCTACCGCTGTCAAACCAAAATCTTCTTCTCCTGGAAAGATTAGAGCTCTACAACCTTGATAATAACAGCATAACTCTCTATCTGTCAAATCTCGCTTGATAAACTCAATATTAGGTTTTGCTTCTTTTGATAATCTGTTTTCATCAATACCTTTTCCAATAATTATGAGACGTAATCCAATTTTATTAAATGCATTTATTACATAATCGATTTTTTTGTAAGGGACTAATCTCGAAACAACTAGATAATAATCCTTTGAGTGGGATTTGCGATTATATTTGAATACTTTTTCTTCAACAGGTGGATAAATTACTATAGAATTATGATGATAATATTTTTTTATTCTTCTAGCGACATTTTTAGAAATTGAAAAATAATAATCTGGCCTAAGAGATGCGATATTATCCCAATATCTTAGTTTGGTAAATAAAGACCGCATAAGATGTCGGGCTAAAGGATTAATAATACCTAATCCTGGCTGTTCAAGATAATCTCGATATCCACTCCAAAGATATCTCGTAGGAGTCAAACAATAACATATATGTAGGGTCTGTGGTTTAGTAATTATCCCTTTTGCATCAGAAGACGTTATTGTCAATACTACATCGTAACTATCAAAAACCATTACCTCGAAAGCATAAGGAGTTAATGTCGGAAATATTTCGTGTTTGGTTTTTATAAAAGGAAAATATTTTAAAAAGGATGGTTTTATCTCAAAAATTTTTGACCAACTAGCTTTTTTTGCATCATATATCCCTGTATAAATTGGTGCATTGGGCCAAATTTCATGTAAAGTTAGAAGTATTCTCTCAGCGCCTCCAAATTTATTGATTCTATCATAAACAAAGGCTATTCGCATAACTTATTACTAAGAAATTAAACTCAGACAAGATAATTCTAATGGCTCGTTCGTAAATAACATATAATGTTATTTACGATTACGGCCTTTTGTGCCGCATCTTTATTTGAAAAAATAATCATGTTATTAACGAATCCCGTATTCTACTAACAATCGCAACCCTAGGGCAGGTTAATGTATTTATCAAACACTTCCT
>PFMK01000010.1 GCA_002785215.1 Candidatus Gottesmanbacteria bacterium CG_4_10_14_0_8_um_filter_37_24 | reverse complement strand
GGCTGCTGATGTTGGTGCCGATTTGGTTGGTAAAGTCGAAAAAGGGATACCGGAGGACGATCCCAGAAATCCTGCCACTATTGCCGATAACGTCGGTGATAACGTAGGAGACTGCGCAGGTATGGCTGCTGACGTTTTCGAATCATATGCATTAACGATTGTAGCAGCAATGATACTTGGAGGAACAATGTTCGGTTTGAAAGGAGTAGTATTTCCACTTCTGGCAAGATCTGGCGCTATCATCACGTCCATAATAGGAACTTTTTTTGTTAAAGCTAAAAATGATCAGGAAGACCCGATTAAACCGTTAATCCGGGGTTTTCTTGTATCTGCAGGAATAACTGTAGTCATATTTATGGCTTTAGCAATTTTTCTATTAGGAGAACCAAAAGCAGGATATGCAGCTATTGTCGGTATTATATCCATGCTCGCGCTTCTTTATGTAACTAAATATTATACAGGTCCCGGTGAAAAACCTGTTATTTCTATTGCCAAAGCTTCTCAAACCGGCAGTGGCACAACTTTGATTTCCGGAATTTCAATTGGTATGGAATCAACTTTTGTTTCTGTCATCATTATCGCTTTGACAATATTTGCCGGATATTATTTCCTTGGATTTTACGGAATATCATTGGCAGGCATGGGTATGCTGGCAACTACAGGAATTATTATGTCACTCGATACATTTGGTCCAATTTCTGATAACGCCCAAGGGCTGGTACAAATGGCAAAACTCAAAGGCAAAGCAGGTGCAGTAACTGAAAGTCTAGATGCTGTAGGCAACACTACGAAAGCTTTAACAAAAGGTTTTGCTGTAGGCTCAGCTGCAGTTGCCGCAAGTTCACTATTTGCCACTTATTTTGAAGCGACTGGATTATCATCCATAGATATTGCAGATCCTAAGGTATTTGCCGGTCTTCTTATTGGCGGGTCTTTAACCTATTTATTCAGTTCAAGACTCATCGGATCAGTAGGAAAAGCAGCTTTCCAGGTCGTAGAGGAAGTCAGACGCCAATTTAAAGAAGTAAAAGGTATTATGGAAGGAAAAAGATTACCAGATTATTCAAAGACAGTTGAAATCGTAACTGAAGCAGCTCAGAAAGAACTTATCATTCCTGCTCTTCTAGTGGTTATATTACCGATAATAACATCCGTGTTGGGAGCAACAGCTCTTGGAGGATTTCTGGCAGGAGTAGTCGTAAGCGGTTTAATGCTGGCATTTTTTATGTGCAACTCTGGAGGTGCTTGGGATAATGCTAAAAAATATATTGAGGACGGCCATTTTGGTGGAAAGGGTAGTGAAACCCATAAAGCAGCAGTTGTAGGTGATACTGTAGGCGATCCTCTCAAGGATACTGCCGGACCTGCTCTTAATCCTATGATGAAAATCGTCCAAATCGTAGCTCTTTTAATAGCACCCTTTGTGGTGAAATATTTCGGATTTTGATTTATTTTGGTAACTTATTCATAATTATTTTTTAAAAATTATATGGATCCAAATATCGGTAATGTTCAAAGTGTAGAAATAACCAGTGAGATGAAAAGAAGCTATCTGGACTATGCCATGAGCGTGATCGTATCACGGGCATTGCCTGATGTCAGAGACGGCTTAAAACCGGTTCACCGAAGAATTCTTTATGCCATGCATCAACTGGGTCTACATTCTACTAGTAAACACACCAAATCTGCAAAAGTTGTCGGAGAAGTGTTAGGAAAATACCATCCGCACGGTGATATGCCTGTTTATGATGCCCTCGTAAGATTAGCACAAAGTTTCTCTATGAGATATCCGCTTATCCACGGTCAGGGTAATTTCGGCTCAGTTGATGGCGATCCACCGGCTGCCATGCGTTACACCGAAGTCAAATTGGCAAAAATCGCAGATGAGATGCTTACCGATTTAGAAAAAGAAACGGTAAATTTCTCTCAAAATTTTGATAATACCTTAAATGAACCTGACTGGCTACCGGCTAAACTGCCGAATTTACTTCTTATGGGATCAGACGGAATCGCGGTGGGCATGGCTACTAAAATTCCTCCCCATAACCTCAGGGAATTGACGGATGCAATTATCTTTATGATAGATAAAAGTAGATTAGTTGATAAAACTGACGAAGAAACAAAAATAACAAAGAGGGTCTTAGAATATGATGTTACTCTTGATGATTTGCTTAATTTCGTCACTGGCCCGGATTTCCCTACCGGCGCTTCAATCTATGACATCGAACAAATCAAGCTAGCATATGCCACTGGCAGAGGCAAAATCATGATGAGGGCGAAAGCAGAAATAGAAGATATCGGTAACGGAAAATCAGCTATAATTATCACGGAGATTCCCTATCAGGTGAATAAAGCCCAACTTATCGCCAGAATTGCTGAACTTGTAAAAGACAAGAAATTGGAAGGCATCTCTGATTTGAGGGACGAATCAGACCGACATGGTATAAGAGCTGTCGTAGAACTCAAAAGAGACGCAGTTCCTAAAAAAGTATTGAATAACTTATTTAAATACACAGCTTTACAAACCAGCTTTCCGGTCAATATGGTAGCCTTGGTTGATGGAACTCCCCAGACACTAACCCTGAAAACCATTCTTGAAGAATATATAAAACATCGCAAACTGGTAATTACAAAACGCAGCGAATTCGAACTCAGAGAAGCTAAGGCTCGAGAGCATATACTGGAAGGCTTAAAGATTGCCGTAGATCATATAGATGAAGTGATAAAGACCATTCGTCAATCGAAAGATGTAGAAGAAGCTAAATCATCTTTGATCAGAAAATTTTCCCTGACGGAAATCCAGGCACAAGCGATACTTGATATGCAGTTAAAAAGATTGGCAGCCTTGGAAAGACAAAAAATTGAAGATGAATTAGTGATGATTCGAGAGACTATCGCTTATTTGACTGACCTTCTCAAAAATCCAGATAAAATTCTATTGGTGATCAGAGATGAACTAATTAAAATAAAAGAAAAGTACGGTGATGAAAGAAAAACAAGAGTATATAAATCAAAAATCGGCGAATTTTCCGAAGAGCAACTTATTCCCAACGAAGAAACTGTCGTTGTTATGACTAAAGGCGGATACATAAAAAGACAATCACCAACATCATTCAAAATCCAAGGAAGAGGCGGTAAGGGAGTAATAGGTATGACTACAAAAGATGAAGATAATATTGAAAATCTGATTTCTGCATATACTCATAATAATATCCTCTTTTTCACAAATAAAGGAAAAGTATACCAACTTAGAGTATGGGATATTCCTGAAGGAACCAGGATCAGTAAAGGACAGGCAATTGTTAACATTATTAACATCGATCAGGATGAACGTGTAACCTCAGTATTATCTTACATGAATAAATCTGAGGACATCAAAAAATATGCATTTATTGTAATGGCTACGAAAATGGGTACGGTTAAAAAAACAAAGATCAAAGAATATGAGAAGATCAGAAGAAATGGTCTCTTGGCAATCAAGCTTTCTCCCGGAGATGAACTTACCTGGGCTAGGCGATCTTCTGGGAGTAATGATGTTTTATTTGTTTCTCATGAAGGAAAATCCATAAAATTCCCTGAATCCGAAGTAAGATCTACAGGAAGAGATACTATGGGAGTAAGAGGTATGTTGATTAGAAAAACAGACTTTGTTGTCGCTATGGAAATCATTGATTCTGCAAATGAAAAGGCAGACTTTTTAACAATTATGGAAAAAGGCATCGGTAAAAAAACTCTTATTTCCAGTTTCCCGAAACAACACCGTGGCGGCCAAGGTGTAAAGGTGGCTAGTATTACGGAAAAAACAGGAAAAATCGCCTCCGCTCAAATCATTCCCCCTGATTGTCAAACTATAGTCCTGACGTCCACTAAAGGACAAATCGTAAAATTACCAAACCGGACAATTCCACGTCTTTCAAGAGCTACACAAGGAGTCATAATCATGCGTTTCTCAGACAAATCAGATTCTTTAGCCGCAGCTACTTGTTTAAATTGATCATTTTAATTAATCAATGAAAATCGACGGCACAGCGATTGCAAATACCATTCTTCCTCGTTTAGAAAGAAGCGTAAACACACTCTTAGAAAAACATATCCATCCGCATCTGGCCATAGTTCTTGTCGGAAATGACTTAAGTTCCTCGATATATGTCGGAATTAAACAAAAAATAGGAAAAAAAATCGGTGCGAAAGTATCTGTCTTTAAACTTCTTCCTTCGATCACTTCCTCGGAATTAATACACCTAATAAATCTATTAAATTACGAGCAGTCAGTCCACGGAATTATCATACAAAGACCAGTACCCATAGTTATCAGCAATCAACAGTTGAATAAACTGGTTATCCATACTAAAGATGTAGATGGTTTTCACCCTCAATCTTTATATACATCTCCTATTGCCTTAGCAGTTTTAGATATTATCAAATGGGCGTACCACAATAAACGTAATACAGGTGAATTTATTTCTTGGCTGAAAAAACAGAATATTCTGATAATCGGTAGGGGAGAGACCGGAGGCTATCCGATCATCAAATATTTTAAGAAATTAAAAATTGAGGTTAGAATCGGCCATACTCAGTCAAAAAATATTTATAAGTTATCCAAAAAATCCAGCATAATTATAAGTTGTGTAGGCAAACCAAATATTGTACGACATAATATGGTAAACAAAGAAACGATGATTATCGGTATCGGCTTGCATGAAGAAAACAATAAACTACTTCCGGACTATGACCAAAACATCATATCAAAAAACGTATCTTTTTATACACCTGTTCCCGGAGGCGTCGGTCCGGTAAACGTCGCTTACCTATTTAAGAATTTAGTTGATGCCGCCAGAAAAGCTTAATATCTCTCATCTACCAATATCATTTTTTTACCGGTAATTTTAATATATTGCGAATATCCATGTCCTATGAAGCCGGAATTGGCATATCTTTTAGCTAAATTTAGTTCAGCCAGATGACTATGGCTGCAGATTAGAAAGTCATTTTTCGGCAATTTTTTTTCTCGCCATGAAATCATTAAATTATTTCTTTTCTTATTGATTTTAAAGAATTTTTTCCCTAAAATCTTCAAAGGAATTTTTAAAAATAAAATCTGAACAACCTTAAAAATAATTCTGTTTGCTGGCATCCATTTATGTCTTTCGTTAAGAGCTGGAGCGATCTTATTACCATGCTGTATATGTATGTTAATCTTATATTCCGAAATTGTGTATTTTTCGGCTTGAATATTTGAAAATAGAGTTACATTTTCATCACTCAATTGTTTCTTATCATGATTACCGTATAAGTAAATAGTCTCTTTCGCCTTTAAAAGGGGGAAAAGTTTTTTCCAATCACTTCTTACAAATTGATCAAAGTTAACCAAATGACCATCCCATATGTCACCGTTTAAGATAATCCTGTCAGCACTACTGAACAATTTCTCTAAATACAGGTACTTCTTATAATTAAACCTTGATGTCAAATGGAGATCGGAAACCACAATAGTCCTCATAATATTCTGTCAATCCGCGCTAATTTTTCGGTGAAATTTCTTGTGTATTTCTTTCAGTTGAGGATTTGTTACGTGAGTATATATCTGGGTAGTAGAGATATTTTTGTGTCCCAACATTTCCTGTATTGCCCTTAGATCAGCACCATTTGCCAGTAAATCCGTAGCAAAGGTATGCCTAAGTCCGTGAGGAGTGATTTTTATAGGAATTCTGGATTTGCTTATATATTTTTCGACAATTCTTTGTATAGATCTTACGGACAGTCTTAGACCTTCCTCATTTACAGGCGGATTAAGCTTACGTCCGGCATACCTTATGAATAAAGCTTTGCATTTATCTCTCCTTGTCTTAAGATATCTTTTTATCCACTCTGCTGATGAATTTGAAAGAAATACGACTCTTGTACGGCCACCTTTTCCTATCACCCCAAACTCACCGTTATCGAGATTCACAGAGTCACAGTTTAACCTTACCAGCTCACTTACCCTTAAACCCGTACTAAACAGAAGCTCAAGAATGGCTTTATCCCTGAGTCCTTGATTGCCTGATATATCAGGCATATTAAGAAGTCTATCCATTTGAGCTCTGTTTAAGAATTTCAGAGACCTGCTTTCCGCCTTTGGCAGATCGATCTTTTCGGGATGCAATGTTTTAATATCATTTTTAACCATATATTTTAATATCGCCCTAAGAGCGATTAAATGATAATTTTGAGTAATGCGTTTTAAGGTAAGATTGTTATGATCTGCCAATCTTGATAAGTGAAGACGATAAGACCGGATAACCTCTGAAGTAATTTCAGACGGATCAGAAACGGGTGGCCTCAGAGAAAGAGAAAAATTCAGGAATCTATTTAAATAATGCCTATAATTTCTTATAGTTAGTTTGGAACTATTCCTTTCGATTTCCAGGTATTCTAAAAACTTCGATATCTGATCTCTTATTGTCACGTATACATTTTGCGACATATGTTTATAAAAAGTCAACAAGTAAAGTTCTACTTCCAGGATTTTTCACATCTCCAACTCAATAAATATTGACAAGTACTCAACTTATATTCTGTCGTAAGTATTGGGTTGGTTTTACATACAGATGTGTATACCCATCTTACTCAGGTTTGCAATCCCGATTTAATCGGGACTGATTAGACCTCCGATTCGGAGGTTTAGATGGGGCTATGCTGGAAAA
>PFMK01000109.1 GCA_002785215.1 Candidatus Gottesmanbacteria bacterium CG_4_10_14_0_8_um_filter_37_24 | reverse complement strand
ACAGGGATTTGTGTATAGGTGCGGCGTCTTGTGTGGCTGTAGCGCCAAAATCATTTGCCATGGACAATGAAGCTAAAGCGATAATTTTAGATACGGCAACTGAAGATACCTACGAGACGATTCTGGATGCTGCCAAATCTTGTCCGGTGGCAGCGGTGATTATCAAGGACGAGTCGGGAAAACAGCTCTTCCCTTGACGGGAATATTACCTTTTTTTGAAGGATAACAAATATTATTCATACTCAATAGTCAAAGTTATATTTGGTAACCCGATAATTTTATTTTTTACCAACCAATACTGATCACGTATTCTTAGTTTTATGATAAATCTAACTTGGAAAATCGGGGGAGAAGCAGGTTTCGGGATCATGACTACGGGTCATATGTTTTCTAAAATTGCGGTAAAACACGGGTATAAGATTTTTGATTATATCGAGTACCCATCTCTGATTCGAGGCGGGCATAATGTATACGAAGTGAGAGTGAGCGATGAAGAAATTTACTCACAGGAAAAAAAAGTTGATTTCCTCTTTGCACTGAATAAAGAAACGTATGACCTTCATAAGGAAGAGGTAAGAGAAGGTGGGATAATAGTCTATAACAGCGATAATTTCAAATTAAATACGGGTGAGAAAGAAAGAAATGTAGCTATTTATTCCTTACCGCTTTCAAAAATCATAAGTGATATTGGCGCCCAGAAAGTCATGGAGAATAATGTTGCTTTGGGAGCAACAATTGCTATCTTATCCATGGAAATTAATGCTCTTTATTTGATTATCGAATCTATTTTCAGGAAAAAAGGGCAGGAAGTAATAGATAAAAACAAGGAAGCGGCAAAAGCCGGTTATGAGTATGTTACAAAAAATCCTCCAGACGGTTTTGATCATAAGTTGCTTCCCAGAAAAGCAGAACCTCAAATAATCGCTACAGGAAATGAGGCTGCAGGTATGGGTGCGTTTGTCGGGGGGTGTCAATTTTTCGTGGCCTATCCGATGACCCCGTCATCTGCTCTTCTTCATATTATGGCTATGTATGGGGAAAAATACGGAGTAGTGGTAAAACATGCAGAGGATGAAATATCAGTGATGAATATGGCCATAGGCGCCAGTTATGCCGGAGCAAGAAGTATGATAGGAACAGCCGGAGGGGGATTTTCTCTCATGGTTGAAGGATTAGGACTTGCCGGAATCACAGAAACACCAGTTGTGGTGATGGTAGGACAACGTCCCGGTCCTGCCACCGGTATGCCGACCTGGACGTCGCAAGGAGATCTTCAGTTTGTAATTCATGCCGCTCAAGATGAATTTCCCAGGATAGTATTAACCCCCGGGGACATAAATGAAGTATTTTGGTTGACTGCAGAGGCTTTCAATTTGGCAGAAATATACCAGACTCCGGTTTTCATTCTTACGGATAAATATCTCCTGGAATCACACGCTTCTGTGCCTGTATTTGAGCTTAATCAGGTGAAAATTAACAGGGGGAAACTGATTTCGTTTGAGGAAGGCGATATCGCAGAGAACTACCTTCGATATAAAGTGACTGAAGACGGGATTCCCAAAAGGGCTTTACCCGGTATGAAAAAAGCCTTATTTATCGCAAATTCTTATGAGCATGATGAGTATGGTTGGTCGACAGAAGATCCGAAGGAGAGAGTCAGGCAGGTTGACAGAAGAGCCAGAAAACTTGAAACTTTCAAAAAAACCATAAGTAAGCAGAATGTTTATGGTGATACAGTGGCTGATTTGAGTATAGTGGCTTGGGGTTCGACAAAAGGGCCGGTATTGCAGGCGATGAAGGATATAAAAGGTAGGAGTGATAAAATCAAGGTGAATTTTCTTCATATCACCCATGCCTGGCCATTTCCGGCGGACTGTGTTGGAGATTTCCTTATGAAAGCAAAAAGGACTATGATTATTGAAAGTAACTCATACTCACAAATGGGGCTCCTGATTCGGGAGCAGACAGGATTTGATATAAAAAATAAGTATCTAAAATATGACGGACGGCCTTTTTATCCTGAGGATATCCAAAATAAAATTATGGAGGTAATAAACTTATGATACGAGTTTCGCGTTATTCAAATTCGGGTCCCCGCCTGCATCGCTTATTGCGAAGCAATTGCGGGCAGGCTGTCACTCGCGTTTCCCAGTCGCTCGATACATCTCGCTTTGGGAGACCCTTGCTCGTATCACCCGTTTTATTATTAAGGTATGTGCGAAACTCATAACATGATACAGACGAATTTATATGATTCAAAATCGCCTACCTGGTGTCCGGGATGCGGAGATTATGGTATCTGGGCATCCTTGAGAACTTCTTTAAACCAGCTAGGCTGGGGCGCGGAGAAATATGCTGTGGTATACGGGGTAGGTTGTTCCGGAAACATGACTGATTTCATAAAGTGTCATGGTTTTCATTCATTACACGGTCGGGCTGTTCCAAATGCGGAGGGGATAAAACTGGCAAATCATGAACTTACTGTCATCTGTGAGGTGGGGGACGGTGATTGTTATGGCGAGGGTGGAAATCATCTGCTTCATGCAATGAGGGGGAATGCAGATATCAAAGTTCTTGTGCATGATAATAGAGTTTATGGATTGACTACCGGACAAACGGCGCCGACATCACCATCAGGTTTCAAATCAAAATCAACACCTCAAGGGGTGATAGAATTACCTGTTAACCCTCTTTCATTTGCCATCACTCAAGGGGCATCTTTCGTAGCGCAGGGGTTTGCCGGAGATACGATTTATCTTATCAAACTCATTACGGAGGCATTATCGCACAAAGGATTCGCCCTGTTGAATATCCTGCAGCCATGTGTGTCTTTTAACAAGTTTTATGGCTACGCTTATTATAAAGAACGTATCTACAGGTTAGAAGAAGACAACCACAATCCCGAAAGTAAAGAAGAAGCATTAAAAAGAGTGATGCAGGATGAGACCCGTATTCCTTTGGGAATCATTTACAAAAAGGAAAGACCTACCTATCAAGATCAAGTCGGCGTTTTAGCCAAAGGAACTTTGGTCAAGCAACCGATGAATAATCCTAAAGAATTTACGTCTTTACTGAATATTTTTACAGAAAATCCATTATGAAATTATTTTGCTTGACAATTAGCACTCTGTTTGTTAAACTGCTAATTCAATAAATATGAATACTAATAACACCGCAGTAAAAACATTACCTGTAATACCCATAAGGGATGGGGTACTTTTTCCAAATACGGAGATAGTTTTGACTTTTGGCAGGCCAAAATCTCTTGCCGCAATTGAGGCTTCCAACGCATCTGACAGAATGGTTATTTTGGTTATGCAAAAAACACCTCACGTTCAGGATCCGCAACCCAATGACTTATATTCTATTGGTACAGTTGCCAGAATCGAAAGACTCTTAAAGACTGACGGGGAGATTAATGCGCTTGTTAAAGGGTTAAACAGAGTGGAAGTCTTATCATATGAATCTGTAGATCCTTATTTTTTGGCGAAAGCGGTAGAGATACCTGATGAAATCAAACAGTCTGATGAAGTAACTGCATTGGTAAATCATATAACCGGCGAACTTAAAAAGGCTGTAAATTTCGGAAAATCCGTAGATTTTCTTTCATTTATGAATATTATGGGAGGTTTGGGACATAGTGAATTTGCAAATCATGTGGCAGCTGTATTGGATATCAAACCATCCGAAAAGCAATTACTTTTAGAAACAAGGAATATTATGGACAGATTGGTGAGAATCTCCGATTATCTCACCAGGGAGGTTAAGATTCTGGAAATTGAGAGAAAAATTGCGAATAAGACTCAGGAAAAGTTCGATAAATCCATGAAAGAAGCAGTCCTTCGGGAGAGGTTGAAAACCATAGAAAAAGAATTAGGAGAAGAGGGCGAATCAAAGGAAATAAAGGAGCTTGCAGAGAAAATAAGGAAAGCGCTAATGCCGCCCCAAGTAGAGGAAAAAGCCAGAAAAGAATTGAAACGGCTTGCACAAATGTCTGCGTATAACCCTGAGGCTTCTTATATAAGAACTTATCTTGAATGGTTGATTGAAGTTCCCTGGTCTGTGGCCGCGTCACATAATGTAGATATCAAGGAAGCTGAAAAGATACTGGATAAGGACCACTTCGGTTTAAAAAAAGTAAAAGAAAGAATTTTGGAATACCTGGCTGTGATGAAATTAAGACAAAGAGCGGAAAAGAACATAAAAACAGTTGTAAAAGACGCTTCCTCCACCTCTTCCAAAATACAATCCTTTGGCCAAAAGGAAACAAGCAGCAAGATAAAGAAGCCTTCATTTCCCACAATTTTATGTTTTGTTGGGCCTCCGGGTGTAGGTAAGACTTCAATCGGAAAATCAATAGCCAAGGCGTTGGGAAGAAAATTCGTTAAAATGTCTTTAGGAGGAATTCGTGACGAAGCGGAAATTCGCGGACATAGACGTACATATGTAGGTGCTTTACCGGGAAGAATAATCCAAGGTATAAAACAAGCAGGAGCAAAAAATCCGGTATTCATGCTTGATGAAATAGATAAGGTTGGAGCGGATTTTCGGGGTGATCCTTCTGCTGCTCTTTTGGAAGCATTAGATCCTGAGCAGAATTATGCTTTTTCTGATCATTATCTTGAAGTGCCATTTGATTTGTCAGATGTGATGTTTATTACTACCTGTAACGTGCTAGACACGATTCCGCATGCTCTTAGAGACAGACTGGAGATTATTCATTTTCCGGGTTACACAGAAGATGAGAAATTCAATATTGCTAAAGATTACTTGATAGGCAAGCAGATGGAAGTACACGGGTTATATAATGATGAAGTATCAGTGTCGGACGGAGCACTGCACGAAATAATATCCAAATACACCAGAGAAGCAGGGGTAAGAAATCTTGAAAGAGAAATTGCCACTCTTTATAGAAAAGTGGCCCGTGAAGTGGTAGAAGGAAAAAAAGAGAAGGAGGTAATAACTTCACAAAAATTGCACAGGTTATTGGGTCCCGCGAAATTTACTTCATACTTAGCTGAAAAGAAAGATGAAATTGGCATGTCTACCGGTCTTGCCTGGACTGAGGCAGGTGGCGACATACTGTTTATAGAAGTAGCTCTTATGAAAGGCAAGGGGGTTTTAACTCTTACAGGTCACTTGGGCGAGGTTATGCAGGAATCATGTAAAGCAGCATTATCCTTTGTCCGTTCAAAAGCTACTACATTTGGACTTAGTGAGAAATTTTATCAGAACGTTGATATTCACGTACACGTGCCGGAAGGTGCCGTACCAAAAGACGGGCCTTCAGCAGGAGCGGCAATAACTACAGCCCTGGTTTCCGCACTGACAAAAATACCGGTGAAGAAGGACATAGCGATGACCGGCGAAATTACCTTAAGAGGCAGAGTGCTTGAAATTGGCGGAGTGAAGGAAAAGGTGGTAGCTGCTCATAGAGCCAAGATCAGAACAGTCATATTACCTAAAAACAATAAAAAAGATTTAGAGGATATTCCGAAATATATTCTGGATGATTTGAAATTTGTTTTTGTAGATTTCCTGGAACAGGTACTGAGAACCGCTTTAACCAGACCTTTAAAATCCAAAAACGGAGAATCTTATCAACCAGAACCGGTGTCGCAGGTTATTCCGCCTGTCTTACACTCATAAACCGGTCATATATTCGAAAACTATCTTTGAGATATTAGCTATCGCCTTTTTCGTTTTCACTTCATCTTTCATGTCTGTGGTAAATACTCCTAAAAAGTAGGGCCGGTTTTTCAAGTCTATTATTCCTGCATCATGAATTTTGCCGATTTCATCACCAGTTTTGTGGTAAAACTTCACATTTTCCGGAAGACCGGCTGGAATTCTATCGTCAAAGTCGCTTTTATCCATGAAACCCATCATTTCTGTAGTAAGCGGTGGTGTGGTAATCTCACCGTGATACATCTTAATCATCAATATTGACATATCCTTCACTGATGATTTATTTTCCACCATGTCCGTCTGGGTCAAATCCCAGGAATTAACAAGATTCTGGATTTTTTTGAGTCCCACAATATGTGATCCCAGAATATACGCCGCTGTATTGTCTGATTTTTCCATCATCAGTCTTGCTAAAGTTTTGATGGAATATGAAGATCTGGGAGGATCATAGCGTATACTACCGGTACCGTAATCCTGAACGTCGCCAGGCTGAATCACAATGACCTTTTCCAAATCTATCTCACCTTTTCCAGCTAGATTATATAAAGCAGCTAAAATGGGAATTTTATTTACGGAAGCAGCCGTCAACACCATATTTTCATCTAGGCCAATTTCGACATTATTGTTGATATCGTAAAGATACACACTGAAAGTACCCCCCAAGCCCCCGATTTCTTTTTCAATCCTGGGTAAAAGCTCTACTTTTGAAGGGTTATTACTTTTAGTTTGGGAAACTTCAGTAGAAATGGGAGGAACATGACTGGAGACGGAATTATTAGTTGATGAGTGCGACAAGAGAGGAAACTTGGTTAAAATTAAATAAATAAAAGTTACAATAAATATAAAGAGTAAAATAAAAACTTTGTAATTTCCTTTAGAGGATTTACTTTCAATATTTCTGACAAAATGAGTGGAGTAATCTTTCATGTAGAACATTTTAACAAATTTTCATCGGGTATGGGATGCGTTGTATAGGTCACCCACTTTTCGGACTCCAACTGTTTATGAATGTTACGGGCGACACATAACGAAGTGATGAATGTGGCCTCCGGTAATTG
>PFMK01000072.1:6899-10413 GCA_002785215.1 Candidatus Gottesmanbacteria bacterium CG_4_10_14_0_8_um_filter_37_24 | reverse complement strand
CAATCGAGGAGGAAAATGCAAACAATAATCGCATTAGTTGTCCTGCCGGAGTTTGGCCTCGGCCAGCACATGGCCGTGTGTTTCCTGATGGCCAATATATGATCCTTCGTACCGTATCCTTTGTTTTTGGCCCATCCGTAATCCGGATTTTCCACTGACAGATTCCTCATGAGGTTATCTCTGTAAACTTTGGCCACTACTGAGGCAGCGGCTATGGTAATGCTTTTCTCGTCTCCCTTCACAATCGCCTGCTGGCAGGCAAGACCGATAATGGGTATGTATTTCACCTGGAATGCATCAAGGAGGAGAAATGGCCTCATGTTCTCTATAGCTGTCCTTGAAAGAGCGGTCTTACTGGTAATTTTATCTTCCGTGTCCAATACCTGATAAAGAAGTTTGATTATGGCCTGTCTCATCGCTTTCTCTGTCGCTGGCTTTATCCCAAATCTGTTTATTACTCCCACATCCGCCTCCCCCACTGCCCAATAGAAATATTTTTTGATTTCAGGATCAATTTCTTCCCGTCTTTTTTTCGATAGTTTCTTGGAATCATTGATGCCGAGTTTTAATATTGAATCAGGAATCATGAAGCATGAATCATGGATATTGTTATCTTTTTCGTTTTTATTATCAAAATCACGATCCATAATTCTTGATTCATGATTCTCAATTCTCAAGGCACAGGCTCCTGCCACTACCGGCCCGGCAAGAGATCCTCTCCCTACTTCATCTACCCCGATGATAAGTGAATATCCCCTATCCCACAGTTTTTTTTCAAAAGATAAATCAGGAAGCATGGATATATTATAAATCCTAATTTACGGATAAAACTATCGGAAATTTACCGGTTTTGATTTCCTCCTGATATGCATCACGATGATGTATTGCCTGTCATGATACAATATATAAGGGTCATACCGTGCATCCCTCTAATCTGCCAAGAAAGGTTGTGAGAAATATAAGAGAAGCAGTTACTACATCACACTCACCTGTCATACCAGAAACTCCTACTCCTTTTTCATATGACATGTGGGAGTTAGTCAGAGTAATGAACCCAGAACTTTGGCAAAATCTAGGTCCAGCAATATCCTTCGAAACTATTGCAGCTGGATTGACACCTACACAACTTGCTGGAGAGGGACAACCTAATTTAGATAATTTATCAAACGCTCAAACTCTCGCCGAAGCATCAGGTTCAAATGGTAACGGAGTAAGAAGATAATATTTAATAAACATTAACTTATAATTTCAGTCCTTTGAGGTAATTACGGAGATCTACGTTTATGTCCGGATGCTTGAGGGCAAATTCTATCACTGTTTTCAGATATTCGAATTTATTCCCCGTATCATAGTATTTCCCGTTTTGGATTTCGCAAGCTAATACTTTCTCTATCTTAATAAGCTGATCCACTGCTTCAGACAGCCATAATTCCCCACTTCTGGAGGGCTTCAGGTTTTCGATAATCGGAAATATCTCCGGAGGCAGGATGTATGCCCCGTGTGTCGCCAGATTGGAAGGAGCCTTTTCCGGTTCCGGCTTTTCCACAATCTCCAGAATCTGGTAGACATTGTCTTTTATATGATTGATCCTGGCTATACCATACCTTTTCAAGTCCTTTTTTTCTTCTATCCTGACGCCTGAAATCACTGGCGATCCGTATTCTTCATACACATCTATCATCTGCTTCAGTCTTGGAGGCTGGGCATAGATGAATTCATCCCCCCAGATCACGGCAAAAGGTTCGTCACCTATCACACTTCTGGCACACATCACAGGCGTGGCGTTACCATACGGCCCTTTCTGCCTCACATAGATGAAATTAGCCATATCGGCAATCCTCCTCACCTCAGCCAGTTCTTTTTCTTTCCCCGCTTCCTCCAATCTTTTCTCTAGCTCAAACGGATAATCGAAATGGTCTTCAATCGATCTTTTATGCCAACCGGTAATCATAACTATATCTGTAATGCCTGAAGCTACTATTTCCTCTACCACATACTGGATGACCGGTTTGTCGACAATCGGCAGCATTTCTTTCGGCATAGCCTTGGTCTGGGGAAGAAACCGGGTACCGAACCCTGCGGCTGGGATGACTGCTTTCCTTATTTTAGTAGAGTTACGTTTCATATTAAGTATTGACTATTATATCAGCTCGCCCGCCGAAGCGAAGTTTCGGCTGCGTGGCTGTAAGCCTCGAGACGAACCTGAGCGAAGGAGGGACCCAGCGGCTGGGATGACTGCTTTGCGGATTTTTGTTGAATTTCGTTTCATAACAGAGTCGCTTATAACTTATATAATAACCCTACAATGTCATTCTGAACAAAGCGAAGCGGCGTGAAGAATCTAGTTCCGAAGGAACGCTTCGCTAGATCCTTCTCCCTCGAAAAACTCGGGATCAGGATGACTCGAAACTATAGATTTTGTTACTGGTTCTAGCTTGTTTACGTTTATTTCTGAACTTCTCTATCATAACGAACCAGCCTTTACAAGTCAACATAATTTATGATAAACTTAAAAAGAACAGGTGTTCCCTTACCCACAATATTGGGTAAGGGTTTGTTTTATCAGATCTAAGAACACTGTAAAATAGTATAATATAAATATGCCAGAACTACCCAAGCCGATGATGCCTGATTTTTCCGGAAAACCGCTTGCTTTCCTGAAAGAGGTCAGAGCGGAGCTTCTGAAAGTGGCTTGGCCTACCAAAGAAGAAGTGATAAAATTAACTGTTATTGTAGTAGTAGTATCAATCGGCATAGGCATGTATATCGGCGGACTGGATTTCGCATTTACCAAATTTACTGATTTTCTCATAGGGAGATAACATGACCAAACAAACACCTATTGAAAAAGCCAAAGAAGAGAAAAAAGAAACAACCCCACCGGAGGTGGCAACTCCAGCAGAACAAATTCCTGCGTCCCCCCCCACCGCCAAGATTGACGAAAATGCCTTTAAGGGCAAATGGTACGTCGTTCATACTTATTCAGGCCATGAAAACAAAGCCTCGCAAGCCCTCAAGCAAAGGATCGAGACTATGAATCTGGCCGACAAGATATTTGAGGTCGTGGTACCGACCAAGAATATCGTGCAGGTAAGACACGGCAAGAAAGAAGAGTCCAAAGAAAAAATTTTCCCGGGTTACATGCTGGTTCGCATGATCCTTGATGACACCTCCTGGCTGACCGTCAGAACCACCGCAGGTGTTACCGCCTTTGTCGGTATGGGGAACAAACCCACCCCAATCTCAGATAAGGAAGTCGAGGCTATCATGAAGTTCATGAGACTCGAGGCACCCAGGTTCAAGGCTAAATTCACTGTTAACGAAGCGGTAAAAATTGTCGACGGTCCATTTGCTGATTTCCTGGGTACTGTAGAATCCATAGATGAGGCTAAAGGTAAAGTGAAAGTACTGGTATCCATCTTCGGCCGCGAAACTCCTGTCGAGCTTGATTTCCTACAGGTAAGTAAATTATAAATCCTGAATATCATTAAACTTCCTCATAGAGATATGAAGC
>PFMK01000072.1:0-6870 GCA_002785215.1 Candidatus Gottesmanbacteria bacterium CG_4_10_14_0_8_um_filter_37_24 | reverse complement strand
TCAGGATTCGCTCAGGGTATCCGCAATATCGCATTCATCCACGAGTTTACACTCGTGGTTTTCTGCGAAGGCGGATAAATTATCTTAAGATTTTTATTACCACATCTCTCTCTAAAGGTTGACTTCATTATCCTGATAAGACTAAAATTTATATATGAATACCCACAAAGACTTTTTCCATTTCGTGAGCCATACGCCTCCATTATTAAAAATGAGCAGAATTATCCATCCGGGGCCCATCATCGAGGGAAAGAAGAAAGAAAGACATATCCATAAGATACATCACATGGATAACCAGCTTATTGTGCTTAACAATCCCGGAAAAAAGGATATCTTATATTTGAAAAAAAAGTATAACTTCCATCCTATCCATCTTGAAGATGTCTCCTCTACCCTCCAGAGGCCAAAAATTGATATTGAGGAAAACTATATCTTTCTTGTCCTTCATTTCCCCCATTTCAATCACGAAACCCATAAAATCGAGTCAAATGAACTCGACCTCTTCCTGGCAAAAAATGATGTCATCGCTGTGAAACACCATCCTTTCCTGCCTTTTGATAAAATGGTTAAGAATTTATGCAACAAAAAGAAAGAGCGGGTTGAATTTTTTGAAAAAGGGGCAGGCTTTTTACTTTATCGCCTTATAGACAATCTGGTTGATTCCATCTTCCCGCTTCTAGACCAGATCGATAAGGGACTGGAGCTTATAGACAAGGAAGTCTATACCAAGTCACCCAAAAATGTCGTGGAGAATCTGTCATTCCTCCGAAGGAATGTAATCGTTTTCCAGACTTTTATCAGACCTGAGATGAATGCTTTTTTGACTATCAATGAAATTCATCATCCACTGATGGATAAGGAACTGAAGACCTATTTTACCAATATTACCGACCATCTGAAAAAGATCTGGGACCGCTTGGAAGACATCAACGAGCTTTCAGGCAACCTGTCCTCGAATTTTGAAAGCTATGTATCATATAAAACGAATGAGACCATAAAAGTGCTTACAGTTTTTTCTGTTATTCTTCTACCTCTCACCCTGCTTTCCGGTATCTACGGTATGAATTTAGCAAATCTACCGCTGGCTGACCATCCTCTAGCCATTTTTATAATCGGCCTTTTTATGTTCAGTATAGTCACCAGCATGCTAATTTTCTTCAAAATAAAAAATTGGATCTAATGGAGGTGTGCCCCTCTTTGGTGACAAGTCAAACTCTTCCCCCGCGGAATACCCTTAATTGAGGCGGGTATCTTCTGACAGGAGCACCGTAAATTTCAACAACTGCATTTCTTGGATCAATTCTTGTTTCTGGAAGATCATCTGATGAATCAGGAGCAAGAAACATTTGATCATCACCATCCCACGTGGCTGGAGTACCTGTAGCTAAATAGTTATGATGAATTTCCAATAAATCACCCATGGTGAAATCGGAATCGCCAAAATCGTTCAATTGCTCTTTTCCGGCTGCTCCATACTGTTCAACGCTACGGTGAATATCCATATGAATTCTCCCTATTTATTACCATACTATTATACTCCTTTTTTCCAATTTACCCAAAATAAGTATCCTATATAAATCGTGAAAACTTTACTACAGGTTAGTATGTGGATAAATTATCCACGCCCTATAATAATTGACGGCTCTCCCCTTATATTACAGGACTTACGCAATCTATTTCCAGTTAGCTTGTCATTGCGAGCCGAAAGCGAAGCAATCCCGATTCTAAATATATATGAGATTGCCGCGTCGCTGCGCTCCTCGCAATGACACACTGCGTAACTACTGTTATTATTAATACCGATATTAATAACAATCTATACAAATTAGCCAAAAACATATTAAACTAGAATCAACATAAGATATAAAACTAACCCACGAGCTTACGCTCGGAGGTTTCAAGTAAGGTATTATGAATATCTGCCGAGTAAAAATAATAATTTTGATCTTTTTCTTTCTGCTGTCCTACCTTTTTCTCAAGGCTAAGCCTGCCTATGCTGTCAGGGAACATCCTTATCTCTTTTTCACCACTAGTGAAATCGGAAACATCCAAAACAGAGTAAACCAGGGCGGGCCAGTGAAGCTTGCTTTCGATAAAATGGCCAATACCTCCTGGGGCGATCAAACTCCTCCATATTACTGGGTCAGGGATATTATCGAAAACAGTTTTCATTTCCGCATAGGCGGTAATGCCAATTCCAAACAGGCAGCCATCTCTTCTTTTGTCAGATACACCACCGAACCCGACCGGTTCGATTTCCAGCTGGATCCCCAGGGTAAAAATTATGGCGTTGCCATACCCTGCAGCAGCATTGCTTTGGGTTATGATTTCCTTTATCCTGATTTATCCGACAGGCAGAAATCTGATGCCAGATCAGTACTGATTGACTGGGGTAACGGACTTTACGAAAGATACAAAAATACCCCCTATGAAGCCGATCATAATTTTAATACCGGATCTATCGGTTGTTTGGGACTTATTGGTTTGACTTTGGAAGATGAATACAGCCAAGCTCAAACTTGGGTAAACTTCACTAAATCCGCACTTACGAACTTTTATTTCAATAGTTCCTACAACACCGGAGGTGAATACGTCGAAGGGAATTTTTACCAGTATTACGGATCGGGACCGGCTATTCTATTTGCCGCTGCTTACGAAAAAACTCACAGTGAAAATCTGGTCAGGAACAAAACTATTTCCAAAATGTGGGAGTTTGTGACTTACGCCCTGATGTCTGATAAAAAATATCCCAACTACGGGGATAACGGAGGCACGATGATAAACGGTGAGAATTTTTATATTTTGCAGGATAATAAAAAGACCGGAGACCTGAAAATCCCCGGTTACCTCTGGACCTGGAACCAGATCAGGGGAACGGGAGCAAACCAAAATGATTATGTCTATAATTTCAAAGAGCTGGACTACTTGGGCATGGTCCTTTACTATCCTCAGGATGTTACCGCTTCTAACCCGGATAATCTTTCCAGTTTTGCAGAGTCCAAAATTTTCCCAAGTTTACAGGGTTTTACTCAAGGTTACACCCCAAATCCCGGAGGAATGGCGGTTCTTCGAACAGGATGGATGGATACCAACAACATCACTTTGTGGCTGGTAAACAGGTGGCGCTGGCAGAATCACCAGAGATACGACCCGAACCACTTTTTGCTTTCCGCTTTCGGGGAAAAATTGATTACTTCGGAAAACTACTGGACCTATGACGATCCCCAGCGGGGTAATCTAAACCAGCATAATACCATCCTCATAAACAAAGATGCTTGGAATGGCGATTGTCCTACCAGTGATTTTGTAACCGGTGCTGCTTCTTCTCTGGGAAAATTTACCGATTTTTTTACGGATGGAAAAGCAGATTTTATATCAAGCGACAGCAGGTATCCCCATGTCTGTTTCAGTAGTCAAAATCTGCCCAATTATTATTACGGGAACGCCACGGAAGCTAATGTCACACCGATCGTCCAGGCAGACCGTACCATCGCGCTTTTGAAACAATTTTCCCCTCAACCGTATTTTGTCATGCTCGATGAGTTCAATAAAAATAATTCTCCCCAAACCTACACTTGGCAGGCATATATTCCCAAAGATGCTGCCGACATCCAAGGCAATGGGACTACTGCCAGCCCTTTTTACTTCAGGAAAAACAATACTTATATGAAAATGGTCTTTATCACTCCCGGAACTTTTAGCCAGACTCTCCTTCCGTCCCAGGAAAAAAGAAACGACAGGGCCCTGCAAGTGACCCAGACCGGAGTGACAAAGGGCCAATTCCTGACCCTGCTTTTTCCCGGGAAATCCGGCGACAACCAAAACATCACAATTAATATAGTCAAAGAGAATAATCCCCTGGTGTTAACTATCAGCAACTCAGGAAAGAATAATTTGATCTTGTATAACGAGACAGAAAGCCTTTATACGTATGATAATATTACCACTGATGCTAAACTCCTTATTTTAGATAATTCCGGAAATGTCATAAGCAAATATCTTATATATAAGGGGAAAAACCTGACAATAAGCGGAAAGGGTATTTTATCCTCAGCAAGTCCCATTTCAAAAGTGGCTGACTTATCAGATGATCCTTCTCCTACCTCTACCATGACTCCTGCTTCCCCTACTCCCTCCCCGGAAGAAAACCCAAACAAACCTGCTCCTACAATCACACGGACACAAACTCCCCCTGTTTGCCAAACTTGTCCATCCGGGAAAATTGAAAAGGCTAAAGGCAATGCCAACTGTGACAGTACTGTAAATAACGATGACTACCTGTTATGGGAAGAGACTTATATAAAGACAGTCAATAATATATTTGTGTCAGAAGAAGATAAAAGCAAAGTCGATTTTGACTGCCAAGATACTGACAGTATACACCGCATAGACCTGGTTGATTATGAAGCTTGGAGAAGGAACGCATTTTAATCCTTTGGGGAATATAATAAGATAAGATAGGATTAATAATTTACCCTTGCAGGTAAGAAAAAAAGGGCAAAATGAAACTTAAAATATTTATATTCTCGATAATTTCTTTATTTTCCGTCTGTATTTTATCTACATACATCAAAAAAGTGAATGCTTCTGCTTCTCAGTCTCCCGGACTGGGACAATGCCATTCGTTAACATCTCCTTTCAATTCCAATCCGGGGGTTGGATGGGGATATTCAGCCGGAATATATTTTAATCTCACAAAAGGTGACGGATGGGCGGCTGTTGAAAAACAACCGGGTATATTTGACTTTACCCTTCAAAAAGAAGAAATAATCCAAGCTAAAAACGCCGGCAAAAAAATATGGCTTGAGCTACAGGTAGCTTCAAAAAATAATAAAGAACATAACGTGCCTAAATGGGCGATTGATTCCGGTGTGGAAACCGGAGTGTTTTCCCTATGCGGAAATGATTTCCTCAAATATGAATGGAGCACCATAGAACCCTATTGGAATAATCCTGATTTAATTGACCAAAGTGAAGCCATAAGGTATGTGGAAAATTCCAAAGAATATGTCAAATTACCTAAAAAAATCGCCGCAGTCTGGGATCCGAAGTTCCAACAGTATTATCTTAAGGCTGTAAAAGCACTCCGGGATGAATTCCAGAATGACATTCAAAACGGTACGATCGAGGCTTTCAACATCCATTCGGGAGGCAATTTCGGCGAACATTACATCGTGGCAGATTGTGATTTCTGGGAAAAAGATTGTCTTCCCGATATTATCAATCCAGATTGCCCTGTCATCCAATCCATGGGCAGAATTAAAGGAAAAACACCCCAATATATCGCCAGCCGGAGCAATTGCGACCCGAGAAATATCATACCGGGCAATGATCCGATATTGTGTGACAGTTTAAACTGTCCGACTGAAAATGGAAGAGCATGCTATGTTTTTGATGATTATTATATTCAAGCTCTCAAGGAGTTGATTAGTAAAGAAATCGAAATTTTCAATTCCGGAGGTACAAATTTGCCCTTGGTTTGGCAGGATGGTTCTGGACTGTCACACAGTGGTAGAACAAATACTATTTTGAAAAAATGGATGAATAATACTTATGGAAGCCGTATCTGGTTTAAATGGAACGGATGGGGACCTAATCATGTCAAAAACAATACAATGGGTTTCAACATCTTCGGCACCACCACCAAACACGGTTATGAACCTGTAGCTCCCTATTCTTCCAGTCGTACTTATTTTAAAAAAACTGCCAACTCTCAATTATGGTGCGATGAAATGGCAACACAAAAACCTCCTGAATGCAACCATACTCCTTTAAACGGCGAGGAAATAGGAAGGATTGCCATAGCCCAAGCTATCAGGAAAGGAATTTTGGAAGATAAAAGCAGTTTTCTTTGCATGCAAAACTCATATTTTGATACAAACAGTCTTCAAACGCGCACTAACGGCAAACTGGGCAATGAATATTACTTCAACCCCAATGATAATACCCAAAACTGTGTCAATTCTGAGATAAATGTCTCCGCTTATGGTGTGGGTTTCTGTCCCGGATACCTCAATTATGTTTTCAGCCAGGCGGACGCACCTGTACCACCCCCACCTGTTCCTACCAGTTATCCTAACCCTACTATTACTCCTAACCCTAATACTACTCTGACACCAACACCAACTGGTAGTATTCCCCTTTCATGTACTTCCTGTTCTTCCGGAAAGATAACAAAAAACAGAGGCAATGCCAACTGTGATAATACGGTAAACAACGATGACTACCTGCTATGGGAAGATATTTTTAAAAAGATTGTCAATAATACTTTTGTGTCAGAAGAAGATAAAGGTAAGGTTGACTTTGACTGCAGTAATACAGACAAGACACACCGCATAGACTTAGTTGATTTTGAAATATGGAGAAGATACGCGTATTAAGAAAAATCAAGGAAAGATTGAATGAATAGACTAATCCTGCTGTTGTTATAATTACCACATACCCGTGAAGTGTTATGATCATGAAACCCGGAAAAATCAGATTTTCCATAAACTATCTTAGCGTTACCTACTTTGCCTATGTGGTAATCGTAATAATTAACATTATTAGCCTGATCTATACCAACTCTCCAAGCAATAAATCTCAATTATTGACAAAAAAAGTGAACCACTCAAACCCTGCTATCTTAGGACAAACCAGCTTTTCTCAACTGGGAATTCTCCTCCCTCTTTATATCTATCCTGCGGGCAACCCTAATCCTGACTGGCAGAAAATAGCTGATACCCAAAAAATTCAGAATATACCTGTTGTAGCCATAGTAAATCCCCATAGCGGACCGGGTGTATGCTCTACCTCTAATCCCGACTCAAATTACAAAAACAACATGCAGGTTTTGAGAAATGCGGGTGTGACGATGGTGGGATACGTAGC
>PFMK01000046.1:11577-17405 GCA_002785215.1 Candidatus Gottesmanbacteria bacterium CG_4_10_14_0_8_um_filter_37_24 | reverse complement strand
TTTCCGGAACTGCAGTTGGTGGATACTGGTGTAGGACAGAAATAAGGTGTGGCCCTGGGATCACTGGGAACTGTCGACATTATGGAAATGCTGGGACTTCCGCAGACTATGGAAGTATAGAAACTTGCCCCAGCAGGTGTGGGATATAATGATCCGCAGACAGAGTAGTATTGCTCCAGGGCAGAGGATACATCTTTTACATCGTTTTTCCTTTTTGCATCCCTGGCTTTCTTTTGAGCAGTATTAAAAGAAGAGATACCAAGAGCAAGAAGCACCGCTATAATTGATATCACCACCAGAAGCTCTAATAGAGAGAAACCGGATACTTTGGATTTATACGATTTTCCGGAATGAATAATTGCTTTTAACTTATTGAAAATAAATTTCATGGCTCATTTACAGTATAACTGGAATTTGTAATTGTGCAAATCGGATTGGGAGTAAGATCCTTATCCGGATCTGCAGGATTCTCCAGACAGGCTACAAGATCATAATTTAGAGTATCGGTCCGATCGTAGTAATAGGGAGTAGGAGCAAACCCGGCTGGATCACAAGAAAATTTCTTCATATAGATATTCCCAGTACAGTTTGCCCCGGAAGACCAACAATCGTTACAAAGCGCCGCGGGAAATGCGCTAGGTGAAGGATAGGCGGGATTAGTCTGATCCATTTTAAATAACTCCATTGATTTCTGGATCTGGATAAGATCGCTTTTCCTTTGGGTATCTCTGGATCTTTGCCTGGCTGCCATGAAGTTGGGAAAAATTATTGAAACGATTATTGAAAGAATTCCGATTACCACCAATAATTCAATCAGCGAATATCCTGAAATATTCTCGTAAATGATTGTATAAACGGACAATTTCTTTTTCATGGTGTTATGTTTGTACTTGCTATACCGTAATTATACGGTGTGACACTACAGGGATGATCGGCAGGCGTTGGGAACACTTTAAAATCTTTGGAATTTTCCAGATTCGCATAAATTTTGTAATAAGTTCCGCTGGTATCAGTCGTATAACAATAAGAATTACGCGTAGAGGGGTCATACGGCATTTGCTGAAGGTAAATTACTGAAGTATGTGATTGATTGATAAAGGGCGTACCTCCCCCCGGAAGAGCGGTCGGATAAGCCTTCAAATCATAATAATACAATTCAAGAGCTTTGGCTATCGATTCAAGATCCTGTTTTCTTTTTGAATCTCTTCCCTTTATAAATGAATTTACAAAATTGCCCCCGATTGATAAGGTAAGTATCGATAAAATGGCAATAACTACCAATATTTCAATTAAGGTAAACCCGCGTGACTTTTCCATTCTTTTGAAAATTTTAGAAACCTGATATATGTTTATAAAATGTAATAATATTGTGTCCAAAGAGTAAAGTAATTAAAGTTGCTGCGGAAAGAAACGGACCGAAAGGTATTGTTTCCTTCATTTTTTTTCTGTTCAACAATATTAGTATTATAGAAATAGCCGCACCTGTCAAGAATGACAGATAGAAAGCTGCAATTATATCAGGATAACCTAATAAAATCCCCATCAGGAAAGAAAATTTTACATCACCCATACCCATCCCTTTACCCTTAGTTATAATAACTAAAAACATAAATATTAATGATACTATCACTGCAGATAAAAAAGCGTTCAAAATCTGCATACTATCCCCATCATGGAAAAACATCTTGTAAATTACTGAAATAGCTAACATAGCGATAAGCACTTGATCCGGAATTATGCGATATTTTAGATCGATCATGAAAACGGCTAATAATCCTGATGAAAGAATAAATAAATAAATCAAGGTAGGGTAGCTGCCCGGAATAATGTTTATGGAGAATAAATAATAGATTATTAAATATAATAGTCCGTTTATAACCTCCACTAAAGGATACTGCCAGGAAATCACCCTTCTGCAATATCTGCATTTTCTATTTAAGAATATGAACGATAAAATCGGCAGCAGATCATACCAACTTAATTTATGTAGACACTTGTCACAATGGGACCGGTCAATCAGTATGGACTCGCCACTTGGAATCCTGTCTATCAACACATTAACAAATGAACCGATTGATATCCCTAGTAAAAAAATAATTATGGAGTAATAATAGATCATTGTTGTTTTTCCCTGACAAGGACTACCGCAATATCATCTGAATAAGCTTCTTCCCACTTATTATCCATCTTCACTATTTCCTCCAGGAATTTACTTCTCGGAAGTATCATAAAATTTACATTATATTTATTTAATATTTCCCTCCAATTACCCTGCAAATCCATCACCTCCTGATATTCATCAAACACCTTACCCCACGGCATCCTGCCATCTATAAATGTAGGATATTCCCTCAAATCCCAAACCAGATAGCCGCCCCAATTATAAAAATTGTACATGTTTCCACTAAGTTTTGCTTTCTTAACGAATTCCACAGCTTTACAGGGATATTTTTTTGCTTCACAAAAGGAAGTAAAAGAGGCACTTTTATTTACCAAATCAATAGTTTTTTTTGGTAGGTTCGATAAAGTAATCCATACTATCATTACTATAGAAATTAAATTTAGAACATTGGTGTATCTATACAATTTATTTGATTTTAAGATATAAGAAGTGTATTCGATAGCGATGGGAATAAATATCAAAAAGAAATAGGGAGTATTCCGCCTGGCTAAGGTAGAAAAGTAAATAAAAATGAGTAAAAGCATAATTGATCTGACGTATTTTTTTGAGTATGGAATTGCGGTAAACATACCTATCGAGTAAAGTATTCCTAGGATAAAAAACGTTCCTGAAACATCAAAATATACGGGCGGGAGCCATTCTGCTATAGTAACTCTGACTTTTCCGGATTCAGAATATTCCGAAGCCAAAGGTGAAGGTAGAATGTTCGCCTTAACAAAATCCAGTGAAAATCCTCCTGTATTGTCGATTTTGGGCTTAAAATTGGAAATATATACGGATATCACTAAAAAAATTGATAACAGTATTATTACCCTGATATTTTTTATTATCCCCTGACGGCTAATTTCTCTTTTTACAGTTTGGATAAATGTTAATAAACTTTCTATTAAGATAAAAAACAAAGTGAGAAATATTCCTAAATAGTAGGCTGGATGAGCGTTGGCCCATACTAAAAAAATAAACGGAAGCAGAATCAAATACTTTATCTTGAAAGTCTCAAAATATTTTAAAAGCAGAATATAAACAATTGAGAAAAATAACAGACTGATGTTTTGCGGTCTGGCTCCTATTTTTAAGATATTAATAGTACCTAATATTGACCAAAAAATAATAATAAATTTTACAAACAGATTGCCCTTGGAAATTACTGCAGGCAGGAGATAAATAAAGGAGGACAAAAATCCAAACGTGAATATTATTCCAAGAAAAGAAAATTTTACAAAAAGTAAATAATATATTCCTTCAATAAGCCATTCATAATCCAAAACGCAGTCCCCGGTAAATGTATGTGAAAACGTATCGGTGGTTAAAATCTTATGATTTAACAAAACTTCCTCTCCATATCTCAAATGCCAACCGAAATCAGGATCGAATATGAAAGCTAAACAAAAAGAAAAAATAAACAAGAATAAACAAGAATAAAAAATCAGAACAAATTTATTATTGGTATCAGAAAAATTGGCCAGAAAACTCTTATGTTTCTCTATCAGACTTCTTAAAACCATAGATAGTGTATACTATGAAAAATAACAGTCTGTCAATTATAACTCTCTTATCTTTGAATATGAAAGTGGCTTATTTTAACTATCTTCCGCTTGAGTATGGCGGGGGAACTGCCAAATACTTCATTGAAACCGCCTCGAATATGAAAAAAAGGTATCCTGACTTGGATATTTCTATCGTGACCTTTAGTAAAGAGCTGGCCAAAATAATTCTTCATTTATATTCAATATATTTTCTTAATTACGAAATCGCAAAACTGGAATATAACGAAAGTTATAGCGAAACAGAAAATATGATAAAAGATGTTCGTTATTTCAAAATTCATAGTATTTCTGAGTTGAAATCATTACTTAACAAACAGGATATCGTCTATGCAAAAAATGACATCTTTGAGGCTTTTATAATAAAATGCATTGTCGGGATAAAGAATATCCGCCGTTTAATTTACGGTTTCCACACACCACTTTACTATCCTCAGGCACCGTCTTTTCAGTCTAAAGTACATAATTATATTTATCATCCTAGGGTTTATAAATATTTTCTCAACGGTGCATATAAATATCATGTGCTGAATGATTTTGAAAAAAATCTCCTGATAAATAAATTTGGCTTTAGAAATGTATGTAAAATATATAACCCGTTTGATTTTACTGATTTTGAAAACAAAGCCCGGAGGAATAAGTATCGTTTCTTATGGAAAAAAACTAATTTAAATATTTTATGGGCAGGCCGCCTGACTGAACAAAAAGGAGTAGATGATCTGATACAAATAATAAGTAGAGTAAATAATACATCAAAAATTTCAAATAAGATCGTTTGGAATATTGTCGGAGTAGGGGAGTTACAAAAAAAAATATATTTGTTAGAAAAAAGATGGAAAAATATCAACTATTTTGGTTATATAAAAAATGACTATATGGCCAGCATATATAAAAATAATGATATATTCCTAAGTACCAGCAAATGGGAAAATTTTCCTTATACCATATTGGAGGCACAGACTTTCGGTCTACCGGTTTTCTCATATGATATCCCCGGGTGCAATGAATTGATCGCCAGTAATGTAAATGGCTTATTGATAAGCGATTTGAAATCTTATATAAATGAGCTTA
Organism: Candidatus Gottesmanbacteria bacterium CG_4_10_14_0_8_um_filter_37_24; assembly: GCA_002785215.1. Lineage (GTDB taxonomy): Bacteria > Patescibacteriota > Microgenomatia > 2-02-FULL-39-11 > 2-02-FULL-39-11 > CG1-02-37-22. The sequence goes on along the minus strand of PFMK01000046.1, from coordinate 12,608 downwards.
CAAGATTTATATCTAACCCGAAATTCGAAAGACGTAAAATCATCAAATATATTCATTCAAAAATCAATACGGAAGAGATATATAAAAAAATTTACACTTTGTTTGTTAAATAAATATGCTTAATAAAAACCACTATAACCTTAAATATTTTCAGTGGCAGAAAAAGGCCGGTTTATATGGAGCATTAATCGATTTATGGATGTATCTGGACTACATAAAACCATCTGACACCGTACTTGATTTTGGCTGCGGAGGCGGATATATGCTTGATAAAATTAAATGTAAAGATAAATTTGGAATTGATATTAATCCTCTCGCCAGAAAAGAAGCAGAGGAAAAGAATATTCAAGTCTTTAAAGCTATTGAAGATCTGCCTAAGAATTTAAGATTTAACACCATCATCTCGCATCATGTTTTAGAACATGTAGATAGCCCATTTCAAATTTTGAAATCATTAAAAATCAGATTAATTAACAAGGGTTACATTATCTGCGTTGTTCCCATAGATGATTGGCAAACGCAAAAAAAATTTTCCCCCGGGGATATAAATAAACATTTATATACTTGGACACCACTTCTTATAGGAAATCTATTCACAAAAGCAGGATATAAATTAGTCAAAATTGAGATAGTAAACCAAGCATGGCTTCCACTGAGCAGATTTTACTATCAATATATTCCGAATGTCCTGTATAAATTTTTGAGTCATATTTGGAGTACGGTAACTTATAGCCGTCAGATTAGAATTGTTGCTACAAAAAACTAAATGATAAGACCTAATTTTTTCATTTCACCTCATTTCATCGCAAAATATTATCTTCTAAGGGATATCAAGAAAATATGTAACAGATATCAGTTCAGCGGATCGCTGTTGGATATTGGTTGTGGAAATAAACCATATAAAGATATGTTTACTCACGTTACAAGATATGAGGGTATCGATTATAAAAACTGTTCAAATAATAAGGAATTTATTGGAAGTATTCCTGATTATTATTTCTCTAGAAATTATGATAAAAACTTCCGGTTAC
>PFMK01000046.1:11169-11547 GCA_002785215.1 Candidatus Gottesmanbacteria bacterium CG_4_10_14_0_8_um_filter_37_24 | reverse complement strand
TAACAGTTTTGACAATACTGTTTCATTTCAAGTACTGGAACACCATCCAGATTATTTAACGCTTATTGGAGAGTTGTTTAGAGTGACGAAAAAGGGAGGGATGATTTTGATATCTGCACCGTTCCTATGGCCTTTACATGAAGAACCCCGGGATTTCCAAAGAATCACACAATACGGCATAAAAAATATTCTCCAAAAAGACCAAGGAAGTTTATTATGTTTATTAAAACAAGGATCAGTAGCGTCAACAGTCTCAATAATATGGAACGAGTATCTGATAAATATTTCCAAAAAAAATAGAGTTTATTACCTAATATCAATAGTTGTTTATTTACCTTTTTTGATGTTTTCCTATTCTTGTTTAATATGGGATTTGTT
>PFMK01000046.1:4389-11128 GCA_002785215.1 Candidatus Gottesmanbacteria bacterium CG_4_10_14_0_8_um_filter_37_24 | reverse complement strand
GACTATGCCCATTTTACTCAGGTTTGGACATTCGGCTGAGCTCAGTCGAAGCCCAGTATTTCATTGCGAAAAAGCTGATTAGAAAGGTTTATGCTGGAACGTATTATTCAACGTTTCAGTGTATATACTGAGTAACGTGAGTATGCATAAGTTTATATACTGAGTATTAATAGATGAGATTACCCAGGAAATAATTTTTTAGTGGTGCGGGCAATTGTCCATACTGTATGATTTTTCAAATTGAATTTATAGTCAAGATAACCCAATAACCGTCCAACCACCTCTAGAAAAATTATAATTGGTGTATATATAATAAATTGCCAGGATAAATTTGCCTGTTTGATAATAAGCGGGATAATCTTAAACCCGTTTAATGTAGACACCTCATAACCATATCCATTCTTAGTCTTCAGATGTCCTGCATATACTCTTCTTCTTCTCAGTATGTAATCGTTTAGTGACTCAGGCCCTTTTGTCACAACCACAGCTTTGGGAGCATAGACAATATTATATCCCTGGCCTAATATCAACGGTTCAATACTAGCCTCATCAACTGCGGTAGTATTAGGTATTTTTTTGAATATCTTTCTGAATCCGATCATTTCACCTGTTCTGGGTTCCTTTAGAGAAACCAAATGCTGAAGATCATATAAAAGATGAGCACAATAACCCATTAAAGAATCTTTATTGTTTGTGGGGATCGGACGAGAACCGACCATGCCTACTTCATGGTCCTTAAAAGGAACAATCAAATTCTCAAGGGAATATTTTGGTAAATATACGTCTGCGCTTACTAAAACAATAATTTCTTCTCTAGCTTTAGATAAAAATAGATTGACAGCTGAAGCCTTACCTTCTCTCTGCCTTTGGATAAGCAGAGAGATTCTGGCATTTTTATTAATAAATTTTTTGATAATATAATTTGTCCTGTCTGTAGAACCGCTGGATATGACGATAATTTCACGGATTACCGTTTGAGATAATACCTGTTTTTCGATGGACTCCAGAAGAAAAGCAATATTATTTTCTTCGTTATAAGCCATTACGCCTATTGATATGGGAATTTTTTTCATAATGATATTAATTTCTGCTTTGCAATAGTTGATAGCAATAAATTATACTATAGAGATTCATGTTTAATAAACCAAAAGTAATTGAATATCTTCTTGCATGTGTATTTGCCGTAGAAATGCTTTTTTATAATCTGAATCAGGAATTTATCATACCGCTTTTCCTGCTTTCAATAATACTGCTTATTTTCTTATATACCTCAAATCGACCATTGTATATACCGTGGACATTTTCCCGGATTTTAATTTTATATTTTTTTTCTGTCATTATGTCAGCAGTTTTTACCGGTTTTACATATCAAACAACAATAGAATGTATTAAAATACTTAGTTATTTGTCAATAGTCGTTTTAGGAAGCAATATATTTAGAAGAAATGAAACGTCTTTTCAAAATCTGACGTTTATCTTTTGTTTTCCGGCCGGTTTTTTAGCGCTTATCGGACTTCTTGAATACACAAGCAGATTTCCTTCACAAAAAACTATTGCACTTTTGGAACCTTTTCACTGGCCATCGCTTGCTGCCGGTTTTTTCATGCTTATTACACCAAATATTCTGACACTATATTTGGATTCCAAGAAAAATCTTCCCAAAATAATTATTTTCATGTGTTTGTCGCTTTTATTATTAGCCTGGTTTCTTACAACTGAGAATATATTATATATTTTGCTTATCTTAGGTCTGATTATCTTTAATTACTTTTTTAATCCTAAAAAACCGGATTTAGGTAATAAGAATATTTCTATCAATAATTGGAAACCAACAAGAATACTTATTATAAGAAATTTGTTATTAGTACTTCTAGTACTTTCTGTAATCTTACCAAACATTATGTTGTCATTTGGCTCAAATAAATTACCAAAAGAGATCACGCTATATTTAAATCAATATCTATTTTTCAATAAAGAAGATGTGGCAAGATTTTCATTTGAATCAATAAAATCCCATTTCTTAACAGGTATAGGAATTGGGAATTTTGGCATGAATTATCGTTCCAATCTAATAAAACCTTGGACCTGGAGCGATTTTGCTTCAAACGAACTCATCCAAACCTTTGTAGAAGTCGGGATAACAGGCTTTATCGCTCAGTTTATACTTTTTGGATATCTGATTTTTTTAAGTATTAAGCGATCGTTAATTAGCTACAGAAACAGAAATTTCTTTTCTTTTGGAATAGCCATAACCTGTACTTTCTTTATCGTAAGAAATCTTACCACATTTTCTTTGAGGGTTTTTCCTTTAACCATATTATTTTTCTTATTTTTAGGATATATCCTGAAGGAAGAGACAGTCAGAATATTAAAGCCAAAATCATCTTATTTTCTTGCAGTTCCTTTAGTACTGATACTTTTTATTGTTATTATGGATGGAATTCTGTTTAAATACAGCCAGAAAATGATATTTTACAAAAATATTTCTTCCGGCACAAAAATATTATCGTGGTTATCGCAAAGACCCACATTTCTACTAAACCCAAAATTATACCTTTGGTTGTCGGCGATAAATATCGAAAAAAAGGAGCGAGATCAGGCAATTTCAAATCTCAAAAACATATATATGCAAGAGCCCTTAAACCAGGAAATCGATTACCAAATAGCAAAATTATTATATTCGGATCAAAAATTAAACGAAGCGCAAACTATCCTGGAAAATTATATATATAAAAATATGTTTGCTTCGCCAAAATATTATCTGGCTCTATCCAAAATAAATTCGGAGAAAAACAACATCGCCCTTAGTCAGTATTGGCTGAAAAGGGCGAGTTTGGTTTATCCGATGAATTTAAATATTAGATTGTCTTCAGTTGGACTAGCTGTGCTTGATACTACTGATTATTTACCATCAATCCAAAATATATATTATTCGTTATTCGAATTCTCAAAAAATAATTATTACTCATCTATTCTTCAAACTCTTCTCTATTGATCTCCAAAAAAAACAAGGCAACTAATTATTACGGTAAACAAGAATAAACATTAGTTGACGAATTACATACTGATGCATTAACCGTGTCTAAGTCTGACGGTAAGGATGCACATCTACCCCACGCCTCGTTTTGGAAGGCACCTGAAACGGGTTTAAAACAAACATACGTACTGTTACCCTGAGTACCGCGATTATATATCCATAACGGATTATAATTCGTTTGGGTAATTCTGGTCCTAAACGATTGTTTCAGCTCACTGGTAGAATTTGACAAATTTTCTTCGACTTTGTTCACTACATTATCTGATGTTTGGCTTAAATTTAACCACGCAGCTGCATTTTCATTACCGTCTGTAGGATTATCCTGCCAGGGATAATAACCTTTTGCCGTGTAAAATCTATCTACACCTCCGATAAATTGCTCTGCATCTGAACGGCTACCAGTATCTTTGCTCCTATTGATCTGTTCAATTGGGTTTATAGCAGATATTACCGCAACAGCAAGAATACCTAGCACTGCTATTACTATCAATAACTCAATCATGGTAAAACCGCTATTTAATTTTGCGAAATATTTTCTCATTTTAGTGTTCCTTCTCACCTCCTTTATTTCTTAATTTATATACTTAATAACAACTTAAAATTTACTTGTCAACGAATAAATCGGCAACATAATTGACATTACCATAAAACCAACTCCTAAGCCTAATACTACCATGATAAGTGGCTCAATCATGGTTGTCAAGGAGCGTATAGCGTTTTCTGATTCTGATTCAAAAAAGCGGGATAATTTAAACAAAGAGTCCCCGAGTTTGCCAGTTTGTTCACCTACCGCTATCATTTGCGCTAGAATGGGAGGAAACAGTTTACTGTCTGATAACGGCTCTGATAGTCTTACACCTTTTTCCACCTTTTTTGCCGCATCATTAAATGCTTCAATATACAAAATATTACTGGTTGCTTCTTTTGCTATCTCCAGGGAAGTTAATATCGGTACACCCCCGTCGATTAATATCGCCAAAGTTCTAGTTATCTCCACAATAGTCCCTTCTTTAGCCACATTACCGAATACAGGGAGTGAAATTGCCAAATTATCAATTACATGTCTTCCAAAATCAGTTGCTTTAAATCTCTTGTAAATAATAAAGGTTACAATAACTATGACAATCAATGCCCACCAGTAATTTATAAGAAAATTTGAAGTACCTATAAGTATTTTCGTAGTGATCGGCAATTCCACATCGAATTCTTTGTATAATGAAGTCAACTTCGGTACAACCACTGTCATAACGACAATTGACACAATCACCATGGCAGATAAGACTATCATCGGATATACTAATGCCCCTTTCAGCTTATTTTTGAAATCTCTGCTTTTTTCCAAATTATCAGCAAGTCTAGTAAGTATTTGATCAAGCTTGCCTGATGCCTCTCCAGCTTTCACTAAAGCCATATAGACAGGAGGGAAAACCCTGGGATATTTTTCCAAAGCGTCAGCAAATGATTTCCCGCCCTGTATCTCGTCATGAATTTCCTTAACCAACTTAAGTAAAGCTGCTTTTCTGATTTGTTCCTGAATTATTGACAGAGATTCAACGAGAGTAAGACCGGCGGTTACCATCGTTGACAACTGTCTGGTGAAATGTACCACATCGTTAAAAGATACAGCATTTTTCTGAAACCCTATGGAGATTTTACCGGAGGCGTTTTCCTTCATGGATATAATGTAATAACCCCGTTCATGAAGAAGATTGGTAGCTTGTTTAATGCTATTTGCTTCAACCAAGCCTTTGATGGTTTTTCCTTGTTGATCTTTAACAATATATTTATAGGAAATCATATATTTAAACGATCTTTGATAGTTATTTATATTTTAGGTTAAATTCCTTGTCAGAAACCGGTATTTAACCTTTAAGCAGTTGCATATATCTATCCGGTCTTAAAGCATATTCCAATGCCGTTTCATGTGCGACAATTCCTTGATTTACTAATTCCTTCAAGTGATCTTCAAACAACATCATACCTTCATCTTTTGAAGTTTGAATTATGTTGTCTATCAGATGAATTTTTCCTTCTCTTATAATATTCTTAATCGACGGAGTGCCTATTAAAATTTCACAAACCGGAATTCTATCACCTCTTATGGTAGGTATTAACCTTTGGGAAACAATACCTGAAATAACCATAGAAAGTTGCATGCGTATCTGATCTTTTGAAGTGGCAGGAAAGGTATCAATAATTCTATCAATTGTCTGAGCGGCAGAATTTGTATGAAGAGTAGAGAAGACTAAATGTCCGGTTTCGGCTATGGTTAGCGCAGAAGAAATTGTATCATAATCTCTCATTTCACCGATATATACTACATCTGGATCCTCCCGTAATGCACTTCGCAGGGCATTTCTCCAGGAATGGGTATCCTGATACATTTCTCTTTGAGAAATAATTGCTTTTCCTTTTGGATAAGTATATTCTATCGGATCCTCGATTGTTACGATATGCGCTTTTCTGGTTTTATTAATTTCGTTGATTATCGAAGCCAATGTTGTAGATTTTCCCTGCCCGGAACCACCGGTAAGAAGAATAAACCCCTGTCTGAATTTAACAAATTCGTTTAAAAGGGGCGGTAAACTCAATTCATCCACCGTTTTTATTTTATCGGGTATCAGTCTTAATGCTGCTGACATATGTCCCTTTTGAAAATAGGCATTTACTCTGAATCTGAATAACTTATCATCACTTATTTTCAGGTTGGTTGAAAAATCAATCTCCCTGTTTGTCAAAAGTACTTCCTTTTGGGTAGAATTCAATAAAGAAAATATCATCTGTTCAATTTCTTCGCCAAATAACAGGGGATAGGTAACCAAAGTCACCAAAGTACCTTGAATTCTTAAAGTTGGCGGAGAAGCATCTATCAGATGTAAATCTGAAGCCTCTCTGGTAATAGTCAATTCCAATAATTCTTGAATATTCATAACTTTTATTCCTGAGCTACACGCAGGACCTCCTCTATGGTAGTAATGCCTTCCAGAGCTTTCAAATAACCATCCTGTTTCATTGTTATCATCCCTTCCTTTTTCGCTTGCCGTTCAATATCTTCGGCAGTACTTCTCTCCAATATCATTTTAGCAATCTCTTGGGATATTGATATTGATTCGTATATTCCGATTCTGCCCAGATAACCCGTATTATTGCATTCCTTACATCCTTTACCTTTATAAAGAGCCATCTCACTCTCCTTGACCGGCAAGAGGTTTCCTAAAATTGTCTTAAAATCATTTACCATCTCAACTGTGGGTACATATGATTCTTTGCAAGTTGCACACACCCTTCTTACAATTCTTTGTGCTTCAATCGCATTAAGCACGGATACAATCAAAAAGGGTTCAGCACCTAAATCCAACAATCTGGGGATAGTGGTAGCAGCATTGTTCGTATGAAGGGTTGAAAACACCAAATGACCTGTTAAGGCAGCTTGTATAGCCAGACCAACTGTCTCTCTGTCCCGGATTTCTCCGACCAGTATGATGTTGGGGTCCTGACGCAGAAATGAACGCAATCCTGAAGCAAATGTAAGACCTGCCAAAGGATTGACTTGAACCTGATTTATTCCTACAATTTCATACTCCACCGGATCCTCAAGAGTTACGATATTTACCTTTGTAGTATTGAGCTTTGAAAGAATGGAATATAAAGTGGTAGTTTTTCCTGATCCAGTGGGACCTGTAACAAGGATAATCCCATGCG
>PFMK01000046.1:0-4379 GCA_002785215.1 Candidatus Gottesmanbacteria bacterium CG_4_10_14_0_8_um_filter_37_24 | reverse complement strand
CCTCCGGTCTTTTTCAAAAGCCTCATGACAATTTTCTCCCCGTGAACTGTAGGTAAGGATGACACACGAAGATCTACCTCATCCGGTCCGATTTTAAAATTGAATCTACCGTCCTGAGGAATACGCCTCTCATCAATTTTCATATCTGACAGAATCTTTATTCTGGATACTACTGCATCGTTGACCGTTCTAGGTAACGCTAACCTTTCATGCAAAATTCCATCAATTCTATACCGTACTCTTGTCCGGGATTCCTGCGGTTCTATGTGAATATCGGAAGCGCGACTTTTAACAGCGTATTCCAGGATGGTTGATACTATTTTGGCGATGGGCGCTTCCTTAATAATCTGTGAAATCTGACTAACGTCAACAGTATTTATTCTTCCGCTCGAAGTATCTTTCAAAGCTTCAGTCACTTCGCTTGCCAAACCCTGTGAATACACTTCATCAATCTTTGAAGATATTTCATCTTCCCTGGAAATATAAGCGACAATAGATTTTCCAGATTTCAGCTCTAAAAATTCTAAAAGAGGCAAATCTAAAGGATCCGTCAATGCCAGGCTAAGTTTATTCGTTTTCTTATCAAAATCAAAAGGAATAAGTTTGTATTTTCTTGCAACCGGTTCCGGGATAAATGTCAATATCTCAGGAGATATCCCTCTACCCGCAAGAGACATCATGGGCACATGATAAATTTTGGATTTTGCCGCCAGTAATTTATCTTCATCTATCAGATGTTTCTGCAGAAGTATCTCAGACGAGGAATTACCTGTATTTATTGAGGAAAGCCTGATTTCATCGGCAACCTGCTGTGATATTAGTTTTTCCTGAACTAAATATTCTAATAATTTATGATCGAAATCCATGGGCAGAAATTAACGAAATTTGATAATAAAAAACACGTTAATACTAAATTATATCTGTTTTCATTATCTATTTTATTGAGTATAATTGTCAATAACACATAAGGCTAAAATATATCTTAATATGAATACCTTTATTATTATATCCGAGAATAAAAGCGATATTGATGATTTTGTCGACAGTCTTATCGTAAAGAACCGTATTTCTAAAATCAACATCACCGAAATCCTCCCAGAACCTTCAATTGGTATAGCTGAAATAAGAAAAGTAAAAAAATCATTAAACCTCAAACCCTATGGGGGCGGAAAACGACTAATTATTTTAAGAGAGATGGATAAAGCAACTACCGAGGCGCAAAATGCTTTATTAAAAGTTTTAGAAGAACCACCTGTAAATAACATTATCGTTTTATCCTGTTTAAATTCAAATAACATTCTTCCAACGGTGCTTTCCAGATGCCAGAAAGTCTCTCTTGTTCAAACGGTCAAACAAAACATTAAATCAATTTCTGATATAGAAAATATATTTATTAAATTGATTTATTCTTCGCCGGGAGATAGAATCATCATCTCCCAGGATTACTCAAACACCAAAGAACAGTTTTTAGAATTTACGGACAATTTATTGAGTTTACTGAGTACTTTTATAACTAGTAATAAATATATATCGAGAATCTCAATCAAAGAAATCGCGGATATAATAAGAAAAATTAATAAAGCCAGAATACTTATAGAAAAGAATGTCAATTATAAACTTACCTTAGATATCCTGTTGTTAGGATTTCCCACAAAATCTGCTCATAAAACACTTGATAAATAAGGATATTTTCATATATAATCTATAAATGATACCTCCCTATATAAAAAAATCAGGAAAAACAACCTCACCTTCTGGAAAATATACCGGGGAACAGATTGTAGTTTTAGAAGGGTTGGATCCCGTTAGAAAAAGACCGGCAATGTACATAGGATCAACTGGGCTTGTGGGAGTACATCATTGCATTACAGAAATTGTCGACAATTCCGTAGATGAAGCCTTGGCTGGATTTGCTAAAAACGTCTGGATATATATCCACAAAGATAATTATATTACAGTCATCGATGACGGGAGAGGTATCCCTGTCGACCTGGTTCCAAAATACAAAACATCCGCTCTGGAAATAGTCATGACTAAACTCCATGCCGGGGGGAAATTTGATTCAAGAGCTTATAAAGTATCTGGAGGATTACACGGTGTTGGAGCCTCGGTGGTAAACGCTCTTTCGAAATCAATGAAAGTCATGGTGATAAGAGATGGGAAAAAGTATCTTCAGGAATATGAAAAGGGGAAACCTGTCAGTAAAGTCATTGAAATTAATGATGAATCTGAACATTTTAATAATAGTTGGATACTTTCAAAAATCCAAATTAGCAACGGTACTGTTTCAACCTTTCTTCTTGATGAAACTATTTTTAAAGAGGGTATCATGTCTGATTATTCTATAGTAAGAAAACAGATAAAGGAAAGAGCTTATCTCGTTTCCGGATTATATTTTCATCTGTATGACGAACGGACTGAAATTGAAGACCATTTTTATTTTGAAGGGGGCATCGCCTCATTGGTCGAAGCAATAAACCGAAATAAGAACCCGCTCCACGATCCGATATATTTTAAAAAGGAAAAGGAAAATCTCGAAGTCCAAGTGGCTATACAATACAATGATGGATTAAATGAAAATGTTGAAAGTTATGTAAATGTTATTAACACAATTGAAGGTGGTACTCATCTTACTGGATTTCGAATGGCATTAACCAGATCTATCAACGATTATGGTAAAAAAATAGGTGCCTTCAAAAATGGTGATGAAACTATAACCGGAGAGGATACAAGAGAAGGACTTACCGCGGTAATATACGTCAAAATGCCTTCACAAAACCTTCAATTTGAAGGACAGACTAAAACAAAACTTGGGAACGCAGAGATGCAACCATTCGTCCAGTCAAACGTAAACGACGCTTTGGGAGAATATTTTGAAGAACACCCCTCCGAAGGAAGAAAAATCCTGGAAAAAGTATATTTAGCGGCAAAAGCAAGACTCGCGGCAAAAGCGGCAAAAGACGCAATTATCAGGAAGGGTGCTCTTGAAGGATCTTCGCTTCCAGGTAAACTGGCTGACTGCCAAACCAAAAATCCCGCAGTATCTGAAATTTTCATCGTCGAAGGAGATTCCGCCGGAGGAAGCGCCAAACAAGGTCGTGACAGAAAATTTCAGGCGATTCTCCCGCTTCGAGGCAAGATTCTAAATACGGAAAGGGCCAGGCTAGACAGAATTCTAGAATTTGAAGAGATAAAAAATCTGGTCATTGCGCTTGGCATGGGTATAGCCGAAAGTCTTAATCCTGAAAAGCTGCGTTATCATAAAATTATCATTATGACAGATGCAGACGTAGACGGCGAGCATATTATGACTCTTCTTCTCACTTTTTTCTATCGTCATTTACCTTATATCGTAATGAACAAACACTTATTTATCGCCCAGCCGCCTTTATATAAAATCCAGTTTGGAAAAGAGATAAGTTATGTTTACACTGAAGATGAGAAAGAAAAAATATTATCCAAGCATAAAAGTAAATTTTTACCCACAATCCAACGATACAAAGGTTTAGGAGAGATGAATCCTGATCAATTATGGGAAACGACGATGAATCCGGCAAATCGAACTCTGAAACAAATTAACGTTGGAGACGCAGCTACAGCTGATGAAACATTTAGCATGCTCATGGGTGATGAGGTTCTTCCGAGAAAACGATTTATTCAAACCCATGCCAAATCAGCAAATTTAGATGTATAATATTTAATTATTATTTTTCAGGAGGAATAAAGTCATGAACATTCAACTGATAGCATTATTTATTGCCCCTGCAACTGCAATCCTATCTCTTTTATACGGTTTGTACCTAAGTAGGAAAGTATTGAAAGAGAAGGAAGGAAACAGTGACCTTCAAAGAATCGGAAAAGCCATAAGAGAAGGTGCCATGACTTATTTATCCCAACAATTCAAAGTTGTTGCCGTCTTTATGACTATACTGGCGATTATTATAGCTTTAACACTAGGTTTTGGTATGGCAGTAACTTTTATTTTGGGAGCGGTCTTCAGTGCGCTCATAGGCTATTTCGGTATGTGGATTGCGGTACGGGCAAATGTCCGAACTGCAAATAATGCCATAAAAGGACTTAATCCCGCTTTGCAGACTGCATTTAGCGCCGGAACTGTAAATGGCATGCTGGTCGTAGGCTTGGGACTTCTTGGAGTCTCTATCATATATATGTGGTCATATTTTTCATTTATATCACTTGGTGATGATATGGTTGCCAAACAGGCTACTAATGTATTAGTAGGATATGGTTTTGGAGCAGCGCTCTTGGCATTATTCATGCGGGTGGGAGGAGGAATTTTCACTAAGGCTGCTGATGTTGGTGCCGATTTGGTTGGTAAAGTCGAAAAAGGGATACCGGAGGACGATCCCAGAAATCCT
>PFMK01000082.1 GCA_002785215.1 Candidatus Gottesmanbacteria bacterium CG_4_10_14_0_8_um_filter_37_24 | reverse complement strand
CACTAACAGTAATCGTGTTACTCTTGACAAAATCAGTACCTTTTTATACACTTTATGAAAGTTTAATATCTATCAAGAGTGATGAGTAGAGTTCTAGCTCGCTTAACTCATCCAGCAACCCTTTAAGGTGTGGGTGCTTCTAGTAAAAAGATAGGCCTTTTTAGAGGAAACCCTACGTCCTCTTCTAATAGAGGATTTTTTATGGATTACCGATATTTTTCTTCTGAATCAGTGGCAGCAGGACATCCTGATAAAATCTGCGATCAGATTTCCGATGCGATATTAGACGCCTGTCTTACACAGGATAGATATTCCCATACAGCGGTGGAATGCTTAGCTACTATAAATCACCTGACATTGGCCGGGGAAATAAAGTCAAAGGCACAAGTTGATATCATAAAAGTAGCCAGAGATGTAATAAAAAAATTGGATTATGATGACCCTCTTTTACAGTTTACCTACATGTCCCCTATTGATAATTTCATTCACCAACAGTCACCTGATATCGCCAAAGGAGTAGATAGAGGAGGAGCGGGTGATCAAGGAATGATGTTTGGTTACGCTACCTCCGAAACTCCGGAACTCATGCCCATGCCTATTATGATCGCACATGCACTAGTAAGAAAGATGGATAAAATCAGGGTGAATAAAATATTATCATATCTTCGTCCTGATGGAAAAAGTCAGGTAAAAGTACGTTATGAAAAAGGTAAACCTGTAGCCGTAGAACGGGTAATTTTGGCAGTTCCTCACAAACCAGCCATCACCAATAATAAGTTAAAAAATGATTTACTGAATCTTGTGGTTAAACCGGTTCTCTCTAAGTATGGCTTCGACTGTAATTTAAAAAATCTAATTGTAAACGGTACCGGAAGATGGGAGATAGGCGGACCGGCCTCTGACACGGGTGTTACAGGAAGAAAAATAATTGTGGATACTTATGGAGGGATGGGTAAACATGGTGGTGGATGTTTTTCCGGTAAAGAACCGACTAAAGTCGACAGAGGTGGAGCATATGCTACAAGATTTATCGCGAAAAATATAGTTGCTCATCATCTGTCTTTACGTTGTGAAGTACAGGTGGCTTATGTAATCGGTAGAAAACAGCCTGTTGTCCGAGCGATTGAGACTTTTGGCACTCATCTTATCGATAAGAAGAAAATTGAGAAATTTGCCTGGAATTTACTAGATTTGTCGGTTTCCGGAATTGTCAATGGCCTTAACCTGTTACACCCAATTTATAAGAATACTGCATGTTACGGGCACTTTGGAAGAAACGAGTTCCCCTGGGAAAAGATAATGCATTAATGATGACTTATCTGACATAATTATTCCACGAAATCAGTTACCTCATTGATGATTTCAAAAATTAATTAATAAATTAATACAAGTATAGTAATATAAATTGAAATATAGTAAAATAATAATACTAGACACTTGTCGGGTGTCTTTTTTGTTTCACTTATGCAAATCAGAAACATTGCCATTATTGCCCACGTAGACCATGGTAAAACCACTCTGGTGGATGCCATGCTTAAGCAAACTCACACCTTCAGGGATAATCAAAAGGAAATGGGGGAATCACTTATCATGGATTCCAACGACTTAGAAAAGGAAAAGGGGATTACGATATTATCCAAAAATACTTCGGTTTATTACAAGAATACAAAAATAAACATTATTGATACGCCGGGTCATGCAGATTTTGGCGGAGAAGTTGAGCGTGTTTTAAACATGGCAAGCGGAGCATTACTACTGATTGATGCCTCTGAGGGTCCTCTTCCGCAGACTAAATTTGTTTTAAGAAAAGCTATGCAGAATAATCTTAAAATTATTCTGGTCATCAATAAAATTGACAAAAAAGACGCCAGGGTAAAAGAAGTTATCCGCGAAACAGAAAACCTATTTCTTGATATTGCCAGCCAGGATTCAGCTTTAAATTATTCCACTATATATGCCGTAGGTAGGGACGGTAAAGCTTTTACCAATTTACCGGAAATCTACAGTACCAACCTCAAAGCTGATCTTGCACCGATATTTGATATTATCTTGAAAGTAATTCAGGACGTTTCAAAAAATACTGATAAACCATTTCAAATGCTGGTCTCAACATTAGATTATGATAATTATGTAGGCAGACTATGTATAGGAAAAGTAAACCAAGGAGTATTAAAAAGGGGTGAATCAATAGTTCTGGTTGAAGCTAATAAAATTCTAGGTAAATACATCTGTCAAAAACTATATACCAGTGTTGGATTGGAAAGAAAGGAAACTGAGGAAGTTACTTGCGGTGATATCATAGCGATAGCAGGTATACCGGATCTCACTATCGGACAAACAGTAACCACACCCTCGTATCCTGTAAGCTTACCTAAAATTACCACAGAAGATCCAACTATCAAAATCACTATCGGTCCGAATACCAGTCCTCTTTCAGGAAGAGACGGCAAATTTGTAAGCAGCGCACAGATAAAAAGCCGCTTACTTCGCGAAAAGGATACCAACCTGGGCCTCAGGATCGAAGAAGGCGTTCAAAATGCTAACTTCACTGTAGCGGGCAGAGGTGAACTGCATCTGGCTATCCTTCTTGAAACAATGCGTAGAGAAGGATTTGAGCTGGAGGTATCAAAACCACAGGTGATATATAAAATGGTAAACGGTATAAAGAATGAACCGTTTGAAGAAATTACGATAGATATTGATAATAAATTTATCGGAGTGATTACCGAAGAAATGGGAATTAGGAAGGCCGAAATGGTCAACATGATCGGCGATATCAAAAACACTACCAGATTGGTATTCAAGATTTCCAGCAGAAACCTGCTTGGACTTCGAGGTTCACTTCTAACCAAAACAAAAGGTACAGTCTTGTTGAGTACATATTTCTTAGGATATTTTCCCGTAATATCTTATAAAGAGTTAAAAAGAAACGGAGTTTTAATAGCTACACATAGTGGAATGTCTTTATCTTTCGGCCTTGAAAATGCTCAAAAAAGAGGAATTCTTTTCATCGGTCCATCGGAAGAAGTTTACGAAGGAATGATAACCGGAGTATCAAATAATGATCTCGACGTGGAGATAAACGTCTGTAAAGCAAAAAAGCAAACCAATGTCAGGTCAGAAACCGCAGACATAGCCATACAGCTTACGCCTCCGACCAAACTGGACATCGAACAAGCCCTGGACTTCATAAACGAAGATGAACTTATCGAAATCACCCCAAAAATTATCAGACTGAGAAAAAAATATCTTTCTGCCACAAAGAGAAAAGTTATGGATAGAAAAACTGTAAGTCACGCTAATCAGTATGTATAATATTTAAACTATATTTTTCCTTCAAATTATTATATGAAAGCTTGGCAACGTCTCATTGGAAATAAAAAGCTGTGGGATAAATTTTTCCTAAGAGAGAAAATTATCCAGGCAATCAGATTTTTCTTTATTAAAAATAAATTTCACGAAGTTGAAACTCCACTTCTAGTACCTTGGGTTATACCGGAATCATATTTGGATGTATTTGAAACTCACCTTAAAGACAGAAATAAACGAAATATTAGAAAAATGTATTTGACTACTTCTCCTGAAGCATATATCAAGAAATTGCTTGTTGCCGGTATAGGGAATTGTTTTGAAATAACCAAAAGCTTCCGGAATTCTGAAACCGGCAGCAATCTGCATAATCCGGAATTTACTATTCTAGAATGGTATAGGATAGACGCAGATTATTTTAAAATTTTGAGAGATTGTGAAAATCTTATTTTACATTTAAATCATATTGTCAGAAAAAATCGGGGTTTATCTCCAAGTAATTACATCCAATATCAAGGCAAATTCATAGATTTAAAACCACCCTGGAAAAAAATCAGCGTAAGTGAAGCTATGTCCAAATATGCCAAGATCTCATTTGCGGATACAATTTATAAAAACAAAAGTAAAACAGCTGATATTTTCAATAACCAAAAAATACTAAAAATTGCTGAAAAAAAGGGGTACAATGTAAAAGAAACAGACACATGGGAAGCTTTATTTAACCAGATCTTTCTAAATGAGATAGAACCTTGTCTTGCCACTTTAGAAGAACCTGTAGTCGTCTATGACTATCCTTTACCAGTGTCTGCACTCGCACGCAGGAAACCGGAAAACCCGTACTTATCAGAGAGGTTTGAATTATATATCGGTGGCTTGGAACTTGGAGATTGCTACGGTGAATTAACTGATTATAATGAACAGAAACGCAGATTCAGAGAAGAAGCAGAAAAAATCAAATTAGAAAAAAGTATTAAAATCAATATTGACATCAATTTTATAGAGGCACTAAAAATCGGTTTGCCAAGATGTTCCGGAATAGCTGTTGGCATAGACAGATTGGTTATGCTGTTTCTTGATACAAATAATATAAGTGATACATTGATCTTTTCAGATATGTATAAATAAACCGATAGGTTTATATTGAAACAAAAAATTAATTATGTCATAATTGTCAGATTATATGGCGAAAATAAATACTTCAGATTTCCAAAAAGGAATATTTATAGAATTCAAGTCCGAACCTCATCAAATTGTTGATATGCAGTTTGTCAATCCTGGCAAAGGATCTGCTTTTGTAAGGACCAAACTTAAAAATATCAAAACTGGTAAATCTCAAGAGTTTACTTTCAAGTCCGGAGAATCCGCTTTACAGATCCCGATAGAAGTCCATGAAATGCAGTATTTATATAAACAAAACGACGTTTTCGTGTTTATGGATAACAACTCCTACGAACAAATGAACATAGCAAAGGAAACCATCGGTAATTTCTCTAACTTTATGAAAGAAGGCGAAATTTATCAAATTCTCCTATTTGAATCTATGGCTGTCGGCATGCGATATCCAAAAAAAGTAAGACTGCTGGTGACTGAAGCTGAGGAAGGAACCAAGGGCAATTCAGTAACCGGTGCTAAAAAAACAGTAATCCTAGAAACGGGTGTTCAGGTGACGACTCCGCTATTTATAAAAAAAGGCGATGTTATAGCCGTTGATCCTGAAACTGGTGAATATTTGGAAAGAGCATATACGAAATAGTAAGTAATTATTGCAATTTAATATATTATATTTTTTTCTGATTCCAAAGACTATGAGAATTATCCGCCTCACTATCCTTTGGATACCTATTACATCTTTTTTATTAATTTATTCCTTTCTTTATTTAATTAAATCAGAATCCAAAGAGAAAGATCCCAATCACCAGTTAATAGTCCATGAAATAATCAGTAGCCAAAATAATTTAACTAATAATCCCTTTATTACCTTTGCCCCTGCAAAAGATATTAGAATAGTTGCTTTAAGAAAATTTCTTAAAGATTATAATTCTCCACTATCAGAATTTTCTGAAACTTTAGTCCAAAAGGCTGATTTATATGGTTTGGATTATAGATTGATTCCGGCTATAGCTATGCAGGAATCAGGAGGTTGTAAATCTATTCCTGAAGGATCTTATAATTGCTGGGGTTACGGAATTTATTCTTCAAAAATAATCAGATTTAATTCTTATAATGATGCTATTGATCAAATCGCTAAAACGATTAAAGAAAAATACTACAAGGATGGTTTGACAAATGCTACGCTTGTTGAAGACAAATGGGCGCCTCCAAGCAAGGGTCAGTGGTCGTATTCTGTAAATTATTTTTTCGGTAAAATTCGTGAGTACGAAAAGAGATAATCAAACTTCTTGACAACCCTATAATATAATGATATAATGCCTCTTTAGATCCTAAGGTTGTTGCACATTTCATATGTAGTAACGGCTTTGGGATTTTTTATCTTTAACAACCATTCCGGTTGCAAACTTGAGTAAGATGGGTAGAATTTGTTATGAATAAGTATTTGTACACATCTATTATTGCTATTGTTATAAGCCTTATAAATTTCAAACACGCTTATGCATCGGAAAAAATATCATATGCATCCTCAAAAGTAAAAGGTGCTGTTGAAGTAACTTTAGCAGAAGATCACTATGATGTTAGGATATATAAATTAAGAAACTTTCTTAAACGAAACAATTCTTCATTATCCCTTTATTCTGAACTTATCGTAAGGGAAGCTGATGAAAATAATATACCCTGGACAGTAATTCCTTCAATAGCAGGAGTAGAATCTACTTTCTGTAAACATATTCCTTACCAAAGTGCTAACTGCTGGGGATGGAACAATGGTAGAACTAGATTTAAAGGCTATGATAACGCAATAGTTGAAATATCATATACGCTCGGTAAAAAGTACTATAGAAAGGGATTAAATACTCCTGAAAAGATAGCTCCAGTCTACGCTCCTCCCTCGGCAACTTGGGCTGTAAAGTTAAGACACTTTATGAATCTAATCGAAAATGAAACTGTTGAGACAAACAACTACATCAACATTTCAATTTAAAAAGACTCCGATCTTTTAATTTTGATGCTTTCGCGGGATAAATAATTTATAATAGTATATATTTTGCCGGAGTGGCGAAATTGGCAGACCTGCCCGCTATACGCCAGAGTGGCGAAATTGGTAGACGCGCAGGATTTAGGATCCTGTGCCTGAAAAGGCTTGGGAGTTCAACTCTCCCCTCTGGCACAAGGCTTTGGCAGGCGGGCGCGCATGGTTTAGGACCATGTGGGGAAACCCTTGGAGGTTCAAGTCCTCTCTCCGGCACAAAAGGAGATCGGAAGGGCAGGCGCTGTCCGCGCCCGCCCTCGCGGCCAGCGCCGCAGAGGCTTCGGACAGGGAAAATTCGAGCCGTTTATTATTTAATAAGTAGTTCGAGACGTTCTATGTCAAGAACCAATTTCCTATAGGGTTCCCCAGATTATCTTATCCGCGATAATTTTCCCTGCTTCTTAATAATCCGT
>PFMK01000068.1:5311-15652 GCA_002785215.1 Candidatus Gottesmanbacteria bacterium CG_4_10_14_0_8_um_filter_37_24 | reverse complement strand
GCCGTAAACAGTATTAAAGTAAATTCTCGATTATACTTGTTATCTGTAGCAATAAGAGAAAGTCTTAAGGGTAAATACCTTGGTTTAAAACAAATCGGACAAAAAATAGAAAACCAGGAGGAAGAAATACTGAAAGATCTTTCCAATGAATTTTATTCTTCTCATTTTGAAAATAAGAAAGAAACGACAGACGACTCCAATATATCTGGCAGGCAAAAAGAACTGGATACTATTAAAAAGGGAGGATTAACCAAATCATATACAGAGGAATTTTTCAAGCTCATTACCATGGAGATGGAAAGACTGGCCAAAAAGGAGGATTACCTTACCAGACGGGTGGAATTGGAGAGATTTACTTTATACAAATTACCTTTGCTTACCAATCCAATCGATTCATCTCTAACAACCGTGTTTCAAAAAAACTTCGGAAATCCTTATTTCCCCGAACTTATTTATCTGATCTCGGATCTTTTTCCCACCCAAACACCTTATAAACTCCTGACTTCTGTCGTCATGAAAGAAACATTGAAGCCGCACGGGGTCGCCACTCCTCCAACCGACGGATCGCGGTGACAAGGCTGTGAGGCTAAAGTGTCCGTAAATCTGAGATGTTACACCCTTTATCTTATCTTGTTTTCGAGGGCAAAAATTCTGTCTACGGACGTGTCTGTAGAATAAAATATCTCCTGCTTGTTACCTGATGTTGAATTAAAATTAACCGGAGTTAAACTATATCTTTCCGGATAAGAGACAGATAAAACCAGGGGGGAATTTTTGTCACCCATTTGTTTTTGATAAAAAAATTGATAGGACGTGCTATCTTTCGTAAACAAAGAGGGGAGAGTATATGAAATCTTCACCGCTCCTTTGTTCCCGGAAGCTATTTTTACCATCATGGCAAAAACAGTCTTATCGTTTTCATATGGTGATACTTCAATCTCCGAAGGAGAAATAGGCATATTATTCAAGGTGGCGTTAAGGAGTTTACTGTCTTTTGGTACAAAAATCCTGAGGTAATTATGATAATCCCCGCCTTTGAAAAGTTCAGGAATATTGCTGTTTTCGTATGACAGGGTAAGAATAGTCACCACCAAACCGGAATCGTTAATCTTTTTCTCAATAGCGACGGATTTGTTTACAAAATAATTAGCTTTGTTAACCCCGAAATTTGATTCTATTACAGACAGATAATCAGGTAAACATAAGCTTACCTCTCTTGGTTTGACTGCGTCAGTATTTTGATCCTTATTGTCAACACAACTGACGTTTACCATTCTCCCGGCCCAACCGGCCTTTTCTATGTCTTTCTGAAGGACATCGTCTTTGGAAAAGAAAGTAATCTTTTTTTCTTCTAAAGAGTTTCTAAGAACTGTTAATAAATCCAGCCATGGCAGATTTTGTCCCTCTGCCAATTTTAATTGAAGGGCATTGGAAACAGCCGTCAGATAATCTTTTTTGCTGGTCGAACCTGCAAAAAAATCTTTTTCTACATAGTATTGAGATTTAAAAAAGAAATTATTTGCATTAATCGTTTCATTATTAAAATCAGGTAAATTAACAGGTCCCATTATTCTTAACAGGTCTTCCGCCAAAAAAAGATTGATTCCGATAACCCCGTCTACTTTCTGACCTAATTCTTTCTCCAAAAACCAGTAGGCTTTCACTGCTGAAGCGGCAAAATCCGGATCAAAATTACTGTCACGTAAAAACCAATGCGGTTGAGACAGATATTTTTTTATAGGCAGGGGAGGGTCTACATGTCCTTTCAACTGACCATCAACTGTATAAACATCCATGATATTTAATTTATTTATACTGCCGTCTTTGACCATCAATAGTCCTATCGATCCGATAAAGCCTCCTGTGGCTCTTATCTCCATATTATTCTGAAAAAGTAGCAAGTAAGTTTTTTCTCCGTCCGTTATTAAGACCTGCTCAAAGAAGGGAAGAACCTGGTGTACTACCGATAATTTATCCAGGTAAGATGACAGGAGTAAAGCATAAGTATCTTTGGGAAAGTAGGGGATTGCGGTTGCATCCATTTTCTTTCTTGCATCGGTTAAGACTTGTGTCAGGTTTTCGGCAAGGGAAATTGACCTGTCAAAATCAGCCTTAGTAATTTTATTATCATCGGAAAAGGCAGAATAACTGAGGGGCTTGAATTTTTGGAAAAAAACCAGTGTTTCCTTACCCGTCTTCAACAGATCTTCATTAACTGTCAGAATCGTGTCAAAATCTTTTAAATAAGATGTATTTCTGAAAGGGATAAGAATTTTATATGAGTAATCGTAAATCTTTCTGGCGATTTGGAGATGTTTTTCCGCCTGTGTGATATCCAATGAAACTGCCGCCCAGTTGGAAGAAGCCAGATCGCTTTTGAAATCAGTGTAGATTTTCTTCAGGGAATTTATATAAAAATACAAACTACCTCCGACTAGTGAAATAACAAGTACGACTAAGAGGAAAAAGAGTGCAATCCTTTTTGTAGCAATAACTTTCATTGACGTCGCTTTCTTTATGGACAGGGGAGAGTGGTCAGCATTATGGTTATCGCTTTTTTCGGTAGGAAACGTAGGAATCTTTTGATTTTTCTTATCGGTGATTCCATATAGTTCCTCTTTTACCGTTTCTTTTTTTTTGGGAAGTACTTTCCTTTTTACCTGTGCTTTTTTTCTGATATCCATAATATTTGGTCCGTCTAGAGAAAACATGGCTCTTAATATATGATCTACTAATACCGGAATGCTCCAAAAATTTATCTCACCGACCCGGATTATCCTAATCTTATTATCATCAGTACTGCCTATTTTCTCCTCCTCCTCAAATTCAATAAAAAGATACTTGCCGTTTTCCCGTAGATGTTTAAAGAGTATATCTTTGGCCAAGTGGAAATTCCCAAACTGGAAAATGTAATCAAACTTGCCAATCATCGGCTTGTAGGAATCCTGGATGACCACCTTGCACGACCTGTCCTCCAATGTATGGATAAGGTATGAGGAAACAGTACCGCCTCCGATGATAAGAGCTATTGGTTTAGTGGTCTCTGTGAATGTGGAGACCGGCCTTTTTCTGACCATACAGATTTCATTTTACTATATATCGGATCCAGTATAGAAGATGAGTTAATTATCAAAAGCCTGATTTACCAGAAAATCTGCTTCAAAGTTTTTTTCCCTGGGAACATACTGATAATGGATATCCAGACCAATTTCCGACTCCAAAATTCTGGCAGTCAGTAAAAACTCCCGTAACCGGCCATCCTTCACTTTGAATATCCCGTTTAACTGGTTTGCCACCAGTGTGGAATCCAAAAAAAATTGGATGCGTGAAACGTTTTGCTGTAAAACAATAGTTTTGTTTTCTTTGATCCAGGTGAGGGCGGATAATACAGCCCGGTATTCGGCTACATTGTTAGTAGCCTCTCCTATCTTTCGGGAAATCGTGGCCAGAATTTTACCTGTTTCGGCTTTTACCACTACCCCAATTGCCGCAGGACCGGGATTACCCCTGGACCCACCATCAGTAAAAACAGATATTTTGTTCATGTTATTTTCAAAGAATAATAATAATTTTAGCTGTATACATTACCGAAAGCAACGAGGTGTTTGAGAGGAAATAAATCAGTCCAGATATTTTGAAGGGTGAGGGGAGGGGAGGAACTTTTCTTCTATTTGTTTGGCATAATCCAGAACTGTACCCCATTCGTCCTTCTCTGCAGCCGTTACCATATCAGACCAAAGAACATTGCTTGCATCTTCTACCTCTTTCGTCTTCTTAAGCATTTCTTTGTAAAAATCCAGAAGGAAGGTTTTCTTAAAAAGCAGGGTACCTCCAAGCAATAATATGTCATATTCCGGAATCCTGCCTTTGTAGAAATTTTCAATTACCTCCGGAGTCACATATGGGTCTCTCAAAAGCTCTGCCAGTTTTTCTCCGTCTTCCTCTTTAAGTCTATCCGCTACCCTGTCAGACAAATAATCGGCAAACGCTTTCATATAACTGCTTACTATTTCTTCTTTCTTCTCGTCAGGATAGAAATTTGCTGCCAGTAAGTCCAATAAATCGTATTTGGTTAAATCAGTTAATGCCATATTTTTAAAATTAAATATTTATTTTATAAATTTTAACATATCACCCCACTTAGGTACCGGTGGTCTAACCGGCCCTATGAATGGAGCTGCTGCTGGTACCGCCGCAGCCACAGGAGCTGTAAGGCCTAGTTTCGACAAATCAGGCCAGGTTAAATTTTTAGTTAAGTTGTCCAATGCTGTCCTGGCTGAACCGGGTACGGTCCCCAACGCCTGCTGGGTGTTAATATATGCCTGGTTTGCTGCTGTAGACAGGTTGGCCGCTGTCCGTTCTATCACTCCTCCAAGGGCAAGACCTCTGAAGATAGATACTGCTGATCCGAGTATGCTGGTCTTAAAACCTGCAATAAGGCTCCTTTTGCCGATTACTTTAAGCGTGTTTACAAATTCACGTCTCTTGACATATCCAGGGAGTTCATTTTCCATGAATTCCATCCTTTCCCTGGCTGTAAATTGTCCCTGCAACATCTGGTTGGCTATGTCGTATGTCTGGTCAATCTGGGCCAGATGGGCGAGTTCCACGTCTGACAGTTTTTGCTGTTCGAAGACAGGAAGCACTCTGGCCAAGGTTTCCCTGTCTAGCTTCATAGCGAAAGCCTTACGGATCAGATTTCTCATGGCGGTTTTATCCATACCCAACTGATCGGCGTTTGCCAATTCCTGCCCTAGATACCTGAGCTGGGCCAAATCTGCAGCGTCTCCCTTGTTCCCGAAGACAGTACCCCAGGCTGCTTTCCTGTCCCAGCTCTTGCGGTGATTGGTGGATTCGTTAATGATACTGTCAGCTAGAAAATATACACTAGATCTTTTCAAAACCGCAGCTCTGATTCCGTCTATGGTAGCTCTTGCCCCGAAACCCAAGACTGCAGCAGTTGCAGCTACAGGTAATGTACCTTGCAAAACGCCTTTTGCCACGATTTTTGCACCTTCTGCAATACCAGGAACAAATGCGCCTGCACCCGCCGGTACGGTCAAAGCTGCCTGGATTTTTGCCGCATCAAATTGACCGGGTACTAAAGCTCCTATCAAAGGTAACCGGAGAATCCGTCTCCACCAGCTTTTTCTCCTGACCTCTACACTGGCTCCCTCGTATGCAGGCATGGTCCGGGCCCTGAGGAATCTAAGCATTGTTCTATTTAACACTCCTTCATGAAGCCTGCCTAAATCCAGTCTTCTTTCTTCCTCGCCTCCTGCTTCAGCCTGAAGAGCCCTATTTTGTCCTTGGTTTTCATTTTGCTGGGCTTGTTGCTGCCTGTAGGCTCTTTCTGCGGCATTGGCTGCGTCTATGTCTGCTCCTATTTGTGCCACACCTCTCTCATCCCGTTCTCTCTGTTGCTGATCGCGCTGTCTTCCTCCTCCTGCGCCTGCCTGTCTGCCTTCAGCGGGATTGGCAACCTGCGCGGCTGCTCCTGCCGGACGCCCGCCGCCTTGAGGTAATTCTCCATGAGCTACATCTGCCATAATAAATTTAGTATTGCACGAAAATAAACTACCTGTCAAGCATTTTGTTTTGAATCATAATTTGAATCAAAATGACATACAATAACTAAGAATTCTATCCATGGTTTTATGATAAATGGTAATACTTAATGGTTTAGGTAGTCAAAAATGAGGAAATAAATTTAGCTGATTTTCTAAGTTTCGCTTATCAGGTATTCTTCAGCTATTCTGTCCTGCAGGCCTTTAACGAATTCCCATGGAGCAATACCTGTCTTTTCTTTAAATCTTCTTTCCATCTCTTTTTTCATATCATCGTCAGACATTTTTTCCAGTTCTTCCATATCTTTTTCAGACATAAAAGAAAGCAGGGTAGTAAACAGATCAACAGCGCTTATTTTGGTAAGGCTGTTCAGATAATTTTTAGCCTCTTTTTCCCCTTTGTCTTTTTTCAGCTTATCGATAAATAGGGTATATATATCATCAGGCATAATAACTTTTTTCTATTTCTTTAATAAATTTTCTGCTAATTTTCTAAGTATGTCAAGATCTTCTAAGGTGAAGCCTTGTGTAACTGTCCCGTTATCAACTAAAGCCTCGACAGCTCTGTCTCCCTTTAGCGAAGTCAGATTTAACCATGCCTGGATTCTATCTACAGTTTGGATGATGTAGTCAGCAGCTTCAGTATGATTCTCCGGGGTAATTGGTATAACTTGAGGTTGTAAAATTCCAGTGTGGTTTGGAGCTAAAACATCTTTATATGCGTCAACAAGGATGTTTTGTCCTGCCTGGCTTAAACCTGACTCTTTTACAAACAGACTATCATCTAAACCGCCCCAAATCCCTCTTTCATTTATAGTGATATGATCGGGAGTGGTAGTCTGCGGGTGAAGCTCTACAGAAGGCGCAACTGCCTGGTGAACGGCTGAAGGAGCAACATGACTTGCAGGTACATCTACTTTAAGCACATCCTGCGCCGGTCCTCCTGTTTGCGGATGGGCTGCGTCAGGGGAAGGGGAGGGAGTGCCTGCTGCTGGTATTTCTGCTTGAGGTGGAGCTACGGCGGGTGTAACTGCTACTTGAGGAACGTCCACGGTTGCTTCAACAGCACCCTTAGGAGGCGAAGGAGGTCCTAAAACTTCTCCATGTGAAGGTCCGGAAATAGGCGCTTGAGGTGGCACGTCGGAAGCAGGCACTGCCACTGCAGTATCTCCGGAAGTACTTGGAGATACTGTAACCACTTCGTTATCAACTATGGCCCCCGGCGTCTGGAAATCCTGCTGTCCCCAGGCAGCTTTTAGGTCTTTTCCCTGGTAGTCTAAAATACCCGTATCAAATTTCCGGGAAGGAACAGTTACATCTGCACCTGAAGTTTTCAGGCTAATATCAGGGGAAGCTCCTGCCACACCATCAGCGTGGAATTTTACATCATCTACACTGGCTGTTCCGGAAGGAACAGATCCTGTAGTTTGACCAAGATCCACTCTTAAACCACTTTTTCCCAAGTGGACATCGGCGCCGGCTGAATGCAATATACCCGGTTCAATATGGGCTTGTGCTCCCTGTACTGAGGCATCAAGACCGGAAACAGTAGCGTGGCCTCCATCCCCAACGTGCAAATCCACATTGGCTTGGGGAAGATGTACCTCAAGGCCGGGTCTTTGAACGGAAAGAGTGTCAGCCTGGATGCCGGCTTTTTGTACAGATGCTCCAATATGGGGAGTTTGGATGTGTGTTTTACCGATTTGGATATGCGCACCAGTACTGTCAATACCTACCATTGCTCCTTGTGTGGTTGCCGAAGCAGGACCGACATCAGCATGTACGCCTTGTAACCCTACAGTCAAATTGTCGGCATGTACTCCCGGACCGGTCAGATCAAATTTTGCTCCTCCTGGTAGGGGAACATGGATATCAGGTACTTTTATGTCCAATCTGGGCACATGCAATCCAACATTATGTTGTAAATCAACATGTACTCCTTGTATATGTGCTTCTGCAGGGCCGTGTATACCGACCTGGGCTGAATCTGCTGTGGTTTGTGCAAACACGTCTTGGGCAGAGGCTCCGCCTGAACCCAGATTAACTTGTGCCCCGGCCACGCCAAAATCCATATTGGGATGTGCTACGGCTGCCGGTCCTGTATGAAGATCCTGGTTTGGTACGATAACTGACCGCAGTGGAACAGTGTCTCCCTGAAGAGAACCTACAGGAATTTTTAAAGGATCCCAAGTGGCGGAAACATCATGGGCAGACAAATGGCCTGGACTTACGGAGACCACATCCTGCGCCGGTCCTCCTGTTTGCGGAGGAGCTGCGTCAGGGGAGGAAGGAGCTTGCTGTTGTAAAGATTCGGCGTACGCATGCGGTGTGACACCGGCAGTAGAAACTACAGCACCTTCAATCCTGGCTGCCGCAGCGCCGATTATCGCATCCTGGGTAAATCTTATGGCCGCCTGCCATAAACGGGGATGATTTTCTGCCGTCCTGCTTCTTTCGTATCGTCTTAAAACATTGTTGGCTGCTGCCAAAGCCGGAATGGCTAAAGAGGTAACAGTCTCAACCGTAGGTCTGGGTATATTAAAAACCTGTACTGCAAATTCTTTGGCTGCAATCCCTCCCAGAGCTTTTGCCGCAAATTGGACTCTCGGCTGACTTATCATATCTCTACCCATGTCTAAAGTCCTTTGTGCAACACCCTGCCAACCAGTTTCTTGTAAACCGTGCCTGATGTTTTGAACTGCAATATCCACATCTGCCAAAGTATCATGAACCAACCTTCCTAATCTTGTCCTTTCTTTTGGAGGCAGGGCGGAAACCACAGGCTCAGGAGGCCTGTCAACCGCAGGAGTTACACCCGGCCTTAATAATGCCTGTACCCTGGCCGCATCCACAGGAGTGTTCCTAAAATCAACTGAAGGCTGGCCCGGAACAGGCAAATTTGGGCCAAATAAATTCGCAACTGAAAGATCGTCTAAACCGGAAACTTGAATAGTTCCTCCTTCTGCTGGCATATGAATCAATTATTGAACGCTCACCCTTTTTTTATTAACGAAACAAGGGCTTCATTTTGAGGTGTTTTGGGATTATGGTCAAGTTCCTGGCCTTCTGCGGCCGCTTGCTGGCTGGCAATATTGGCAATAGCTTCATCCACAGCCACCATCTCATCAGCTTTTAAACTTCTCTTTGGTTCATCTGGGAAACCTAATATCACTTTTGGCAAAATAGTCACCAGAATATCATGGGCGGAAAATGCTGTTCTTTGTGTAAAATTTTGCTCTGTGTATGCTTTTATCACCGCCGGCAAGACACAATTAATAATAACGTGAATAGTTTCATTTCCCGTAGGCAGCGTGGCTACCTGTTCCGGACGCAGGCGGAAAGCCAGCTCCGCTCTCTGATGTGGTTTAAGTAACGCCACCATGTCAGAACTCAATCCGGCTACTTCCTCATCCGACAACGTGCCTGAATCATGATCTACTGTATATGGCGAAACAACCATACTCTCAACTGCAGGTTCTACAGGCGCCTCGCCTGCTTCAGAAAGACGGATTTCTGTAGAAGCTAATATGGCCTCACGAATTACTTGGCTGACTGTATACGAATCACGTGCCGCCGGACCCAGTAGAGCTGCGGCTATCCTCAGATTAGAAGCGTCTTCGGAAGTAACCAAAGGATTGGCCTCATCATCAACTCTTGGTGGTTCTTGACCGGTCAGCACTCTTAGTGCCCAGCGCAATCCGGTGGGACAACCGTCCATATCTGCTAAAAGCGCCGGGTTTGTGACAAGTTCCTGCTCGTGCGTGGTTGCAGCTATCACCCTCTCAGCATTTACCAACACAGGTTTAAATATTTTTGCCATCACTCTTGCCCTGGTTCCGCTTACAATTCCATCCTCGTCCGGCCCGGCAGTAAGATGAGCCTGGGCATCTGCTCTTTTCGCCTCAGCTCTTGCTTTTGCTGCCGCAATTTCTGCAGATTTATCTACATATTCGGTACGGTATTCGTCAAGAAACTCCCTAGTGGAGACAAGTTCTTCTACGTGTTGGGCTGCTTCCTGGACCTCCATCCATCTTACTTCTCCCGGTTGCATCTTTGCCTCTTCTTTTCTCCAATCTTCATATCTACCTACTTCCCTTCCTGCAGCTTCCCCGGATTGGCCCAGCTCTGCAGCCAGAGTTCTTAACTGGGTATCCAATTCTACCAACCTTTTTGCTCCAGTCAGCTTCTCCTGCCTCAGTCTGGCATCTTCAGCCTGCTCAAGAGCTACAGCCCTGGCCGGCTCAGAAGATGCAGTTTGAGCATCCGCTTCAAAACCTGTGATTGCCCTTTCAAGCAAATCGTATAATTGGAAAGTCTCAGGATTTTTAGCTTTAAGCCTGATTACTTCCTCCCGTCTTCTTTGTGTGGCGGTTTTCCGTTTCTGTAACGCGTTCAAATCTCCTTGTGCTTTTTCCGCTTTTTTGCTTGTTTGAGGCAGAACAGCTAATTTACCGTCCTTTTTGGTGACAAGCGGCCGGTATACACCCAATCCCTCTCCTTTTTTGTGATGTTTTGCGCTTTCCGCATCAAGCCCCCTTAAACGATCTTGGGCTCTTAACTCCTCTACGACTATCACTCCTTCGCCATCTGCCATGATCACATCAAGCCTCTTGCCTACATCCCCTTCTGTCATAAGATCTACAATCTGCTGGGGTTCCCGGGCTGTGATTTCGGCCTGGTGCTCTATCGCTTCAGCTGCAAGCGCTTTATCCGAAGCGGGCGCGGGAAGAGCATCTGCGGGTGATGGTGTTTGTGGACTTTCTGGTAACATATA
>PFMK01000068.1:0-5296 GCA_002785215.1 Candidatus Gottesmanbacteria bacterium CG_4_10_14_0_8_um_filter_37_24 | reverse complement strand
AAATCGAAAACTGGACGCATTTAAAGTTGAAAAGTGGACTATACAGAAAATGTCGTCTTGTCATTTCGACCGAGCGAAGCGCGTGGAGAAATCTTCCAACCTGAGGTATAGAATGTGGTAGATCTCTCGACTTCGTTTCACTTCGCTCGAGATGACGAACAACAATATACGGATATAAATCAGTCCACTTTTGAAGTTTCAAGTGTCCACTTTTCAACTTTTCCTAACAGAGGGAAGAAAAGTATTATTTGAAGAAAACTCTTTTTCCCGGAATCATGAATACTACTCTAATGGATTAATTTATTTCCCCGTTTTCCTTCTGTGAAGAGCTCTCAAAAATTCCGCACCGACATCAGCCTGCAGACGGAGGTTAAGCTGGTCATATAAAGTAGCGGGAACCACGGGTAACTGATCGTATCTTGGCGCAGCAGTACCATCATTACCGTATACTGCAAAATTTAGAATCTCTGAAAGAGGTCTGGGCATACCGGCTAAAACGTCGTTAACCACGATTTCTCCTTCTGCGTCAACCTCAACTGTCGCTCTTCCGTTATATCCGTTTGGCAAATCCTGTACATTTATGTCTGTTCCCGCTTTCTGAAAACCCAATCTCTTTCTTTGTTCAGGAGGCATTTGAGTTAATAAATCAAAAGTCGAGGCCAACATTTGAATTCTCAATCCTCCCGTATCTACAGTACCTGTAAGCGCTAAAAAATCACTCAGAGATATTCGTGCGTCTGTACTGCCAACAATAGCATAAGTTGATTGTTCCCATTTGGCGTCAGTCAAGTTATAAGACCTTTGTTCAAAATATACTTGATCTCCTTTAAATTCAATTGCTACTGCATTTCCGAAAGGATTAGTTGAACTTGGCGCTTCTTGAACCCATATTATTTCTTCCGGAACGTTATCCACGCTTACTACATGTTCCTGGAAACCTGTATCTTTGCTGTCTGATCTTTTTTCATGAGATAAAGCATGTAAATGCTCACTTCTTTTCCTAAATTTATCCAATACTAATTTTCCCCCTTCTTCCAGATTGAATTCCGTGGCTGCTGAGGCGGTGACAAACTGGTCAAGAGGTAATGCCGGTAACCCTAAAACCGCCAGCTCCGGCGCGGCTGTAACCATAAGCGCATTAGGAGGAGGACCAGCAGTTTTTGTAATTATCCTGTTAATCCCGTTACTGTCTACTATGGTCAAGGCAGCTCCTGCTGTTAAGGCGGAACATTTTGCCATAACTGACCTTCTGCTGTATTCGGTCAAAAGGGTATTTCTTGCAGTCATTTCATCGGTCTCACCCGGTTTTGTCACGAGAACTTTATTGCCTGTAGCATCTGCTTCTATCCCCAAATCTCCCCCTCCGCTTATCCCGTTTATCACCCTGTATTCCCTATGTTCACTACCCGGCAAACCCACAGTCTCATCCCTATACATTGTAATTTGGCCGTTGACTGCCACAAGAGCAAGACCTCCGACTTTGTCAACTACAGCATCCCTGCCTACGAATATTCCCTGCTTTTCAAGTGTAGCTTCAAATCCTTCCGCATGATCTTTCCTGAACGGGATCAGTTCCTGTACTTGTCTTGGTCTCTCGTAATGCAGCACATCTGTGAAAGGATCCAGTTTTTCTCTGATGGCATTGAATCTGTCATTGTATATTTCTATGACTACTTTTGCCCTGGCATATCCGTCCGCGTTATCGCAAAAATTACGGTAAATATTAGTCCAATAACCTCCCAAGTTCGCCTCAGTAATATCGTTGGGGTCAATATCCATATTTAAGTGATAGGACATCAGTCTGGCCAGTCTTAGAGGAGGAAGCACCCTTTCATCGCCGATTGCATCTTTGTCAAGCCCAAGGTATTTGATAAAAGCCTCCGGCCTTTCGAGATCTCCTAGCTTTGCTATAGATTCAGGAGAGGTGGCTCCGATGAAATTTTCCGCAATCTCATCCCGTTTTTCGGCAATAACATCCAACACTTTATCGCCGATTTTCTGTCTTTCTTTGGCTGAATCCTGTTCTAACTTTGTCGCCTTCCCTGCCTCTCTCTTTTTCGCTGCTGCTGCTGCTTTTTTCATAATGATAAATCCTTCAAGTTTGCTTTTGTCAGAAATTTTGCTGCCTGTAACAAAGGCAACAATTTCAGCTAAATCGGAAGGAGAAGTATAGGTACCTTGTAATTCTCCAATTAGTTTAGCTTCAGCATCTGCCAAAGTTTTTTCAAACTGGAGAATATCTGTGCTTAATGTTGTATCTGTATGCACTAACGCTTTTCGAGATTCAGTAAGACTATCAATTCTTTGCTGAGCGGTTGTTCTATTACCAGCACTTGAAGTTGGATCTGCAAGAACTTTACCCCATGATAAAATGGATTCATCCAAGTCAGAAATTGCTTTACCGTTTTGAGCTTTCAAGGTATTTTTCGCAGTTAACGTTTCGTCATTGGATTTGTACGATTCATGAGTCGGAGTCCAGCTGTCTATAGCTTCCTGTTCGTACTTAGCTAATTCCTCGTCAGGCGAATGAATTTCATTAATTTTTATGGCAGCAAGTTTCCCTCTCGCCTCAGCGACATCCGTCTCATAAAACGTCCTTTCCGAACCCATTTTTATCACAGCTTCTGCATGTTCTTTGGCTACCACCGTAATGGTTTCCCTCAAAGCCTGCATCAGTGCGGGAACTCTGTCTTCTTCCCTTAAATCGCTCAAAGTTCTGGCATAAGGATAATTTCTCTCTAAAATTGATCTTAAGGAAGAAGCATACTCAGTTCTTCTGTTAAACCTGTTTCCTGTAAGGAATCTGTCCGGATCGTCATCCAGCGTCATGTCGTATAATTTCTTATATTCCGGATCACGGATGCCTTTTCCTGTTGCCGCTTCCGTATAAACCATAGAGGCTCTTTGGGCGGCAAATAACCTTCTATAGATTTCCGTCTCGCCACTACTTTCTAGGAGTTTGGCATATCTGGATTTATAACCAGGGGAATCCATCTCATAGGATGTGACATGTCTTTGTCTCAACCTTTGTTCCATAAATCTGGTCTCGTCAGCGGTCTCACGCGGATTGAAAAATCTTTTGACGGCAAAGACTACACCACTTAAACTTACATCCTGATATATTTGTCTGACTGCTTCTGCAGTCTCATCTCCTAATCCAAGCGCTGCCCTTCCCAGTCCAGGCACATCATGCCAGGGAGTACCTAATTTTGCGAGTTGTCCCATTGTTTTCAATCCTTCTCTTCCAGCGCCTTTCAGATGAGTACCTGCAGTAGGCTCTGCAGTAAATTCTCCTCTCTTCCCCAAAGCTAAAGACAACTCCCATTCAGTGCCTTTCATGACAAAAAAAGCAGCTGATCTCATTTGCGGACTAAGATGTGAAAGATTTAATTTAGCCTTGTTACGGTAGATATAAGCTGCTAGTTCAGAGTCTGATTCTTCCAGAATGTTTCTTACCCCGCCGTCTGCTCTTGGCTCCTGAAAATCCAATCCCGCTGCAATTGCCAGTTCCTCCACAAGATACTTTGACCATAAATCAAGCTCCTGGGCTTGAGGGAATCCACGCACATTAGGCTCTGCATTTATCGTGGTTTCATAACGGTCCAAAAGAACTTCCACGCAAACCTCGTTATCAGATTCCTTCATCTCTTTTTTTCTATCCGGATCCCTGCCTCTGTCAGCCACATCATCATGATCCTGCCATCGGCTTTGCGGATCTGGACGGTGTAGCACTCTGTCAATCAGGCTTTTCCTTCCCCGCGGAACAGGACGGTCTGAACCCTGTTTCAGGGCATCAGCAGGCGGTTGCCGCGACGGTTCAGCTGGTCTTGGAGCTGGAGGGGTTTCTGCCATATACTTTTACAATAGCACAGTCGGTTTTTAAGAGTCAATTGCTGGAAGATCAAATTATTTTTCAGGAAATAAGTCGGGATAGCTTTACTTCAACCGACAAATTTTATATCATTAAAACACTATGATAGACGTTGCTCCTCCAGGAATAGTACATGCACCTCAAAAAGTAAGACAGGATTTCTTCCAACAAAAACGTGATCAAGCTGCTGCCCTGGCAGCAAAGCCCCCTCCAGAGGGCGGAACTGCACCCGAACTTGTAAAACAGTCTTTCGCTGACAGGGTCAATCAGGCGTTAATGGATGTATTAAAACAAAACGGGATTGTTGCCAGGCAAAGAGCGGAAAATTACGTAACCAATGTAATGCATATCTCAAAAGATCATGCCGATTTTTCGACATACGTTGATGCCCAAACTGAATTGGAAATCACGGGTGAGGAAGAGAGACGGAAAAACGCAAAAGCATTTGCAGAACAAGGGGTCAATCCTGACAACGTGATCCAGGCTGCCAGAGCGTTAGGCGACGCAAGTATGGTACATGAAGCGGAAATGGGGGCGGTTTTTAAAATAGGTGAAACCACCCAATGGACCAAAGACGAGTGGTTTGCTTCTATTCCCGGGAAAGTACAGGAAGCAATAATGAAAGACGAGAAAGCAGATCCGAAAAAAATAGCTAAAAAACTTGAGGATATGTTCTGGAAGCATGCTGTTTATGATGAAAAAGTTGCCCGAGCCCATCCGGATTATCAAAAAAACCATCCTGATGCCGCAAAAGCCGCCGGAGAACAGACCCTGACAGCCGAACAGCAGGAGCAAATGGAAGAAACTGCCCTTATGGAACAGGCATATGGCATCCTTACATCCAATGCTGAACTTTTTGAAAGCGATAAGTATGAGTTAGCTGAAGATACCAGGTGCATGTGGGCGGAACTCGCTCTGGCAAGACACCTTTCGGAAAGCGTTCTGGGAAACACAGGTATCATCCAGCTTTACCGAAGAAGCGTACTTCGGAATTACAAAGAATATTTAGACAAGCATCCTGCTAAAGGAAAAAAACCCGAAGAGTCGTTTATGGCAGAAGACGGTACAAGCCTTTATACCAAACTTGGCGAAGTTGCGGGAAAAGCCGTCCCGGATACTCAAGCGGCA
Source organism: Candidatus Gottesmanbacteria bacterium CG_4_10_14_0_8_um_filter_37_24 (assembly GCA_002785215.1). GTDB lineage: Bacteria > Patescibacteriota > Microgenomatia > 2-02-FULL-39-11 > 2-02-FULL-39-11 > CG1-02-37-22. The sequence goes on along the minus strand of PFMK01000068.1, from coordinate 297 downwards.
GAAGCTGCTTCTCGATATATCCAGGCCAAATTCCAGACAAAAAATGTACCATGGAACGATCAAATAGGAGCTGTTATTGCCGAGGGAAATATGAGCGAACTTATGGCAACTCTATATTCAGTAGATATGATTCCGAATGCTGATCCGAAACTGAAAGCGAAACTCCGAAAAGGATTACTCAAAGGATCAAAATTACTGAATGACAGGAAACTTGACAAATATTTTGACGAGCAACCTGCAGCCATCGGTCTAATGGTCGATACTACTTTTGGCGAAAGCACAACTGAAGCAAGACAG
>PFMK01000085.1:4741-31987 GCA_002785215.1 Candidatus Gottesmanbacteria bacterium CG_4_10_14_0_8_um_filter_37_24 | reverse complement strand
TACTACTTCGCCAAACAACGAATGGGTTGAATTCCATAATCTTCAAAGAGTAGATCTATCCGGTTATTGGATAGACGACGACGATAATTTCTTGTTAGATGACAGTAACGAATCAAAAAAGAGCTTACTTTCCATAAATACAACCAATCCGGATTTCCCGACAATTGATATTACTACCGCATTTTTCAATAATTCAGGTGATGATGTCGTTTTGTTTTCGCCGGATGGCGTAATTATCGATCAATACCATTTTTCATCCGATCCGGGTAAGGATGTTTCCATCGGCAGGAAACCTGATGGGGGATCGTGGCAAAATTGTCTCAATACTTCTAAGGGAGCCAGTAACGACTCTTCTTGTTAACTCGAAAAACTAGCTATATACTTGAACTTAGACTATCCGTGTATTGTCTATATGCTCACTTTATCTTGATGTTAGTTAGTATTTTTGTCAAAATAATATAATTATGTTTGATACAATCAGGAATTCACTGCATTATCTTTTCCTGCCGCATGAGTCCAACAATTATAAGGCCAGGACTTTGCACACATCCTACATAATCTTCTATATGGTTGTACTTCTGATGTTCCAGACTTATGCCAATATTGTCAGACATACCCCCCCCAGTATTTTAGGTTATGCTACTGATATCAAAGTGGAAAATATACTTCATTATGTTAACCTTGAAAGAGGAAAAGCAAATCTTCCGCCTTTGTCTTTGTCAAACGAATTATCTCTAGCAGCTACCCAAAAAGCTTCAGATATGTTTTCCCAGAATTATTGGGCTCATATATCTCCGACAGGAACGACACCCTGGGATTTCATAAAAAAATCAGGTTACGACTATATATATGCCGGTGAAAATTTAGCCAAGGATTTTGACTATTCAGAAGATGTAGTTGCAGCCTGGATGAAATCTCCGACTCATAGGGCCAATATTCTTAAACCTGAATATACGGATATAGGGGTAGCCATAATGAATGGTGAGTTGAACGGTTCAGAGACAACCTTGGTTGTACAGGAATTTGGTACTTTATCGCCACTGATCGCATCGGAAAAAGAAGAGAAAGAAAAGAAGATGTTGTTATCTTCTGCTAATACTACCAATAACCAGCCGGAAACAGTAAATTCCCAGGAGGCTCCCTTTGTAGGAGTTCTTAATAAATCTGAATACGGGAATAACTTCTGGGTGGTTTTCAAGTCATCAAAGAAAGTATCACTTTTACTGGCTGAATTTTTACTTGCCGTAATATTTATAGACGGCTTATATATCTGGAAGAACAGGATATATAGAGTGAGCGGTCATTTTCTCTCGCATATTATTTTATTTATTGCACTTCTTGGAGCTATGGGGGCAACCGGAGTAGGAGTTATTTTATAAAATATGAAAACTGATCATTTTTTTCATGTAATTTATTATATTTTTCTAACCGTAATATTGGGTTTGGGCGTTCTGTTTCTTTACCTTTACTCGGGTAATCCAGACAGGCAGTTTAAAGTAGTCATCCTGACTTCAGCGTTTTATTTTCTGATGGGGGTTTCTTATCATAAGCTGAAAGGTGATTTGCATGCTAAGATTGTGATAGAATATCTACTTATTGCAATCTTTTCTGTTATTCTTTTAAGGGGAGCTATATATTGAATTTATGAAAGGTATAGTTCTGGCAGGTGGTTTAGGTACGAGACTTTATCCTTTGACCTTTGCTACCAATAAACATCTTCTGCCCGTATATGACAGCCCGATGATTTTTTATCCGATAAGGACTTTAGTAAAAGCAGGGATAAACGAAATATTAGTCGTTACCAGCGGTCCACATGCAGGACATTTCATGAGGGTTTTAAAAAACGGGAAAGAATTAGGTATAAAACATCTGGAGTTTGCCTATCAGGAAAAACCTGATGGGGGGATTGCCGATGCCTTACTTCTGGCTGAAGATTTTGCAGATGACGGTGATATTACGGTCATTCTTGGAGACAACACGACAGATGCGGACATAAAAAAACCCGTAAGAGAATTTTCAGATGGGGCAGTAGTATTTCTTAAAAATACATTGGACAAAAGACAACTATCCAGGTTTGGTGTTGCTGTTTTTGATAAGAATGACAATAAAAAATTGTTGAATATAGAGGAAAAACCTGATTGCCCAAAAAGCAATTATATTGCTACCGGTCTTTATATATATGATAGCCAAGTTTTCGACTTTATTAGGAATTGTAAACCTTCCTTTCGGGAGGAACTTGAAATTACGGATGTGAATAATCAATATATAAAAATCGGAAAATTAAAATGGCAGGCAATTGAAGGATTCTGGTCTGATGCCGGGACATTTGACACGTTATTTCTGGCAAATTCATATTGGGCAAATAAGAGAAAGTCTTAAATATTATTAAAAGGAGTAAATTAAATAAAAAATATGGAATTATTAAAAGGAGTATTCGTAAAAAAGCTTATAAGGAATAAGGATGAGAGGGGTTTTTTTGAAGAACTGATAAGGGTATCGGATGATTTTTTTCAAGAAGGATTTGGTCAACTGTCACATTCATACATGTATCCTGGCGTTATAAAGGCATGGCACGTGCACAAAACCCAATGTGACTGGTGGTATGTGGCCAAAGGTCATTTGAGGGTAGCTTTATATGACAGCAGGAAAGACTCAGAAACTTATGGGAAGCTAAACGAATTTGAGATGGGAGAGTCAGGGGTTAATATTGTTCTGAAAATCCCGCCGGGAGTAGCTCATGGCTGTAAAGTGACAAAAGGACCGGCTGAATTATTTTACGTAACCTCCAAAATTTTTAATCCGGATGAAGAAGGCCGTATTCCTTACGATGATAAGAATATTGGATATGACTGGATAAATATACCTCTTCAATAATAAATATATTTAATAAATTGATTAGAATTAAGAAATAAGAACATGAAACTATTAATAACTGGTGGTGCAGGATTTATAGGCAGTAATTTTATTTTATATTGGTTTAGGAACTATCCGAAAGACAAAATTATCAACCTGGATAAGCTGACTTACGCAGGAAATCTGGAAAATCTGACAACAATCTCAAGCTTCCCTAACTATTCTTTTGTAAAAGGTGATATTTGTGATGCTAAACTGGTTGATAGTGTGATGGATGGGATTGATATTGTTGTCCATTTTGCCGCAGAGAGCCATGTAGACAGATCAATATCTTCTCCTTCTGAATTTGTCAGTACTAATGTTGTCGGGACTCATATTCTTCTGGAAGCTTCAGTTCGCCATAAAATCAAACGTTTTCATCATATATCCACAGATGAAGTTTTTGGTTCGTTGGATTTAAACAGCAAGGATAAGTTTAATGAAGAAACTCCATATAATCCCAACAGTCCATATTCTGCCAGTAAGGCTGCTTCGGATCATCTGGTTAGAGCTTATTTTCAAACATATGGCTTACCGGCATCAATTACTAATTGTTCAAACAATTACGGTCCATATCAATACCCTGAGAAATTGATACCATTGACAATTACAAATATTCTTGAGGAAAAAAAAGTTCCTGTATACGGAGATGGTCAAAACATCAGAGACTGGTTATATGTAGAGGATCACTGTGCCGCAATTGACCGGGTATTGACAATGGGGAAACCTGGCCGGACGTACTGCGTGGGCGGATGTAACACTGAAATAACCAATCTTGACGTGGTTATGAAGATCTTGGAAATATTAGGTAAGGATAAGACATGGGTAAAGTTCGTAAAAGACAGGCCTGGTCATGACAGGAAATACGCCGTCAATTACAAGAAGATACAAAACGAGCTTGGATGGAAGCCTCTTCATAATTTTGACGCCTGGGTTTATTCTACTGTTGAATGGTACAGACGAAATTCAAAATGGTGGAAAAAACTGAAACAGGGGGATTATCTAAAATATTATCAAAATCAGTATCAAGGAATATGAATACACATGTGCTTGCTACGGGAATGTCAGGTTTAGTCGGGACAAGAATAAGAGAATTATTATGTGATGAATTTGAATTTACGGATTTAAGCTACACCACGGGAATAGATATCACAAATTATGACGATGTGTTAAGTCATATTGAATCTACACAGGCAAAGACAATAATTCATATGGCCGCAAAGACAGAAGTGGACGCTTGCGAAGATGAAAAAATTCTTGGAGAAGATGGAAAATGTTGGTTGGTGAATGTTGTAGGTACAGAAAATGTAGTAAGTGCAGCGAAAAAAACTGGCAAAAAAATTATCTATATTTCGACCGATTTTGTCTTCGACGGAACAAAAGACACATATGATGAAGATGACTCTCCAAATCCGGTAAACTGGTATGGTTACACGAAGTTTGAAGGGGAAAAAATCATCCAAGATTCAAGTGTGGATTATTTAATTATCAGAATTGCATATCCATACAGAGCGTACTTTCAGGAAAAAAAAGATTTCGTACGCAGAATTTTGGAGAATATAAAAAGTAAAAAAAGAATATCTGGTTTGACTGATCACATTTTTACACCTACGTTTATTGATGATATAGCCAATGCTTTAAGATTTTTCATAAATAGTAATAATCAGGGTATTTATCATGTAGTAGGCAGTCAAAGTCTGACAGTCTATGATGCGGTAAGAAAGATTGCTGATTTATTTTCTTATAAACCGGACATTGAGGCAGTGACAAGACAAGCCTATTTTAAAAACAGAGCATTTCGTCCTTTTAAGTTATCATTAAAAAATGATAAAATATCCAAATTAGGTTTAACAATGAAAACATTTGATGAAGGTTTGCGAACCGTAAAAGACCAATTGGAAACAGCTTATTAATAATTATATATTTGCGTTATGACAATTTCTGTAATAGGTCACGGATATGTTGGGTTAGTATCAGCGGCTGTTTTTTCTGATTTGGGTAATACGGTATGGGTGGTGGGCAGAACTCCTGAAAAAATAGAGAAACTTAAGAAAGGGGTAATGCCTTTTTATGAACCTGGCCTTGAGGAAACGGTAAAGCGTAATTTGAGCGCAGGCAGATTGAAATTTACCCTGAATTATTCAGATGCTATACCCGGCGCGTCCATAATATTTATATGTGTTGGAACACCGTCAAAAGAAACAGGAGAAGCAGATTTGTCAGCAGTTTATTTGGCTGCAAAAGAAATCAGTAAAAATCTGAAGAATTATACTGTAGTAGTAACCAAAAGTACCGTACCGGTTGGTACGAACAGACAAGTAGCAAAAATTGTGAAAGAAGGTATCGGTAAAAAAGCAAATTTTGATATAGCTTCTTGTCCTGAATTCTTACGGGAAGGAAGCGCATTGTCTGATACTCTTAATCCGGACAGGATTGTGATTGGGGTAGACAGTAAGAGAGCGGAAGAACTGCTTTTAGACTTGCATAAATCCATAAACGGCGCAAGAGTCGTAACTACGATTGAAAGTGCTGAAATGATTAAATACGCTTCCAATTCGCTTCTTTCCACAAAAATCTCTTTTGCGAATGCGATGTCTTTTATATGCGATGCGGTTGGCGCAGATGTTGAAGTTGTTTTAAACGGTGTAGGTCTTGACAGGAGACTCGGGAGAAGCTTTTTATATCCTGGTGTCGGTTTTGGAGGCAGTTGTTTTCCGAAAGATGTAAAAGCATTAATTGCAATATCCAAAAAAAATGGATACAATTTTGAATTGTTAAAATCCGTGTATAAAGTCAATCGGGAAGCCAGAGAAAGATTTGTTGATAAAATCGTCAAAACCTTAAAAAAAATAAAAGGAAAGACGTTAGCTGTATGGGGCCTGTCATTCAAACCAAATACCGATGACATGAGAGAAGCACCTTCTATAGAAATAATTGCCGCTCTTAAATCTAAAGGGGCTAAGATTAAGGCTTTTGATCCCATAGCTATAGAAAACGCGTCAAAAAAGATAAGCGGTGTAGTATTTTGCGATAGCCCTATGAAAGCAGTGGAGGATGCCGACGCGTTGATAGTGTTAACTGAATGGAATGAGTTTAAACAAATTGACCTTTCAAAGATAAAAAGACTAATGAAAGGTAATTATCTGTTTGATGGTAGGAATATGTATGATCCTCAGAAAATAAAAAATTTAGGGTTCATTTATAAAGGCATAGGGAGGGAATAATTGGGAGGTAAATATATGAAAAACGTAACTAAAAAAAAGGCATTAATTACCGGAATAACAGGTTTTGCAGGGAGCCATTTAGCGGAACTGCTTCTTAAAGAAAACGTCGAGGTACACGGAATACAAAGATGGCGTTCGAAGAGCGATAATATAGATGACATAAAAGATAAAATCCATTTGTATGAAGCAGACCTTCTGGATGCTCATTCTTTATATCAAGTGGTAGATAATGTAAGGCCAAATTATATTTTCCATCTGGCAGCTCAATCATATGTGCAGTCGTCTTGGGCTTCTCCGGCAAATACATTGGAAGTGAACATTACAGGGACAGTGCATCTTTTTGAGGCTGTAAGAAAAACAGATCCCAATATTGTGATTCAGATAGCCTGTTCATCAGAAGAGTACGGGAAAGTATTGCCTTCAGAACTTCCTATAAAAGAGACAAACCCATTGAGGCCGTTATCACCATATGCAGTATCTAAATTGGCAATGGACTACTTAGGTTATCAGTATTTTGAAAGTTATGGATTAAAAATAATCAGAACCAGAGGTTTTAATCATACAGGACCCCGTAGGGGAGATGTCTTTTCAGAGTCAACTTTCGCAAGACAAATAGCAGAGATAGAAAAAGGGAAAATTAAACCGGTGGTATACGTAGGGAATTTAGAGGCAAAAAGAGATTATACGGATGTAAGAGATATGGTAAGAGCATATTATTTATCTGTGCAAAAATGTGAACCGGGTGAGGTCTATAATATTGCCACGGGTACAACATGGAAAATAAAGGACGTTCTTGACATATTGCTATCTATGAGCAAGATAAAGATAAAAGTTGAAGCCGATCCTACCCGTATGCGTCCGTCCGATGTAGAGGTACTAATAGGAGATGCCTCAAAATACAAGAGAATTACCGGATGGGAGCCCAAAATTTCCTTTAAGAAAACACTGGAAGATCTGTTAAATTATTGGAGAGAAAGAGTTTAATCTATCAGCCAGGGTTTACGGTTTGAAATGAAAAAAAATGAACATTCAAGTAAAATGTCTAGTAACCGGTGGAGCGGGATTTATCGGTTCACACTTGTCAGATTCCCTGATAAAAAAAGGGCATAAAGTAATATGTATAGACAATTTCCTTACGGGAAATAGAAATAATGTTGCGCATCTTAAAAATAATCGTAATTTTGAATTGATAGAATATGATTTGATCGAACCTTTAACGTCCGATATCATTAAAAAAATATCAGGAGTTAAATATATATTTCATCTGGCTTCTCCCGCTAGTCCGCCTCAATATCAAAAATATTCGATTCCCACCCTTCTTGTTAATTCCATAGGTACCAATAATATGCTCAAGATAGCTAGGAATAATGATGCCACATTTTTGCTGGCATCAACATCTGAGGTATACGGAAACCCTCTTGTCCATCCGCAGAGTGAAAAATATTATGGAAATGTTAATCCAATCGGTATAAGAGCATGCTATGACGAAAGTAAGAGGTTTGCCGAATCATTGACTATGGAATATTTTAGAAAATATCAAATGAAATCAAGAGTTATTCGGATATTCAACACCTACGGACCCCGGATGGAACCTGATGATGGGAGAGTAGTATCTAATTTTATCAACCAGGCAATTGTCAACAAGCCGCTTACGTTGTATGGAGACGGACTTCAAACAAGATCTTTTTGTTATGTAGATGATTTGGTAAGAGGACTAATACTTGCGGTAGGAAAGGATGGGATAGATGGGGAAGTAATTAATTTAGGTAATCCTCAGGAAAGGAAAATAATTGAAATAGGACGGCTTATTCTGAAATTGATGCATAAGCCGAAATTAGGATTTACCAGGCATCAAAAACCGGAGGATGATCCGGAAAGAAGAAAACCGGATATATCCAAAGCACAAAATCTTCTATCCTGGAAACCAACTATATCCCTATTGGATGGCTTGACCAAAACAATAGCTTATTTTCAGTCAATATGAAAATTGTTCACATAATTCCCACATATAATGAAAAAGAGAACATCGGACAGATGATTGAGGCAATCGAAAAAATCGGTAAGCATTTTCCAAAATGGAGAAACGAAATATTGGTTGTTGATGATGAGTCGCCTGACGGTACTTCTGGCATAGTAAAGAAATATAAGCAAAAATACCACAACCTTCATTTACTCACCAAAAAAAAAGAAGGCTTAGGTAAAGCATTAATAAAGGGTTATCAGCATGCAATAACAAATCTAAAAGGAGATGTAGTGATACCCAACGATGCTGATTTCCAATGGAATCCTGATGATTATCCAAAGCTGGCTAAGAAAATAGAAGAAGGTTTCGATGTGGTAGTGGCGTCAAGGCATTTACCCGGATCCAAGATTATCGGATGGAATTGGTTCAGAAAATTGAACCATAATATATCTAATTCAATCTTAGCATGGTGGGTTGCAGGTGTTCATGAGGTCAAGGACCATGCAGGAAATTTCAAGGCGATAAAGATTTCTGGATTTCTAGATAAGGTACCTCTCGGCAAAATGCAGAATGCGGGTTTTTCTTTTCAGTTACATATACTATATGAATTGTCAAAGACAGGTGCAAAGTTTGCTGAAGTGCCGGTGACTTTTCAGGAGAGAAAATTGGGCAAGTCAAAAATAGGGTTCAATAGGTACTATATAAGAGATATTTTCGAATATATCAAAAGTTCAATATTAATTCGAATTGATAGAAATGCGAATCTTTTTAAATATATTCTCGTTGGGGGAGTTGGATTTGTTATCCAAACGATTATAGCTAAGATAGGGATTACCTTTTTAATGACTCCGGACAATGCAGTGGCAATAGGTGCAGAATCTGCAATTATTTCAAATTTCTTTTTTAATAATATATGGACATTCTCCCATAAACGTATTACCGGGATTAAACTGATCAAAAAGTTTTTCGAATTCAATCTAGTATCTTTTGGATCAATTATTATCCAAAAAGAATTTGTCAGGATCGGTTCTATATATTTTGGAAGTGAGTATTGGTTTGTATTAATGATAATATCTATAGTCTTTCTTGTTATTCCATACAGCTATTTTATGTATAACCGCTTTATTTGGAAAACACATAAATGACCACAAATCAAACATATAGGAAATTTATCACATATCATGAATAATCAAAAAAATTACACTCGGATCATTTCAATAATTATATTTATTTTGATCCTGACTTTAGGGGCCGTGCTCAGATTCTATAAAATTGATCAATATCTTACTTTTTTAGGAGATGAGGGCAGGGATGTTTTAGTAGTCAAAAGAATGATTGTTGATCATAAATTGACGCTTTTAGGACCCACGACGAGTGTGGGATCCATGTATATGGGGCCGGTTTATTATTATATGATGGCTCCTTTTTTATTGTTGTGGAACCTTGATCCTACCGGTACTGCGGTTATGGTGGCATTATTCTCGGTTATGACTATGGTTTTATTATATAAAACAGGTCGTGAATTTTTTAATCCAATGGTAGGATATATTTCATCTTATTTATATGCGATATCACCTCTTACGATTATTTATGGCAAGTCTTCATGGAATCCAAATGTAGTCCCGTTTTTTTCATTGTTGATAATATATGCGTTGCTTAAAGTCGTGGTTAAAAGAGAGACGGGATGGCTTATTGTGGCTCTTTTTGCTCTTGGTATTAACATACAGCTTCATTATGTGACTCTTCTGATGATACCGGTTATTGTTATGTCCCTATTATTTATGAAATTCAGAATACCATTCAAGAATTTTTTACTTTCTATCGGGGCATTTATTATTGCTTATTCCCCATTTTTATTATTTGAGATACGACATGGATTTGTGAACACTAATGCGGTAATACATTTTGTTTTTTCGCAAAAAGGCAGTGGAGAATCAGGCGTAACAGAATCTATGAAAACAGTCATGGATGTATTTGTCAGAATTTTCTGGAGGTTGACTATTCTTGAAAGCGCCGAACTTACTAAATTATTTCTTATTATTACTATATTTACTATTGCTTTTTGGATTATCCGAAATAAAAACAGTACGAAGTTACCAGCGTTGAAAATTATACTGCTATGGATTTCTGGTGCAATTCTCTCTTTCGGATTTTATCGGGGGATAATCTACGATTATTATTTTGGAACTGTTTTTGCCGCTCCTTTTTTAATTACAGCTTTTTTAGTATCCATCCTGTGGAAGCTCAATAAATTGGGAAAAGCAGCAACAATTATTCTGATTTTATTTCTGAGCTATGCAAGTTTTAATAAAAGTCCCTTTAGAATTGCTCCAAACAATATGTTAAAAAATACCAAAGAAATCAGTCAATTTATATACGATAAAACTAACGGTAAGCCTTATAATTTTGCTCTTATTACAGGACAGAATTCAGATCATGCATATAGGTATTTTCTTGAGGTTTGGGGTCATCCGCCGCTTACAATAGAAAATCCGGTTATCGATCCGGATAGAAAATCAGTAACATCACAATTACTTGTTATATGCGAGGAAAAAAAATGCCAGCCCTTAGGTCATCCCTTATGGGAGATAGCCGGATTTGGACGAGCAGAGATCGTTGGAGAATGGCCGGTATCAACCATAAAAGTATATCGTCTTATCCACTATACAAATTCTGACGTGACTAATCAGTGACATCAGAGATGGTAATTAAATATGAAAGATATATATTTATCTGTAATTATTCCCTGTTACAATGAAGAGCGGAATATACGCTTGGGGGCTTTGGAAAATGTATCACATTTTTTAAATAAGAAGAAATATCCTTGGGAAGTAATATTGGTAAACGACGGTAGTAAAGATGATAGCGTGAAACTGATCGGTGAATTTATCAAAGACCACAGTTGTTTTAAATTGTTAAATATAATTCATCAAGGGAAAGCAGCAGCTGTTATTTCAGGAGTTTTTGAGTCAAAAGGGAAGATAATATTATTTTCGGATTTAGATCAGGCAACTCCGATTGCTGAGATTGATAAATTACTCCCCAATTTTTCTAAAGGATTTGATATTGTTATCGGATCAAGAAGTGGGCACAGAAGAGGTGCTCCTTTTTTCAGGTTGGCCATGGCAAGGGGATTTATGGTACTAAGAAACATGATCCTTAATTTAGGTATAAGAGACACACAATGCGGTTTTAAGGCTTTTAGGAAAGAAACTGCTGGCAATATCTTTTCAAGATTAAAAGTATTCAGTTTGTCAAGACAGGCTCAAGGACCCACTGTAACCGCTGGATTTGATGTTGAGCTCCTGTATCTTGCGAAATTATTAGGATATCGGGTAAAAGAAGTGTCAGTTGAATGGAATTACCAGGAGACAAGACATGTAAACCCGATTAAAGACTCAATTGAAGGTGTCATGGATTTATTAAGGATTCGTTTAAACAGCCTTAAGGGCATATATGAAAAAAAGTAACTTGGTAATACGCAAAAAATTATATCCAATGATCTAATACATAAGACCGGTTGAATAACTCATTATGAGTAAAATAAAATATGGTGCTGTATTCATATTATATTTCTTAGTACTTTTTTCGCTGTTTATTTATTCTTTTACTCAGATTGATTTGAATTTAACCCTTTCTTCAAATCAAACATACCAAATTATTCAGTCGCAGTTGATAACATTGGGATATTTTAATCGTTCTTCCTCAGCTTTCATATTCTCATCCTTGATTTTACTGATGGGGGGGGTTTATTTTTTCTTCATAATTTCAGCGAAAAAAGGATTATTGTCGGAAAACAGGATTAATAAATTGATTTTATTAAGCATATTAATTCTTATTTTTGCATATCCCGCTTTTTCGCATGACATTTTTAATTATATGTTTGACGCAAGAATAATCACTAAATACCAGGCAAATCCTTATTTACATACAGCTCTCAATTTTCCCAGTGACTTATGGACCCGTTTCATGCATTGGACTCATCGGACGTATCCATACGGACCTATATGGTTAGTAGTTTCAGTTCCTTTCTCCTTTTTAGGTTTTGGTAAATTTGTGTTAACTCTCTTTAATTTTAAATTAATGTTTATGTTATTCCATATAGGGAATATCATAATTATTGGCAAAATAAATTCGTTGGTAAATCCGAAGTTCAAACTGTTGGGAAAAGTAATTTACGCACTAAATCCGTTAATACTGATAGAATCTCTGCTCAGTCCGCATAATGAGGTTGTAATGCTCTTTTTTTCCTTGTTGGCTGTGTATGAGGGTTATGTAAGAAAGCGGGTATTTGCAGGGATAATCGATATGATCATTTCAGCAGGAATAAAATTTATTACGATTTTAGGGATTATTCCGCTTATTATATCGAAATATTCCAGTAAAAAAATCAATATTGATTATTGGTTCGGAATTAACCTTATGATGATTGTTATTCCTCTGATTGTTCAAATATACTATAGAGAGCCTTATCCGTGGTATTTCATTATGGTTATAGGGTTTGGAATTTTTCTTTCCAAATATCTAGGTGTATTTTTTTTACTGATTGGAATCACTTTCGGATCTATTTTCCGCTATATTCCATATTTATATACAGGGGATTATTCCAAAGAAGTTACAGTCATGCAAAATAAACTTTTCCTGATACCTCTGGTTATTTCAATTATATTGTCTCTTCTGGTAAGAAATAAGAAAGTTCTAAATTAATAATTCATTTAATCCTCCGTAGGCGGAAATACGATGGGTGGAGCTTCAATATCTCGAAAATAATCTGTTCATCACGGGTATTTTTATTAGATTAGTTTAGTAAATGATATAATCTGATATAAAATAATATTATGGATATCTTTATTATTATCTTATTTGCTGTTATTGCATTTTTCACCAGGATAATCAATTTATTGAACATACCTATATTTACTGATGAAGCAATATACATACGCTGGGCTCAAATCGGACTTTTTGATCCGGCTCAAAGATATATATCATTAACTGACGGAAAACAACCTCTTTTAACGTGGTTGATGTATCCGATGCTGAAAATATTTTCTGATCCCCTCTATGCCGGAAGATTTGTATCCGTCCTGTCAGGAGTAGCTGCGGTAATAGGAATTTACTTTTTGACGAGAGAGCTGTTTGGCCGAAAAGCCGCCATATTTTCCATGCTTCTATATATATTTTCCCCGTTTGCAATTGTTTATGATAGATTAGCGCTGATGGACAGTTTGCTTGCCATGTTTGGAATATGGGCAAGTTTTCTTCAGATACTACTGGTTAAAAAGCAGGAATTGGACAAAGCACTTCTACTTGCAATTGTTATAGGATTGGGTTTACTTACAAAATCTTCAGCCCTTTTTTATTTATATCTTTTACCAGTCAGTTTATTATTTTTTAATTTCAAAGCTAAGGATAAAGTAAAGAAATTTATTAAATGGATTTTATTGTCTTTATCGATCTTCATCATCGCTGAGGTAATGTACAATTCACTTCGTTTGTCGCCTTGGTTTTATATAATAAAATTAAAAAATTATTCTTTTATTCTAACAATCTCTGAATTTACACATAATCCCTGGAAGCTTTTTATTCCGAACTTGAACGGTCTTACCCAAATACTTATTGGATATATTACGATACCAATTTTTATAACTGTTATCATCGGACTGGTATTTGGAATAATAAAAAAAGATAAAAAAATATTCTATCTGTTTAGTTGGTTTATCTTTCCTTTTATTTCACTGGGATTGTTTGGAAAAGTTATTTTTCCCAGATTTATTCTTTTCATGATTATGCCATTATATATAATTTCTGCTTATGTTCTGTCAGGGATGTTTTCTTTTGCCCAAAATAAAATGAAAATTATGTACTTACTAGTTCTGTTAATATTTATTTATCCGGTATATCAATCCTGTGTTGTTATGTTCTCTCCTAAAGATGTGCAAATTCCCCGAAATGACAGAAATCAGCTGTTTGATGACTGGCCATCAGGATATGGAGTAAAGGAAGTGATTTCCTATCTTGATCAAAAGTCTAAAACCGGGCAGATTGTCGTAGGTACAGAGGGAACGTTCGGATTATTTCCAGCCGGTATAGAAATATATTTGGGGATGAATAGTAACATAAAGATTTTAGGGTTTTGGCCCGTGTCCCAAGTACCGGATGTTTTACTGGAAGCAGCAATAAAATATCCGACTTATCTTATTTTTAAAGAATCTCAAAACATACCTAAAGAATGGCCATTAACACTGGTTGAAGAATACAGACGGGGGAAAGGTAACACTTACCTAAAGTTTTATAGGGTAGATCCGGCAAAATTCAGAACATGAAAAAAATAGTTCCTTTATTAATAATCCTAATAGTTTCATATTTTTTTTCCAAACCCTTTTTCAATTCAGGATATTTTCCCACCCATGACGGAGAATGGGCGATTGTGAGGCTGGTAGAAATGCAAAGAGAAATTAAGAACGGGCAGATTCCTCCGAGAATGTCCGATTATCTAAATCACGGATACGGATATCCTCTTTTTTCATACACCTATCCCTTTCCATATTATTTGGGGATGTTCTTCAGATTATTTAAAATAGGATATACGGATACGATTAAAATCCTGTTTATTCTAAGTGTATTTTTATCAGGGATTTTCATGTATTTATTTGCAAAAAAGTTATCAGGTATCGAGGCGGGAGTATTTTCGTCAATTTTATATATCACTGCCCCTTATAGACTGGTAAATTTATACATAAGAGGATCATTGGGTGAATCATTAAGCATGGTAATATTTCCTCTTCTTTTATATATAAGTTTGTTCTATATAGAAAAACCAAATATAAAATACTCACTTTTGCTTTCTTTGACTCTGGCAATTCTTATACTTACCCACAATGTAATGGCATTACTTTTTTTTCCAATATTTATTTCCTTTATCATTTTTTTTAGCAATATTAACTTAAGAAAAGTTAATTTGTTCTTATTAAGAAATTTGTTGCTATCAATTATATTAGGACTAGGTTTATCAGCGTTTTTTTTTATTCCCGCCATTCTGGAAAAACAATACATCCTGCTTTCTCAAGTGAAACTGGCCAATCTTCAGGATAATTTCATTCATTTCAAAGATTTTGTTGCTTTATCTTGGAATTGGGGTTCAAAACCGTTTTTCCAACTGGGTTGGGTCCATATTTTAGCTCTAATTTCAAGCATTTGTGTGATCGTCTTCGTAAAAAAAGCAAGATCAAAGGGAGATTTGCCGGTTTTCTTGTACTTACTTATGATATTATCGATCTTAATACTCTTTACAAACAATATCTCAGCAATATTCTGGAAAATACCGCCTCTTTCATGGATAGATTTTCCATGGAGGATACTGGCAATAATTTCTTTTTTTATATCGCTTTTTAGTATTTTCCTCGTTTATGATAAGTTCACTAGAATCTTAGGATATTTTATTGTCTTACTTTCACTGATAGTTAATATAAATTATGTTAAGCCAATTAGTTATTTAAGTAAACCTGATGAATATTATCTTACCAATGATGATACAACTACCTCTATGGGAGAACTAATGCCTTTGTGGGTAAAAACACCTCCTCAAAACCGTTGGACAGACAAAGTACAAGTAGAATCCGGATCGGCTAAAATTAATAATCTTATATATAATTCAAAATCAATCACGTTTAATGTTCTGTCTGACACAGACAGCATCATCAGAGTAAATACAATATTTTTCCCGGGATGGCATTACACTGCAAATGGAAATAACATAGATCTAAACTATTCAAATCCTCTAGGCGTTGTTAAACTTACCTTATCAAAGGGAGACTATATCATTAAGGGCGTCTTTCAAAATACTCGTGTTAGAGAATGGTCAAACAATATCAGTTTAGTGAGTATTTTTATATTTCTGGGACTTCTTGGAAAATTTTATCTGGACAATAAATTTAGATTTCAACATGATGAAAAAAACAATTAAATACTTGATGCTAATATTATTGATATTAGTTTCTTTAGGAGCTGCAAGACCACTATTTTTTCCAGGTTTTTTTCCTATGCACGATAATGTTCAGGTGGCAAGGGTGTATGAAATGTCAAAATCCTTATCTTTTGGGCAGATTCCGGTCCGTTTGGTGAGTGATTTAGGTTATGGTTATGGGTATCCGATATTTAATTTTTATGCTCCATTACCGTATTACATCGGAGGTGCATTCAACCTGTTATTTTTTGATTCGTTGACTTCTACAAAGATAATGTTTGTTGTGGGTATAGTTCTCTCCGGTCTAAGCATGTTTTTTCTCATAAATGAAATAACGGATGGAATTGCAGCTTTTACTGCGGCTGTCTTTTATATATACGCACCTTACCATGCAGTGAATATCTATATAAGAGGGGCTGTTGGAGAATTTTATGCATACGCTTTCGTGCCTTTAATTGCATTAGGTCTGATTAAAATACTTAAAATATCGAAAGCCCGTTTATCTGACATAGATAATAAATTAGAACGAAAAGATATATCTGTTAATATTATTCGTGGTGTAGTAATAGGCTCTTCAGGCATATCCGGAGTATTACTTTCACATAATATTCTAGGCATGTTACTTCTTTACTATTTATTCGCTTTTCTAATAGTATATTTGTTATTTTTCTTTCGCGGAAAAAGAAATTATCAACAAATGATTGGCATATTATTTATGATATTACTCGGAATTGGTCTGTCATCCTTTTTTACTATTCCCGCTTTTATGGAAAAGAAATATACAAGAGTTGACAGCCTGATCCAAAAGGGCAGTGATTTTCACCTCCATTTTGTCTATCCTGAGCAATTATGGGATTCTTCGTGGGGTTTTGCTGGTTCTGCGCCCGGAAAAGAGGATGGGATGTCATTCAAAATTGGAAAATTACATATATTTTTGGCAATTTCATCCCTTATTATATTGATTGCAAAACGCAGAAAGATAGGAAAAAAATATTTATATTTTTATTTTTCAATTCTTATTATTCTTATAAGCTCAATTTTTATGATGGTAGATATCTCCACGCCATTTTGGAATTTATTACCTCTGTTTTCATACATACAGTACCCCTGGAGATTTTTAAACATTACTCTTTTTGCTTTAGTAGTTTTGTCGTCATTTATTTTCAGATTTTTAAATAACCCTTATAAAATCGGTTTATCAATTGTACTAATAATATCTGTGATATATCTGAATATTAGATATTTTGTTCCCAGTGGTTTGTTACAAGTAAAAGCCTCAGATTATATAAATCTAGATGAACTTCATTTTAATATGTCAA
This sequence comes from Candidatus Gottesmanbacteria bacterium CG_4_10_14_0_8_um_filter_37_24, assembly GCA_002785215.1. Classification (GTDB taxonomy): domain Bacteria; phylum Patescibacteriota; class Microgenomatia; order 2-02-FULL-39-11; family 2-02-FULL-39-11; genus CG1-02-37-22. The sequence continues at coordinate 14,626 of PFMK01000085.1, read as the reverse complement.
AAATATCTGATGAATATTTACCCAAAGAATTTAATCCTCCAGAAAATATAAATCAGGTAGCTCTAAGCGGTATTCCGTCAATAGGCAGTATAAAGGTTGTAAGATCTGTTGAAGAACCAACTCATAAAATTTATGATCTTGAGCTAGTAGAACCGCAGAAACTGCTTACAAATATTGCATACCTTCCCGGATGGAAAGTATTTATTGACGGAAACCTGGTGGAAGTAATAAATTCAGCTGGAAGATTAATGTTGACTGTTCCTGAAGGAAAACACAGTGTAGAATTTGTTTTAGGGCAAACAGCAGCAAGGATAGTCGGAAATACTATTTCCCTTTTAAGTTTATTTTTGCTAGTATATGTATCATTATTTCAGTTAAATATTTTTTATGGTCATAAAAAAATATTCCGTTGAAATTGTCATACCTATATATAATGAAGAAGTAGAGCTTACGGCAAGTATAGAAAGACTTCACTCGTTCCTTAAAAAAAATTTTAAAGATTATGAATGGAATATTACTATTGCCGATAATGCTTCAACTGATGCCAGTTTAGTAATTGCCAAATCACTCACAAAAAGACTTACGAATGTAGATTTCTTGCACCTTCCGCTGAAAGGTAGAGGAAGAGCAGTAAAAGAAGCATGGTCAAAAAGTAAAGCCGATTTTTTGGTTTATATGGATGTAGACCTTTCTACGGATTTAAACTGTTTAATACCGCTCTTATATTCGATGAAGAAAGGATACGATGTAGCAATTGGATCCCGTCTGTTACCCAAGTCGGAAGTTATAGGTAGACCTATAAAAAGAGAAATATTATCCAGAGGTTATAATTTACTTATTAAACTATTTTTCGGTGTACTTTTTTCTGATGCACAATGCGGTTTTAAAGGTATTACCAGAAAAATTGCCAAAAACCTGATTCCTCAGATTACGGATAATGCCTGGTTTTTCGACAGCGAACTTTTAATCGTTGCAGAAAAATTGGGTTATAAAATATTTGAGGTGCCGGTAATATGGGTAGATAATCCGGGGTCAACTGTAAGAGTATTAAAAACAGTTTCGGGTGATTTGAAAGGATTATTAAGATTATACATAGATAGACCGTGGAGGAAAAAATAATGAAGACAAAATTACTTATTACCGGTGGTGCAGGTTTCATTGGCTCGAATCTGGCAAAACATTTTTTAGAGAAAGGATATGAGGTCTGTATTTTTGATAATTTTGTAAGGCTAGGTACAAAAGAAAATCTAGCCTGGCTTGTAAAGACCTATCCTCAATTACAGATAGTGACAGGTGATATAAGGGATTTTAACTCAATCAAAAAGACAGTAAATTTGGGTTTTGATGTAATATTTCATCTGGCGGCCCAGGTTGCTGTAACTACTTCCGTTGCTGATCCCAAAACTGATTTTGATATAAATGCGTTAGGCAGTTTTAATATTTTGGAAGCAGTTAGAAAAACAGGCGGTAGACCTATTATGGTTTTTTCTTCAACAAACAAAGTTTACGGAGGAATGGAAGATGTTGAAATTATTGAAAAGAATGGAGAATATACCTATAAAAATTTACCAAACGGAGTTTCCGAAAGGCAAAATTTAGATTTTCATTCCCCTTATGGATGTTCAAAGGGCGCTGCCGATCAGTATTTTCACGATTACGAAAGAATATATGACATACCGACTGTGGTTTTCCGCCAGTCATGTATTTATGGACCAAGACAATTTGGGATAGAAGATCAAGGCTGGGTGGCGTGGTTTATAATCGCCACATCATTAGGAAAGTCAATATCCGTCTATGGAGATGGAAAGCAGGTAAGAGACGTACTCTATGTTGCCGATTTGGTGAAATTGTTTGAGATTGCCATTGAAAAGATAAGCATCTCAAAAGGTAAGATATACAATGTTGGTGGAGGGATCAACAATACATTATCCGTTTGGACGAAGTTTGGTCCGATACTTTCTAAGCTCTTTAATAAGAAAATAGACGTAAATTTTGCCTCATGGAGACCTGGCGACCAAAAAGTTTATATAAGTGATATAAGTTATGTGAATAAAGATTTAGATTGGTTGCCGGAAATTAGGGTAGAAGAAGGAATAAAAAGACTTTATGATTGGGTTCAGAATAATATGTCTTTATTTTCGATGTTTACTTAATTCAATTTATTTATTATGAAAAAATATAACAGAATTCTAGTTACCGGTGGAGCTGGTTTTATAGGATCACACTTGGTTGACGCACTAATTGATAAGGGATATAAAGTGAGAGTATTGGATAACCTTTACAGACAAATACATCCTACCGGAAAGCTTCCTTCATACTTTAATAAGAAAGCGGAATTTATCAAAGGTGATGTTACGAATAAAAGAGACTGGTTAAATGCGCTTTCCGGGATTGATGCAGTTTATCATTTTGCTGCGGCTGTAGGAGTAGGGCAGAGTATGTATGATATTGAACATTATGTAAAGGTGAATAGCCTCGGGACGGCATTATTATTAGATATTTTAGCAAATAGAACTGCATCAGTGAAAAAAGTAATTGTTGCAGCCTCGATGAGTTCATACGGTGAGGGAACCTACAAATGCACAAAATGTGGTCTTGTCAGACCGCCGTTAAGGGATGAAAGAAACTTATACAAAAAAGATTTTGAAGTATACTGCCCTATATGCGGAAAGGTGGTAAAACCCGTGTCTACAGGTGAAGATGCGAAACAAAATTCAAACTCCATATACGCTATCAACAAAAAAAATCAGGAAGAAATGGTGATAAATATTGGTATTTCCTATAGTATCCCTGCCGTTGCCATGAGATATTTCAATGTCTATGGGACAAGACAGAGTTTGTCAAATCCATATAACGGAGTGGTGGCAATTTTTATGAGCAGGATAAAAAATCATAAACCTCCAATAATTAATGAGGATGGTTTACAGACCAGAGATTTTGTTCACATAAGAGACGTAACAACAGCAAATATATTGGCACTTGAGGAAGAAGCGGCAGACTATCAGATTTTTAATGTGGGTTCCGGCAAACCTGTGCAGATAAAGACAGTTGCGGAAATGTTAATTAGAATGTACAAAAGTGATGTAAAGACGGAAATTACCGGTAAAGTCAGGAAGTTAGATGTGCGTCATTGCTATGCTGACGTCGGTCGTATAAAAAAATTATTGAAATGGCAACCTGAAGTAGATTTTGCAGTAGGACTGAAAGAAATCATTAACTGGGCTGATAAAGAAGTAGCAGTAGATAAACTTGATTTTGCACTGCAGGAACTAGAAAAAAGAGGCCTTCGATGAAAGTATCATTCATAATTCCTTTTCACAACGAAGAAAAAAATTGCGAGAAGATGATCGATCGTGTGGTGAATTATGCTTCTAAGAGAAAATTAGACTTTGAAATAATTCCGTTAGATGACAAGAGTAAAGACAGCACCGGAAATATTCTCAGGAAACTGGCAATTAAGAATAAACGAGTCAAACCTATTTACAGGAAAAGTACTATAGAAGCACAGGGGAATACAATGGGAAAAGCTTTAATCGAAGGAACAGAAGCATCAAAAGGAGAGGTTATAATCTGGACGATGGGTGATTTAGCAGACGATGTGGAAACATATGGAAAAATTATTGACAAGATAAGAGACGGTTATGATATGGTATTCGGTTCAAGATATATGCCTGGAGGCTCACGCGGGAACCTGGATCCTTTAAAAGCATTTATGAGTTCATGGGGAACAATACTGGCCAGATTGCTTTTTAGGATAAAAGTTCATGATATTACAAATGCTTTTAGAGGTTTTAAAAGGGAAGTTTTTGACATGATTAATCTTGATTCTGCAGGTTTCAGTATATCTCCTGAATTTGCCATAAAAGCGCATTTGAGCGGATTTAAATTAGGTGAAGTTCCTACTATTTATACTAATCGTATTGAAGGAATATCCAACTTTAAATTATTTAATATGGCGAAAAACTACCTCAGGATATATGGTTTATTATTTTTAAAAAATAAAATAATTGGTCTCAAAACAGATTTTTTAAAGGTAAGGACGTAAGATAACAATTACCCCAGTACCAGAAGCCCCGCCTTGTTAAGGCGGGGGATGAATGGGTATTTGGGGCTTTCGGTACGGGGTTTCAGACGATACCTTAAAGAAGTCCCGAATCAGACTCGGGGAGTCTTCATCCATAAAGCCAATTGTCTTTCAGGTCGGTAAAAATACCTTCAGATATAGATTGTCTTATTTTTTTCATTAAATTACCAAAAAAATTCAGATTGTGGATTGTGGCAAGACGATAATAAAGAAGTTCTCGACAGCGAAAAAGATGATTTAGATAACCTTTGGTAAAATTGTTGCAGGTAAAGCATTTACACCCTTTCTCAAGAGAAGTTTTATTTCCGATATATTCACTTCTTCCTATATCATAACGAAATTTATTTTTAAGACCTGCTTCTTTGTTAAAGATCCATCCCATGCGAGCAAGCCTGGTAGGTGTGACACAATCAAGCGAATCAATACCTTTGCTGACGCTGATAAAAATATCCTCAATTTCACCAATGCCTAAAAAGTGGATAGGTTTAAGATATGAAAGAAGTATGGGTAATGTCCAATCAAGCACCTGAAAAACTTTCTCTCTCGGTTCTTTGCTGTTTGCTACGCTTCCTATTGCGAATCCTGCAAAAGGTAATTCGCTTATGAATTTTGCCGATTGCATTCTTAAATCGTGAAATACTGAACCTTGAACGATTCCATATAGTAATTGGTTGATTAGACGTTGTTTAAGACAAATTCTTGCCCACTTATGTGTTCTTTCCAGGGCTTTAAGTGCTCTTTTTTTAGTTATTGGGTAAAAGGTACATTCGTCAAACGACATTAATATGTCAGCTCCTAGTATCTTTTGGGCTTTGATAGATTCTTGTGGCCCGATGAATAAATTTTTACCATCCCATGCTGATTTACAATTGATACCCTCATCATTTATTTGTATAAGATGATCAGTTTGAGAAATTGGATTGTTTCTCGGACCATGTTCTCCCAAGCTAAAAGCTTGAAAACCTCCGGAATCTGTCATGAGTGGTCCTTTCCAGTTCATAAATTCATGCAGGTTTTTATATTTTTTTATTACCTCTAAACCAGGTCGAAAAAGCATATGATAAGTGTTAACAAAAAATACATCGATATTGCAGTCTTTTATCTCACTGGGAGTAAGCGATTTCACTGTGGCTGCCGTGCCTACCGGTACGAAAGCAGGAGTTTGGATAAGTCCGTGGTTAGTAAAAATAATTCCTCTTCTCGCGTTAGTTTTTTTGTCGTAACTTGTAACCTTAAAAATTTGATTAGACATAGAAGTGTTTTGAAACGGTTTTAAATAGATTATAATTGAACAAGTATTCTATCATTTTGAGTCGATTATATCATCAGGAATAATATTTATTATTGATACATGCAAAAAAAATCTTACGCGAAAATCCCATTTTTACCTGCTAGTCATGAGAATAAAACTTATCCCGGAGTATTGAAAAAAATATTATTCACACATAAAGATTTTCTAGAAAACGGGCATGTGAGGATGATTAATTGGGCTTTTTTACCCATAGGAAGTAGTTTTACTGCGCATTATCATGAGGATATGGAAGAAGTTTTTATCATTACGACAGGAAAAGTTAAATTATGTGTTGAAAATAAACAGTTTATATTAAAAAGTGGAGATTCAATCTTGATTCCGGCAAAATCTGTTCATCAAATGATAAATTTTGGTCAGAAAGATGTAAATTATATAGTTATTGGAATATCAAAAAAAGGTATTGGTAATACAGTCAGTGTTACAAACTATAAATACTATCATGCAAAAATACGGTAAGAAAACTCTCGTTGCAATATTTTTATTCATAATATTGTCTTGTGTTTGGTTGTATAGGGAATCATTTCATGCTTATTTTTTTCAGGATGATTGGTTTTCTTTAAGTATAAGCAGAAATTCATCAATCGCCGGTATATTTAGATTTTTTCTTCCCAGAACAGACGTCATCTATTATCGTCCTTTGGGGATGCAAATACCCTATTTTCTTATAAGTAGTTTATTTGGTTTGAACTCTTATGCATTTCATACAATCATATTTATCAGTCACATTATTAATATTATTTTGGTTTTCTTTCTTATCAGACTTCTTATACTGAGAGATGATTATGCATTGTTATCATCATTTTTTTATGCGACGTCAACGATACATTATATCCCGTTCTTTTGGTTTGCTACTTACGCATTTATTATCGGACCAACATTCTTTTTTTTGGCTTTTATTCTCTATGTTTTATATCTGAAGAAAAATATATACAGGTATTTTATATATTCTTTAGTAATCTTTTTTATCGGGATGTTTACAAATGAAATGATATTCATATTACCATTTATATTACTTGTCTATAGTTTTATTTCCAATTGTAATTATAAGAAATACATCTCGTTATTTTGGTTCGTGATTATTGATATCTTAATTTTCGGGGTGAGATATATATTATTTCCGCCTCCTACTACCGGAATGTATGAGTTGGAAATTGGTAGGTCTATGATAATAAATCTTAAGGGGTACATTCTTTGGAGTTTCAACTGGCCTGAGGAGATGAAGGCGCAGTTAATCAGATTTTTTACCTTTAACCCCAAATTTATTAATGATTTTTATTCATATTTCTGGATTTTCATTATTTCCATTGTTATTAATTTAATGATTTTTTATATAATTCCAATAATTATTCTTTTTCTGAAAAAAAGATTTGCAATTTTTAAAAAAGTCATATTTGGAATAACTTGGTTTATTCTTGGATTAACTTCAGTGCTTTTTTTCCCAAAACATTCGTTTTCGTATTATCTGCCGATTTCTTTTGTCGGACTTTTATACATATATGTAATACTGCATACGGAAGTGATTAAAGTCTCCTCAGTATTCAGGAGATTAAATCCTCTTTTTATCATTCTTCTTTTAGTTAACTGGTTAATAGCCGGTACAGCTACAATTAAATTTAACTCTAAGGTACATTGGGCTCCTAGAAGAGCAAAATTATCAAGAGATCTTGTTAGCCAGGCGTTGATCAGGAATCCAGTAAAAAGTAGCAGGATGGATATAATTATAGATCCATCATCTGAGAATATTCACGCTTTAAATAATCAGGATGCCTTCAAGGTTATATTTAATTTGGATACAAATACAATTTACACAAAAGACGTAAAGGTGTATCCGTTATGAGAAAGATCATACAACGTATTATTTTTATATTAATAATTATCAGTATCATAAAATTTATTTATCTACATGAAAATTATTTTACGCGTCCCTTTGATCCAAAATATTTCGGAGAGCTATATTCAAATTCTCAATATGTTATAGGAGAAAGGTCCGTTGGGGGTATAGGTGATGATGGGTTGTATGCTTTTGCAGGATACTATTATCTGTTTCAGGGCGGAGATGTGTCAGCGGTCAATTTTGAACATCCTCCTTTAGGAAAATACCTTATAGGTATTTCGATACTCATTTTTAATAACCAAAATGTAATCAATGTAATATATTATCTTTTTATACTCTTTCTCACTTATAAAATCGGACAGATCCTTATAAAGGATAATATGTGGTCGATGTTATCTGTTGCGGTTATAGCTTTAGACCCATTAATTCAAGATAATTTAATCAGGTCGCTTCTCGACTTACCGTTTTCGTTGTTCTTCGTGGCTTCGGTATATTTTTATATTTTAGGCTTAAAAAAGCCAAAATATTTATTTTTATCCAATCTTTTTTTGGGAATGACTTTTTCTGTAAGGTTTTTCCCTTCAATTATTTTCATCTATGGATATCTACTTTTCATTATTTTTATAAAATATAGAGGTTATTTGAAAACTTATATAAAATCATCATTGCTTATACCCGTAATTTACTTAGTTTCACATTTATCATTTTTTATCTATCACCCTTCTTTCGTAGAATTCTTAAGGCATAAGAAATGGATGCTGTCTTGGTTTACCGGTACTCCAGCAATAACAGGTAATATTTGGAGAAACATTTTTACAGGGAAATATATAAGTTCGACAGGTAAACTTCTTAGTAACGCATATTGGATTCCGGTAATACCCATACTTACTTTCATGTCAATTATTCCAAGGAAGATGTTTATGAAGCAGAAGTATGTTGAGTTAGGAGTGATCTATGGTGTAGTTATCATTAACCTAATCTACGTTACATTTCTTACAAACGGTATACAGAAATTTATTATGCCTATATATCCTTTCATAGTGATTATTGCTGTAAATAATTTATTATATTTCTATAGTATAATTTCTTCATGCAGGAAGACCTTATTAAAGAAATAAAAGGTAAAATAGTGGGTGGAGTTTTTGCTCTAACAACTAGAACCTTAATCCTGCAAATTATATCTTTTATAGCCACGTTTATATTGACGATAATATTGTCTCCGTCAATTTTTGGTATCTTTTTTGTAGTCTCTGCAGTTATTTCATTTTTATCTTATTTTTCTGATGTTGGTTTAGCCGCATCCCTTATACAAAAAAAGGAAGATCCTACCAGGCAAGAGTTAGTGTCTGTATTTACTTTACAGCAGCTAATTGTAGGGAGTTTAGTATTATTGGCAATAATTTTTTCACCAAATTTCGGTAAGTTCTATAGTTTAAACTCAGATGGAATATTTTTGCTTAGAGCTCTTCTGATTTCATTTTTCCTATCGTCATTGAAAACTATTCCTTCGATACTCCTGGAAAGAAAATTAGAATTTTCATTATTGGTAATTCCTCAGATTCTGGAAACGTTCGTATTTTACCTTACTACTATAGTACTGGCATTATTAGGTTATGGAATTTTTAGCTTCGCCTGGGGATCCATAGCTCGTGGGGTTGTTGGATTAGTAACGATTTATGTAATATCACCTTGGAAATTGTCTATTGGCATAGATATGGGTTCATTAAAAAAATTACTATCCTTTGGTCTTCCTTTTCAGATGAATTCATTGCTCGCACTAGTAAAAGATGATTTAATGACGATATTTTTAGGGAAAATACTGCCATTCTCTCAAATGGGATATATCGGATGGGCTAAAAAATGGTCAGAAGCTCCGTTGAGGTTGATTATGGATAGCATAATCAGGGTTACTTTTCCTGCTTTTTCCAGAATGCAGGGAGATAAAAAACTTCTCAGCAAAGCAATTTCCAAATCGTTCTTCTTTTTATCTTTTTTTATATTCCCTACCACTGCTTTACTTATAATATATATAAAACCGATGATATATTTAATACCAAAGTATCTGAAATGGGAACCCGCCCTGGTACCTTTTTATTTGTATTCATTTGCGGCTGTGTTAGCTGCTTTTTCAAGTCCTATTGTCAATGCTTTAAATGCAATCGGTAAAATAAAAAAAACTCTTATTCTTATGATATTATGGACGCTGCTAACATGGATACTGGTTCCTTATTTAACGTTAATGTACGGTTATTACGGTGCACCTTTTGCGGCTTTCGCGATTTCTTTTACCGTGATTATCCCAATTTTTATGATACGGAAATATATTTATATCCCTATACTTACGTCTATACTAAAGCCAATAGTTTCTACGTGCTTCATGGTGGTTCCGATTCTATTAATTCTATCATTTGGGATAAATCTTCTTTCAATAGGGACATCTTTAATATTAGGTATAATCGTATATAGCGTATCTGCTTGGTTAATGATGAAAAATGAGCTTTTACCCTATTTTCCAAAATTTATTAGAAACGTGAGCCGGAATCCAGATCCCTTTAATCCTACGTAATATCCTTTCTGCGTATTGAGATTTTATCCGCCTTCGCAGAAAACCACAAGTGTAAACTCGTGGATGAATGCGATATTGCGGATACCCTG
>PFMK01000085.1:0-4712 GCA_002785215.1 Candidatus Gottesmanbacteria bacterium CG_4_10_14_0_8_um_filter_37_24 | reverse complement strand
AGGAGAGTCGAAGGGTAATGCTTCGGCGGATTTCGCTCGCCGAAGAATTTGAGGATACCACGGGCGTAAGCCCGTGGAGCTTCATTTATTTAGATATTCATAGTAAAATGAAGCTATGTTATCGGCAGTGGTACATACATATAATGAGGAAAGTAATATAGAACTATGTTTACGCTCGCTCGATTTTGTAGATGAAATTGTAATCGTTGACATGGGTTCAACTGATAGGACTTGTAAGATAGCGGAAAAGTTCAAAACGAAAATATATAATCATCCATATACAGGGTTTGTCGAGCCGGCGAGAAATTTTGGAATATCAAAAACAACAGGTGACTGGATTATTATTATTGACTCAGATGAAGAAATCCCTACCAGTCTAGCCTCTTTCTTACTTAAAGAAATTAAAAACACTAAAGGTAATTATTTTAGAATTCCACGCAAGAATATAATATTTGGTAAATGGATGAAGCACACAGGCTGGTGGCCTGATTATCAAATAAGGTTGTTTAAAAGAGGATGTGTGACATGGACTGAGAAAATCCATGGAGTACCGATTACCAAAGGGGAAGGGGTGGATATACCTTCTGATGAAATATTAAACATTATTCATCATCACTATCAATCTGTCGAACAATACATTACACGTCTTAATCGATATACCAGTATATCCGCTAAAGAATCTTACTTAGCTAATAATAAATTTTATAAGAAAGACCTTTTTGAAGTTCCGGTTAAAGAATTCGTAAACAGGTATTTTGTTTGGGAAGGATACAAAGACGGAGTGCATGGTTTAGCTTTATCATTACTACAATCGATATCGGAATTAATTACTGTTCTTAAAATATGGGAACTTGACGGATTTAAAAAAGATAGGATTACTTTTACGGAATTACAAAACCATTTTGATTTCGAATACAGAACAAAAAGGTATTGGATAATCGAAGAATTACTAAAACTCCCACAAAATTTTTTATCTAGAATAATATTGAAGTTAAAAAGGAAATTTTAACCCTTCTTATGGTTAAGACCGCAGTAATAATTATTCATTTCAAAAACATATCTGACACCTTTGATTGTTTAGATTCACTATCGAAATGTAATTATGATAAGGAACAATTGATGAAAATTGTTGTCTTAAATTCTAGTGTGGACTCAGTAATTAAAGAAAAATTACAAAAAAAATATTCCGGAGTAATTGTGCTTAACAATAACAACAACCTGGGATTTTCCGGTGGAAATAATGTCGGAATTCAAAAAGCCTTGCAAAATGGATGTAAATATCTGATTCTGTTAAATAATGATACCATAGTAGACTCCCATCTTTTGAAGGATATGATTCTTATGGCAGAAAGCGCTAATAAAATTGGATTAATATCCCCAAAAATATATTTTGCTCACGGCTTCGAATACCATAAGAATCGGTATAAGGACGATGAAAGAGGAAAAATAATATGGTATGCAGGGGGACAAATTGATTGGAATAATATTTATGTTCGACATAGAGGAGTAGACGAGTTTGATTTCGGACAATATGACAAGGCTGTCCAAACAGATTTTGCTACAGGATGTTGTATGCTAATTTCCAGGGATCTGATCGAACATATTGGACTTCTGGATGAAAAGTATTTTTTATATTACGAAGATGTGGATTATTCTATAAGGGCGATAAAAGCAGGGTTTAAGATATATTATCTGCCCAAGGCGCATATTTGGCATAAAAACGCTTCTTCTTCTGGTAAACCTGGTTCGAAATTACATATTTACTATCAAGAACGTAACCGTTTATATTTTGGTTTTAAGTATGCCTCAATAAAAACAAAGAAATCGTTGATCTTTGACAGTCTTAGAATTTTATTTAAAGGAAATGTTTATAGAGATGCCATAGTTGATTATTATTCTGGCAGAATGGGTTATAAAAATATATGACAGTATCTGCAGTAATTATTACGAAGAATGAAGAAAATAATATACTTGAGTGCATAAAGACTTTAAAATTCGTCGATGAAATAATTGTTATCGATAATTTTTCTCAAGATAAGACAGTTGAAAAGGCAATAACAGTAGGGGCGAAAGTATACACTCATTCAGGTTTAGATTTTTCATATTTGAGGAATATTGGTAAAGAGAAATCTACTTCTGAGTGGCTACTTTATGTTGATGCAGATGAAAAGGTGAGTAAGGACTTAGAAGAGGAAATAGAAAATATAGTCAAACACGATACTGGATTTTCTGCCTATCAAATCGTACGCCAGAACTATTATTTCGGCAGATTATGGCCTAAAAATGAAAAAATGACCAGGATGATGAGAAAAGATTCTTTGCTTGGATGGCAGGGAATTTTACATGAATCACCTATTGTTTCCGGTAAAGTTGGACAGTTAAAATCGAGATTAATACATTATACTCATCGAAATTTATCAGAGATGGTTGCAAAGACAAATGAATGGTCTGAAGTTGAAGCTCAGCTCCGTTATAAAAATAATCATCCTAATATTACATGGTGGAGGTTATTAAGAATGATGCTTACATCTTTTTTTGATTCTTATGTGGAAAAAGAAGCCTGGAAAGCAGGATCAGAGGGGATTATTGAAAGCATATATCAATCTTTCAGCATGTTTATTACTTACGCCAAATTATGGGAGAAACAAAATACATATTTAAGGAAGAAAAGAAATGGATAATATTAAGAAAAAAATTGGTATTTACAGTCCCTATCTGAATATTTTTGGCGGAGGTGAAAGATACATTTTATCCATCGCGGAGCTATTGGCGAAGGATAATTATGTATATTTATTCGAGGAGTATAAACTCAAACAAAAAGTGAGGGATTATTTTGACATTTCTCTTGACAAAGTGAATTTTGTATCTAACGGTTTATTTCTAACAAAGAATATTATTAATAAGTACATTTCGTTAAAAAAAATGGACTATTTTTTCTATATGACCGATGGAAGTCTGTTTTTTTCTCCCGCTAAAAAAAACTATTTGATTATTCAATCACCCTCACATATACCTCCTTTGACAAAATTAAATAGAATTAAATTAGTGAATTGGGATTGTATCTGTTATTCACAATTTATGAAAGATATTATTCTAAAAAAATTGAAAAAAAAAGCAATCATCCTGCCTCCACCAGTTGCAACAAATAAGTTTATTAGTAAGTTATCAAAGAAAAAAAATATTATTTTGACAGTAGGAAGATTCTTTCGTCATCTGCACGATAAAAAACAGCAATTTTTGTTAGATGTATTTATTGATAATCATAAAACCCTTTTTAAAAATTGGAAATTAGTGATCGCCGGTGGATTAACTGAAAATAAAGAAAGTTCATATGTAGAGGATTTAAAGATAAAGAGTAAAGGTTGCCCGGTTAGTATATTGGTTAACCCAAAATTTGAAGATTTAGTCAGTATTTATTCTGAGAGTAAGATATATTGGCATGCTACAGGATACGGAGAAGATATAGATAGATATCCGGAAAGGGCGGAACATTTTGGAATTACCACCCTAGAGGCGATGTCTGGTGAATGTGTCCCAGTAGTGATAAGCATGGGAGGTCAAAAAGAATTGGTGACGGAGGGAATAAATGGATATTTGTGGAGTACGAAGAATGATTTGGTGAGTAAAACATCTTTGTTGATAAATAATCCTGAATTATTGAAGGATTTATCTCCACTAGCTAGAAAAAGAGCATTAGACTTTTCATATGATGTTTTTTATGGGAAGCTTAAGAAAATTATTGAGAATTGACATATCGTTAATTCTTTTCATATGCCTTGCCGGATTATTTTTTTGGCAGGTAATATTCTTAAATAAGATACCGTTACCAGCAGATACTATCGTTGGAATGTATCATCCATGGCGAGATGTAGTATGGAATGGATTCACAAGCGGTGTTCCTTATAAAAATTATTTGATTACAGATCCTGTACGGCAACAGTATGTATGGCGTGAGTTAGTTATAGATCAGATGAAAAGGGGAATATTGCCGCTTTGGAATCCTTATTCTTTTTCTGGATATCCACTTCTTGCAAATTTTCAAACGGGAGCGTTTTACCCGCTTAATCTGCTTTATCTTGTATTTAGTTTTCCGACTGCCTGGAGTATGGAAGTCATATTTCAATTAATCGGAAGTTTAATATTTTTATATATTTATTTAAGATTTATGGAGGTCAGTAAAGTCGGCTCTATAATTTCCGCGATCTCCTATTCTTTTTCCGGATTTGCTATTTCATGGATGGAGTGGAATACAATATTGCATGTGGTCTTATGGATGCCGCTGATCTTCTTATCCTTCGAACATTTAATACATAAAATTACTTATAAATGGACTTTAATATTAATTTTTTCAGGAATTGCTCAAATTTTTGCTGGTCATCTGCAAATACTTTTTTATTCATCGCTAATCAGCCTTATATATTTGATTGCTAGATTAACCCAAACAAATTCAGATATAAGATTCTCCAATAAATATTTTCGAAATATTATCCGTAAGCTTATTCCACTCATTCTTATTTTTTTAGTAATCCTTATCATCACTTCAATTCAATGGATTTCAACACTAAAATTCATAAATTTAAGTGCTAGAAATATTGACCAGAGTGGTTATCTAGGAGAAGGTTGGTTTATTCCCTGGCAAAATCTTATACAATATGTTGCTCCTGATTTTTTTGGAAATCCAGCTACAAATAATTATTGGGGTATTTGGAATT
>PFMK01000040.1 GCA_002785215.1 Candidatus Gottesmanbacteria bacterium CG_4_10_14_0_8_um_filter_37_24 | reverse complement strand
ATAGTTACATGGGATGATCGAGGAAACATTGGAAAAAGATATTTCTCACAAGATGAAATTGGAACTCCGTGGTGTATAACGGTAGATTATAATACTCTTGAGGATAACACCGTAACGGTACGCGACAGGGATACCACAAAACAGGAGAGAATAAAAGTTGAAAAATTGGATGAATATTTTAAAAATAAGTTAGATGGAGATTTTGTATGAAAAAACTACTTATAGGAATAGGGATCGTTATATTAATTATTATTGTGATTGTCGTTATTAGAACAATAAGCTCTTCAGAAAAAAAAGAGATTATAAAGGAAGTGCCTACACCCCCAATTGCTTTTCCGACTATCTCAAGTGATATATCTGTTGATTTAAAACCAAAACAAGGAAACAGAGCAGTAGTGCTAGCAATCGATGGAATACCTTCAAATATTGTATCAATTGAATACGAAATGACGTATACTACAGGAGAAGGTTTACTAAAAGGATCGAATGGGGGTCCTATTAAGTTAAAAGGAGAGAAGAAATTAGTAAGAGATTTGGATCTAGGGACATGCAGTACTGGCGGTAAATGTGTCTATGATACAGGGGTAACATCAATTGATTTAGTTTTAAAATTTAATTCTGCCGAGGGTTCGAGTATCTTTCAAAAGAAATATGATTTATAATATTATTCAGTGTTAATTTGTGATATATGCTGAATATAAGTTTTACTGACAAATATATATTAGTTCTGCAAACTAAGAAGAATCTAATAGGTTCAGAGTCTATTATTGCGTCCTCCAAAAAAACAATTCCCCCCGGGTTAGTAGAAAAGGGAACGATTCAGCAAAAAGATGAGTTTGTCAAAATGCTCGATAATGCCTGCCAAACTGCCTATCCCAAATCCATTAGAGATAATAGAATGAGGATAGTTATCTCTGACGATTCTGTTTTAGTAACCAGATTCAAAATACATCCATCTGAGAAGAACAGTAATTTTTCAAAAGTAATAATCGAAAAAGCTAAAGAGAATTTGAATATTGAAACAGACAAATACGAGAATTTCTATAAAATTATTGACGAATCTGATGAGTTGATAGAGATACTATATACAGCTATTCAACGAGATACAATTTACGAAATAATTAAAATGATGAATAATATAAACAAGAAGGTTGATTTCATCTCAACAGTTTCTTTTGCGATCTATGAAATAATAAAATTAATTATAAAACCGAATGAAACAATCCTATATACAGAATATGATAACAACAATAAATTGTACTATTTTTTTGATTCTTATGGAGTAATTAATATCCAGAAGAAAACAGCTGATTTGAAAAATCAGGATTCTGATATTATTGATTATATCAATAATATCAGATCAGAGAATGAGATAAAAATTGATAAGATAATCATCGGTGGAGAGAGTGCAATTGAAACAAATACAGATGAGGTTATGGGTAAAATTGAGATACCGATCTATAAGTTGAATGATATTTTAGAAAAGATTTTAAGAACAGGTAAACTTAATTTCGATTCTGGAGGAATCTCATTAAATTTTTTTGGAGCTAGTTTAGGTGTTTTATTACAAGCTAAAAACAAACAATCAATCAATTTTTGTACTACAAATATAACTAAAGATAAAGATGTGCTCAAAAAATCAAAAAATATCGGAAGTGAGAAAATAATATCCAGTCAAGATAGCGAAACGGTAAATAATTCAAATACAGTAATTGAAAGTAGGTCTGATAATATGTATTCCAACGATCCAATAATTGAGTATAAAAAATCTGGTATCGGAGAATTTATCAAAAATAAGCTTATAGTTGTGGTATCGATAGTTACGGTGGCTGTTTTATTAATCGTCATAAATATTCTTAAGGTCAATCGAGTGAATATTTCCCTGCCGTCTTTTATCGGAGGTCCAAGTATTACGCCATCACCTACTTTGGTACCATCGTCAACTCCTACCCCTACGATTGATTCATCTTTAAAAAGGAGTGATTTAAATATATTGATAGAAAATGGTACTGAGAAAAACGGATACGCTAAAGAGACTTCTGATTATCTTAAAGATAAAGGTTATAACAAAATTTCGGTGTCGAATGCTGACAAAAATGATTACAAAATGACAATTATTAGAATAAAAGATAAAAGTAAAAAATATATACCACTACTTATTTCTGATCTTGATTCTAAATTTAATACCCAAAATGTTGAAAATTTAGCTGAAGATAACAAATACGATCTAGTGGTTATTCTTGGTATACAGTAATAAATACTCGTCTTGTAATATTCCGAATACCTATTGATATATTTTATCTCCTTTTGATTGTTTTATCACATTGATCCTCTAACCCCTTGACATATCATTTTTTTTGTAGCATTATGGAGAAAAGTGGAGAAAAGTGGTGAAAGATGTAGATTCTTATGTTTTTAGGTACTTTTGAACCAAATATTATGGATAAGGGTCGTTTGGCTCTTCCTAAAAAGATACGTCAAGAATTAGGGGAGCATGGAGTGGTATTAACGACAGGTTTTGAGAAATGTATTTTAGGTTTTACTGAAAAAAAATGGGAAGAGACTACAAATATGGAACTAGGAAAACCCCTTTTTTCAGATAAAGAGGGTAGGGATTTAAGGAGACTTATGTGTGCAAGTGCAATGAATTTAGATTTGGATTCTCAAGGAAGATTCATTATTCCTGAGAATATGCTTAAGTATTCCGAAATAGTCGATATGATAGTGATCATTGGAGCGGGAGATCATTTTGAAATCTGGAATAAAAATAAGTGGGAGGAGTATCGGTCAAATCTAGGAAGATGAGAATAAAATCAATCTGCCTATGATTTTAAATTCATCTTTTCATTTGCCGGTACTCCTACCAGAGGTAATAAAAGCATTAAATATCATTAAAGGAAATATATATATTGATGCGACACTAGGAGGAGGTGGTCATAGCGAAGAAATAATTAAAAATGGTGGCAATGTATTGGCTATAGATAAAGACCAAGGAGCAATTAATTTTGTAAAAAGCGCATGGAGGAATAATACTAGATTAAGAACGGTCGAAGGAAATTTTAAAGACATTACGAACATAGCGCAAAAAAATGGATTACAGAACGTAGATGGGATACTTTTCGATCTTGGATTGTCTTCCTTTCAAATTGATGGTTCAGGAAGAGGATTTTCATACTTAAGGGACGAGCGATTAGACATGCGTATGAGTATGGAAGATAAGGTCGATGCAGAAGATATAATTAATAAATATTCTATAGAGCAATTATATGAAATTTTTAGTAAATATTCTGAAGAGATCAATTCTAGGGCAATTGCTTCAGCTATTATTAGCGCCCGTAGGATAAAGATAAATATAAAGAGAACTAAGGATATTGTCGGTATTGTTGAATCAGTGCTTAATAAAATTTATTTAAGATTACCTAATAGAGATTATAACCAGATTAGGAACAGTACTTTATCTCGAATATTTCAAGCAATAAGAATTGAAGTAAATTCAGAATTAAGTAATTTGGAAATTGGGATTAAACAAGCAATTAATTTATTGAAATCAAATGGCAGATTGGTAGTGATTTCTTATCATTCTTTAGAAGATAGAATAATAAAATTGACATTTGAACATTATCAGAGTAGGGGTGTTATAAGTACATTGAGTAAAAAACCAATACGACCGAAATATGATGAAATTATTTCCAATCCAAGATCCCGTTCTGCTAAGTTAAGATTCATTAGAAAGATATGAAAAGTAGAAATTTTAGGCCGATCAATATTCTTCTAACTATATTTTCAATCTTTTTTGCAGTTTTACAGGTAATACTACTGAATTTTGACTCTACTTCAGGAACAGAACTTTCTAAGTTGAATGATGAGACCGATAAAATAGAGATAGATAATATTAATTTAAATCAAGAAATTGCCTCTGCTTCAGCTATCGTTACAATATCAGTTAAAGCGAGTAAACTTGGATTAATACAAAATCAAAAATTAATCTCGTTAAATGGAGCATTGCCGATAGCCTTGTCGAGCGGTAGATCTCTATGATATGGAAAATAGAATTAAGATTGTTTTTTATTTTTCCCTACTTCTTTTTTTAGCAATAATTTTAAGATTATTTTCTTGGCAAGTAACATCCTCTGAAACACTTGAAGGTCTAAGTGAAAGGCAAACTTTGACCACATTTTCAATTCCTGCCAAGCGTGGGAAAATATTTGCTTCTGATGGAAAACCTTTGGTAATCAATCAAAGAGCATTTCTTGTATACGCAGAACCAAATAATATAAAAGATTTTGAAAAAACATCTCAAATACTGGCAAAAGACTTGGATATTCCTTTTGCATCAATATCAGCAAAGATAAGTGACAGAAGTTTAGCATGGGTCCCTTTAGCGCATAAAGTTGATGAGCAAATAATAAATAAATTAAAGAATAAAAATCTCGATGGCTTAGGTTTTTTGGAAGAATCAAAGCGGTATTATCCAGAAGCTTCGATGGCTGCTCATATATTAGGTTTTGTAGGTAAAAACTCAAAAGGTGAAGATCAGGGTTATTTTGGAATTGAAGGCTACTACAATGAACAACTTAAAGGCAGAGATGGGCAAATTCGAAAAGAAAGAGATGCTCAAGGAAACACGATACTTTCGGGAAAAATTACTGAGATTCCCGCTGAAGACGGAAGAGATTTGACTTTGACAATTGATAAAACAGTTCAATATATTGCGGAAAAAAAATTGCAGGAGGGAGTTGAAAAATATGGAGCTAAGGGTGGAACTGTTTTGATATTGGAACCTTTTTCTGGCGCTGTAATTGCAGCGGTGTCACTTCCAGCATATGATCCTCAAAAATATAATAATTATTCAAACGAGTTTTATAAAAATCCGTCAATTGCATCAACATATGAACCAGGATCGACATTTAAAGTACTAATAATGGCAGCTGCGTTAAATGAAGGGAAGATAAATTTGGACACAAAAATCGAAGAGAATGGACCAATTGAAATTGGAGGTTATAAAATAAACACTTGGAATCAAAAATACCATGGAATAATCAATCCCTCTCAAGTGCTTGAGTATTCATCTAACGTGGGAATGGTAATAATTGAAAAACTGATAGGGTCCGATAAATTACTTAACTATTTAAATGATTTTGGTTTTGGATCACTAACTGGCATAGATTTGCAGGAAGAAGCGTCTCCAAATCTCAGGTCAAAAAATAAATGGTACGAAATAGATTTTGCCACCGTCTCTTTTGGTCAAGGAATTGCAGTTACTCCTCTTCAGATGGTTAAGGCCGTTTCAGCTATTGCAAATGGTGGTAAAATAATGAAACCGTATGTAGTAAAAAAAATTAAGTTACCAAGTGGAGAGTTAATTAATATAGAGCCCAAAGTAGAAAAAGAAATATTTTCAAAAGAAACATCCAGAATTGTTTCTGAGATGATGGTTTCCGCGGTAGAAAACGGTGAAACCAGATTCATCGAACCTTTAGGTTATTATATTGCCGGTAAGACAGGAACTGCCCAAATTCCGATAAAAGGACATTACGATGAAGATAAAACGATTGCATCCTTTATTGGATTCGCTCCAATATCTAAACCTAGGTTTGTTATGCTGG
Organism: Candidatus Gottesmanbacteria bacterium CG_4_10_14_0_8_um_filter_37_24; assembly: GCA_002785215.1. Taxonomy (GTDB): domain Bacteria; phylum Patescibacteriota; class Microgenomatia; order 2-02-FULL-39-11; family 2-02-FULL-39-11; genus CG1-02-37-22. Next base: position 21,775 of record PFMK01000040.1, on the reverse strand, counting down.
TTACAATGAGAGAACCTACCGCATCTCCATGGGGTTCAGAAACTGCTGCACCTGTATTTTTTAACATTGCCAAAGAATTATTTACTTATTATGGGATTTCTTCTTCCGAATAGGATTTGTTATAATATTTTATTCCAATCATGTTTAGACGGATTAAAAACATATTTCATCTAATTAATGCCTTTATAGCGGTGATTTATTACAGATTTCCGGCACGGGGTTTGAGGATTATTGGAATTACTGGAACATCAGGAAAAACTACTACTACGCATATAATTTATGATATCTTGAGAAATGCCGGGCTTAGAGTTTCAATGATCTCAACCGTAAAGGCAATAATTAATAATAAAAATTACGATACTGGTTTTCACGTAACAACGCCGTCACCATTTATTTTACAGAAGTTTCTAAGAGAAGCAGCAGATGGGGCAAGTAAAATTGCAATTATTGAGGTAACCTCTCATGCTTTAGATCAAAATAGAATCTTTGGGATTCCTGTTGAAATTGCTGTAATAACGAATATATCTCATGAACATTTAGATTATCATTTAACTTTAAACAATTATAGAAATATTAAAGCTAAAATAATGAATGGTGCTAAATATGTTATTCTGAATAAAGATGATAGGAATTATGACTTTCTTAAAAATAAAGCTAAAGGGAAGACGATAGGTTTCAGTTTGAATAAACTATCGGATGTAAATATTGTCGATCATATTCACAATATTAATTTGCCTGGAAAATATAATCAATATAATATTTTAGCCTCTAAAGCGGTTGCGGTTATCTTAGGTGTACCTGAAAAAGTAATAGAATCATCAATTCTCGATTTCCAAGCTATTCCTGGCCGTATGGAAGAAGTAAAAACCAATCGATCTTATAAAGTAATAATTGATTTTGCACATAAACCTGATGCTTTGGAGCAAGTGTTAATCGCATCTAAAAAAATGGTAAAAAATAATTTAATAGTAGTATTTGGATGTGCGGGTTTAAGAGATAGACAAAAGAGATCTATGATGGGTGAAATAGCCATAAAACTGGCAGATTATGTTGTATTGACAGCAGAAGATCCAAGAACTGAAGATGTCAGGAAAATAATCAATGAAATCTCAACAGGTTGTATCAAGGCTGGTGGAATTATAGCCAAGAGAAGTGATATTCAAAAAAATATTCTGAATAAAAAAAGAAAATATTATTGGCAAATTCCTGATAGACAAGAAGCAATAAATTTTGTATTACGTAATTTGGCCTCTAAAGGAGATCTGATTCTTATATGCGGTAAAGGACATGAAAAATCTATGTGTTATGGTAAAGTGGAGTATCCTTGGGACGAAAGAAAGGCTATAGAGAAGGCGCTATATGGTTCAGTCAAAACAACTTCTTAATTTTTCAACATTAAAACATTATTTTCTAGAAAAAAATGATAATGAATTTTCAATTCTATCCGATTCAATTATAGCAAATTGCATCAGATTAGAACAAACACACTCAAATAACGTCGTTATTGCTAATAAAAATATTAAGTATTATAAATCTACAGACGGTATCGTAATAAATTTTGAATCTTATATTAGTATACGAACGGCTGATTGTTTACCGATTTTTTTATACGACAGTAAAAAAAACGTTTTAGCTGGAATTCACGCAGGGTGGAAAGGGTTATATAGAAATATTATTGGAAATACGGTTAAAGTGATGCGAAATCTTGGTTGTAATGCTCTTGATATCAGATCAGCTATTGGACCGCATATAAGGTCGTGTTGTTATAAAATTACAGATGAGTTTCTAGAATTATTTAGAAATTATAATAATGAAAATATTCATCTAATCAAGAAAAATGGTACTAATAAATTTTTTGATTTGGAAAAGTTAGCATCTTTTCAAATGACTGAATTAGGAGTTTTAAAAAAAAATATTGATATTATCCCATACTGTACTTCATGTGATAGCAGATTCTGTTCTTATAGAAAAAATGGTGCAAATTGCGGTAGAATGCTTAATATAGCTGGTATTGTATAAAAATAATAACAATATGGAAAAGAAGAAAGTATTTCTTGTAGGTATAAAAGGCGTAGCCATGACTGCAATGGCAATATATTTAAAACAAGAAGGGTACGACGTAACGGGTTCTGATGTTAGCGATATTTTTCCAACAGATGAAATTTTAAAATCGAATAATATTCGAATCAAGCCAGGATTTAAACCGTCAAATATAAATAAAAACTACAATTTAGTAATTGCAACTGGTGCACATGGTGGGATGACAAACATCGAAATGATAACGGCCAAAAAATTAGGCATACCTGTATTAATGCATGGGCAAATGCTTGGACAGCTGATGTCTGATAAGGAAGGTATATCGGTTGCCGGTTGTCATGGTAAAACTACAACTTCTGCTTTAGTAGCATCTATCCTAACTCATGCAAATTACGATCCTTCTTATGCAATAGGCTCCGCTATGATAAATGATTTAGGACCCGCAGGCCATTTTGGGAAAGGACAATTTTTTATTGCAGAAGCTGATGAATATATGACTTGTCCACAAACATGTCCAACACCTCGTTTTTTATGGCAAAAACCCAAAATACTGATCTTAACTAATATAGATTATGATCATCCTGACGCCTATAAAAATATTGATCAAATCAAAATGGCATATATAAAATTAATTGCTCAAATGCCGAGCGATGGTATAGTGATTGTCAATAAAGATAATAGATATATTAGTGAACTGTTACCGATCATAGACAAAAAAATAATTACTTATGGTTTTTCGCCCAAAGCTGATTATAGAATTGATGATTATTATTTCGGAAATGGAATAAGTATAATGAAAGTATGTCATGAGAATATCATGTTGGGAGAATATCCAATTTATATTCCGGGTAAACATAACTTATTAAATGCTTTAGCAGCGGGTATTGCTGCAAATATAGTGGGAATTAGTTGGGATAAAATAAGCAAGTGTTATAGATTTTATAAAGGTACCAAAAGAAGGTTTGAATATATTTATAAAAAAGAAGGGATTATGTTATATGATGATTACGCTCATCATCCGGAAGAAATAAATGCCACTCTCAGCTCAGTGAAAGAATGGTTTCCAAAAAAACGAATTATTGTCATTTTTCAACCACACACCTATTCAAGAACAAAGGCATTACTATCAGAATTTTCAAGATGCTTTAAAAATGCAGATATGTCTCTGATTACTGATATTTATCCCTCAGCAAGAGAAAGATTCGATTCTTCAATTTCATCCAAAATCTTAACTATTGAGATTAATAAATATAAAAATAATTCATATTATTTTGGTAAGAAAGAACATTTAATTGATTTTCTAAAAGATGAAATTAGAAATAATGATTTTATATTAACTATGGGTGCAGGTAATATTTATCTTTGGCATCCGGAAATAGTCAAAATAATAAATGATGTTAGTAAAAGAATTACCATTAATTAAGATGATTGCATCATATAAGAAATTAATTAAGTCCTTAAATGAAAATAGAATATTATATAATGAAAAACTAAACAAATATTCCTCATTTAAAGTCGGCGGTTGTGCTGACATTTATTATAAATGCAATTCTAAGGACGAATTGATAGAAGCTGTAGTAGCGTCAAAAAAATACTCAATTCCTTATATTGTTATTGGTGGAGGAACAAATCTGCTTATAAGTGATAACGGTTTTAAAGGATTGGTGATTAAAAATGAAAGTAAGGAAATAAAAATTGTTGGCATTCGAGGAGTAAAGAACCACATAAGCGGTTTCAGACCTAAGAATCAATTCACGGTTTTTCTGGAGGTTGATAGTGGAGTGACCATAAATAGATTAGTAAGATTTACTTTAGATCAGGGATTAAAAGGGATCGAAGCCTTTTTAGGTCAACCTGGAAGTGTTGGAGGAGCAGTGTGGATAAACGCTCATAACTTGAGGATGTTGAAATATGTTTCAGATGCGATAGAAAGTATTAAAATAATTAATAAATATAATAAACTAATTGAAGTTCCGAAATCTTATTTCCAATTCTCTTATGATAATAGTATAATCCAAAGTACTAAAGAAATTGTTGTATCGGTAATTTTTAAGTTTCAAAGGAGTAATTCAGAAGACTTATGGAAAGTGGCTAATCAGTCATTAATATACCGGAAAGAATCACAACCTACGGGTATATATTCATCAGGCTGTACATTTAGAAATATTTCAAAAGTAGATGCAATTAGATTAACAACACCCGAATATACTTGTTCTGCGGGGTATATAATTGAAAGTCTTGGTTTAAAAGGCAAGTCAATAGGCGGTGCGAAATTTTCTAATAAACACGCAAATTTTATCGTTCATAATGGAAATGCAAATTCAAGAGATATATACTCTTTGATTCAATTAGCCAAAAAAAGGGCAAAAAGTGAATTAAGTATTGATCTTAAGGAAGAGATCGTATTAGTTGGTGAATTCTAAACATGGATAATTTTCTAGTATCTGGAAGAACAAAATTAAAAGGAGTAATAAAAGTCAGTGGAGCAAAAAATGTCGCTATGAAAGTGATCATAGCGGGGTTGTTGACAGATAAACCAATATTTATAAAGAATGTTCCCCTAATATCATCTGTATATGGCACTGCGGAAATAATAAGATCTTTAGGTGTAAAGATAGATATTAATTCCAATCATACGATGTGTATTAAGGGTGATAACATTAAAAATTATACGATACCATTGGAATTGGGAGGCTTATATCGGACGGCAACTATGGTTATGGGTCCACTTCTAGCAAGATTCGGAAGAGCGTGTGTACCAAATCCAGGAGGATGTCGTTTAGGTAAAAGACCTATTGAAAGACATATCGACGGACTTAAAGCAATGGGTGCTCATATTGTATACAAAGAGGGATATTTTTACGCTTACACGGAGAGATTAAAAGGAGTAAAATATCGTTTTTCTCAAAATACACATACTGGAACAGAGTCAATGATTTTTGCAGCAGTGTTAGCGGAAGGAGAGACGATATTAGAGAATGCAGCAAGTGAGCCTGAAATTGATGATTTAATTAATTTATTGAATTTAATGGGTGCTCAAATTAGAAGAATAAAAAATCGCACTATAGTAATAAATGGTGTTGCCCAATTATCAGGAGTAGAATATGAAATCATGCCGGATAGAAACGAAGTCATCACTTTTGCAATAGGAGCAATAGCTTCTGGTGGTGATTTAATTATTGAAGGAACTCAAATAGAATACTTGAAAGTCTTTTTGTCTAAACTTGATGAAATTGGTGCGGTATGGGAATCATTGGATAAATACAAAACACGTTTTTCTTATAAAAAAAATTTAGTTGCTACAGATATATTGACATTGCCATATCCTGGTTTTATGACTGACTGGCAGGCACCCTGGTCGTTATTAATGACTCAGGCTCAAGGGCAGTCTATCATCCACGAAACTATATATGAGGATCGTTTTGGTTATGTAACAGAATTGAGTAAAATGGGAGCCGATATCAAAAAATATAATCCAAAAGTCAAAAATCCTGGAACCTTTTATAATTTTAATTGGTCTGATCGAGGGAAAGATAATTATCATGCTATAACTATAGATGGACCAACCAAATTGCATAATGCGGTATTGAATGTAACTGATCTTAGGGCAGGTGCAACGTTAGTCATGGCGGCTCTAATCGCTGAAGGTAAAAGTATGGTTAGAGGAATAGAACATATTGACAGAGGATATGAAAATATTGAACAGAGATTAAATTCGTTAGGTGCTGTTATAAAAAGGATGAAGGAGTAAGAAGATGAATGATATTAAAGTATTAATACTTGCGGGAGGAGATTCCTCTCGTTTATGGCCGTTTAAAGATAAACTCTTTCTTAATTTTTTAGGATTATCTCTGATTGAACATACCCTTTACCAAATAAAAAAAACAGGATTAAGAAATATTATCATAGTAACCAACATATGGAATCACCGCAAATTTTCGCTCTTAAAACAAAAAAATAAAGAATTAAATATTGTTTTAGTAAAACAAAACAATGATTACGGTATGGCTGGAGCAGTTGTCTCTGCGGAGAATTATCTAAAAAATAATAGAATCTTGATTGTTGGCCCTTCAGATTTATACGATGATAAATTATATAATGATTTTTTCGCGAAATTAAAAACTCATCCAAAAGGAATAATTGCCGGCATTAGTCATGATGAATATTTCCCCGGAGGCTATATAGTTGTTAATAATCACCTTGTTAAAGGAATTATTGAAAAACCCAAGAAAGATAAGAGACCGGGTAATATTATTAAAATTATTTTTGATTATTTTGAAAATACTGACCTTTTTCTTCAATCAATAAAAGAAGAAACATCACCATCCGATGATGTTTATGAAAAAGCTATCGTGAGGATGATAAACAAAGGGTTTCAATTAGAATTCCTTCAATACAACGGATTTTGGAGATATCTTAAATATCCATGGCACATACTGGATTTAACTCAATTTTTCTTAAATAAGATTAAATCAAGAAAAGGAAGAAAAGTCATGATATCTCCGTCTGCCTCATTAGAAGGTGAAGTTGTTATCGAAGATGGTGTAAAAATATTAGACAACGTTAAGATCTCGGGACCAGTATATATAGGAAAAAATACAACTGTGGGAAATAATTCTTTTGTTCGTCAGTCAATTATTGGGAATGGTTGTATGGTCGGTTTTTCAACGGAAATCGCTAGAAGTTACATAGGAAATAAATGCTGGTTCCATAATAATTATATTGGAGACAGTGTATTGGCGGATAATACCTCTATGGGTGCGGGAGCTGTTGCGGCAAATTATCGATTTGATGGAGAGACCATCAAATCAAATGTATTAAATATTGTTATTGATACAGAAAAGAAAAAATTAGGAGCAATGATCGGTTCTGGTGCTAGAATCGGAGTCAATAGCTCAATTATGCCGGGGATAAAGATCGGTAGCAAATCTATTGTAGGGTCAGGTTTAGTCTTATCAGAAGACTTACAAGCAAATCATTATATTAAGTTAATTGAAAGTAAGATTATTAAGAAAAACATCAAGAAATGAATATTATTATTGGATTACTAGCGTAAGTTTAACTCAATAAAATATGTGCGGTATTTTTGGATATATTGGGAAAAAGAATAATGCTGTCAATATCGTTTTAGATGGATTAAAAACCCTTGAATACAGGGGATACGATTCATGGGGAATTGCGTTTACTTTCATTGAGTATAAAGCAAAAAAGGAAATCAAGTCAATAAAAATAATTAAAAAAACAGGAAAAATTGGCGGAGTGGTTTTATCTGAAAAAGTACGGAGTAATTTTGCTCTGGGTCATACCAGATGGGCTACACATGGTGGTGTAACAAAAATTAACGCCCATCCACATTTGGATTGCAGTAATAAAATCGCTTTAATTCATAATGGTATTATCGAAAATTATGATGAAATCAAAAATGAATTAATTTCTAACGGTCATAATTTTCGCTCGGAGACAGATACTGAAGTAGCGGTTCATTTAATCGAGGAAAATTATAATAAGCTTAAAAAGCAGAAAATAAAAAACAAGAAACAAAAAGTTCGTTTGAGAGATGACGGAAGCACTTTTTTAGAGGCGGTTCGACTAGCATTTAAAAGATTTGCGGGGCTTAATGCGATTATTGTAATGGACTTAGACTCTAGGTCTATTGTAGCCGCAAAAAACGGTTCTCCCTTAGTGTTAGGAAAAGGAAAAGATGAAAACTACCTTGCTTCAGATTCACATGCTCTTCAACGACATACAAGAGATCTTTATTATATGGAAGATGAAGAAATCGCAATAGTAAAGAGAAATAAAATCGAGATTTACGACGTAAAAGATGGTAATAAAAAGAATAAAGTAAATTTTCATAGGCTGACATGCAGTTATAAATTAGATGGGAAAGGTAGCTTTTCCCATCATATGTTGAAGGAAATATATGATCAACCAAAAATCATAAATCAAATAATAAGAAATCCAGACAAAAGTTTACAGAAAATTGTCCAATTAATAAAAAAATCTTATGGGACTTATCTGGTTGGATGTGGTACGGCAGCTTATGCTTGTTTAGAAGGCACGTATATTTTTTCCAAGATAGCAAAGAGACATATAAATTATTCAGTTGGAAGTGAATTCGGTTATTTAGTAAATTATTTAACAAATAAAAGTCTCGTTTTGGCATTGTCTCAGTCTGGAGAGACCATAGATGTTATTGAAGCAATTAAAAAAGCAAAGACGAAAGGTGCAACAATTGGAGCAATGGTTAACGTATATGGGTCAACATTATGCAGATTATCAGATCACCAAATCTATCTTCATGCAGGAACAGAACAAGCAGTAGTGTCAACAAAAGCTTTTACCGCTAAACTGGCATATCTTATTTTAATATCGTTTTCAATAATCGATAAAAAGGACGAAGGAATAAATCTGCTCTCAAAATCGATAATTTCAGTAAATGACATATTAAATGACGAGTATATCAAAAAAATTAGTAAGTTGGTAAAATATCTCAATAGATATAATAATATATATATAATTGGAAGAGGATTATCTTATCCAATAGCCTTAGAAAGTGCTTTAAAAATAAAAGAAGCCTCATATATTCATGCTGAAGGATTTGCAGCAGGTGAGCTAAAGCATGGTGTTATTGCATTGATCGAAAAAGGAACTCCTTGTATCGCATTTCTTCCCAATGATGAAACATACGGTGCCAGTCTGGCTGGAGCAATGGAAATGAAAGCAAGAGGAGGATATATAGTTGGGATTTCATATAAACCGCACGAAGTGTTTGACTGCTATCTGCCGATACGTGACTGTGGAATAGCAACAATAATACCTTCAGCAGTTGTGGGTCAATTGCTAGGATTTTTACTTGCGTTGGAACGCGGAATAAATCCAGATATGCCTCGTAATTTAGCAAAATCTGTAACCGTAAAATGATATAAATTATGTATGTTCCGATAATTATTCTTCATGGTTGGAATCTTTACGGGAATAAATATCTACCGTTAATTAAAATACTCAGGGATAAGAAATATAGAGTATATTATCCTGATTTTCCCGGATTTGGTAAAAATAATAAAATAGACAGACCGCTTTGCTTGGATGATTATGTAAATTTTTTAAATAAGTATGTATCTGAACGAAAACTGAAAAAATTCGTATTTATGGCTCATTCCTTTGGAGGAAGGGTAGCGATTAAGTATACAATTAAGTTTCCTCATAAAGTGCATAGTTTAATTTTAACCGGAGTACCTGGTTATGTGCCGGTTCGCAGTAGCAAGATCCTCTTTTTTTTGACTTTAAGTAAGATAGGAAGAATTATTTTCTCTCTTCCAATGTTATCTGAATATAGAACAGAAATGAGAAATATGTTACACCGTTTAGCAAGAGCATCTGATTATAACCAAACTAACGGGTATATGAGAGATACGTTCAAAACAATTATCAGGGAAGACTTGGACGAAGATATGAAAAATATCAAGCAGCACACGCTATTAGTCTGGGGGGAAAATGATAGAACAGTTCCGGTTTCATTAGCTTATAAAATGCAAAAAACATTTCACAATAGTGATTTATTAATTGTTAAAAATACTAATCATAGACTACCTTTCCAAAATTCCTGGGAATTTTATCACACAGTAAAAAAATATTTACAATGATTTCATATTATTTTGCTTATCTCTTAATAAATTTTTTGCTTATACTCCATGTGTCTAGAGTAATATTGTACGAAGTATATTTATGGCAATTGAAAGAGTACAGATTTGACAGAATGATGGCTCATTTATCCACTTTTCAGGGAAAGAGAATGCTTATTAATCCCATTAATATTGCAAAGTGGATTATATTGGCAATAAATATAATATTTTTACGATCTGAAAACGTTCTCCTATATCTTCTTCTTTCTTTATATATTTTTGAGACGATATATGTTTTTAGAAAAGGTATAATACGGTCCTTTGTTTTTCCAATAAAAACGGTTAAGGCTATGATTATCTGCTTTTTGCTTTTTATTATTACATACATTTTTATATTAAATAAACCATTTCCGAGTATACTTTATATCCAGATATTTGACAGAGTCTTACCCTTAATAATTATTATAATAATTATGGCAGTTAGCTTAATAAGTTATATCGTCAAGAAAATAATCACTTACAGAGCATTTAGGAAAATATCCTCCTCGAAGAATCTAACTGTCATTGGTATTACCGGAAGTTATGGTAAAACATCCACAAAGGAATTTCTATATTCTGTATTAAAGACAAAATATGACGTATTAAAAACCGAAGGGTCAAATAATACTGAGATTGGCATCGCTAAGACAATAAACAACAAGCTTTCACCTAGGAATAATATATTTATCGCCGAGGTAGGCGCATACAAAATTGGCGAAATAGCGGAAATCTGTCAGTTTATTAAACCGAGTATAGGGATAATTACCGGAATAAATGAACAGCATATACAGTTATTCGGCTGTATAGATAATACCGTCAAAGCTAAATTTGAATTAATTAATAATCTTAATAGGAATGGAATTGCGATATTAAATATCGGTAACGATTATATTGAGAAAAAGGTTATCTTGATAAAAACACAAAAGCCTGATTTAAAAATTTACACTTATTTTGTAAAACGTAATACAAAACACGAAAATTATTTAACGAAAAAATACCCTAACTCAGTTATTGCAGATAATATAAAATTATTTACTAATTCAACAGAATTTAATCTTCAGTACAAAGATAAACAAGAGAAGGTGAGGTTAAAATTAATCGGTGCCCAAAATATCGAGAATCTACTATCAGTTTACATAATCTCTTTACATTTAGGTTTAACTTCAAAACAGGTTATTAAAGCCTTTAATAATTTGACTGCTCCAGACGTAACGATGAAACTAACGAAAATTAAAGGAAAAAATATTATTATTGACACATTTAATGCTAATCCTTCAGGAGTATTTTCAGCGCTAGAATATATACGCAGAATTAAAGGAAGAAAAGTATTGGTTTTAACTCCATTAATAGAATTAGGAAAAGAAGCTGATAATATCCATATAAAACTTGGGGAAAAAGCTGCGGAAGTATGTGACGTAATTATTCTTACAAATAATAATTATTCGAAATCTTTTACTTATGGTGCTTCTCGAGTAGTAGGAGGGGAAAATAAAATATACTTATATAATAAAAAAAATACATACAATATCTTAGATCAGTTTAATGGAATAAATGATGTTATTATATTTCAAGGAAAGGAATCCGGATCCATCTTAGAAGAACTACTATAAATATATGTTCTCTTACCCAATCGCTATTTCTTTGTCTCCAAACACCGAAAAGTCGGACGTTTTAAAATCAGTAAAAACTTTATTTATTCCCAATCAATGGAAAATTGGCAATGCTGTATTTAAACTTGAAGAATGGTTTCGTAAATATTTGGAAGTGGATAATGCCGTATCTTTCAACAGCGGTCGTTCTGCTTTATATGCCATATTAAAATCTTTTGATATAGGTAAAGGAGATGAAGTGTTGGTTCAGGCATTTTCGTGTGTTGCCGTACCGAATGCAGTGACATGGACAGGAGCGAAACCAAAATATATTGATGTTGATGATTCACTAAATATTGATAATAAGCTTTTAGAGAAACAAATTAGCATAAAAACGAAGGCAATAATTATTCAACATACTTTCGGAATACCAGCGAATATAGATATGATAAAAAAAATTACTCAAAAATACAAAATCTTACTTATAGAAGACTGTGCTCATTCTCTAGGAGCAAATATTCGCGGAAAAAAAATAGGTAGTTACGGAGATGCAGCCTTTTTCAGTTTTGGTAGAGATAAAGTAGTTTCCTCTGTTTTCGGAGGACTAGCAATTATAAATATAAAAAATGCTAAAGTTAAATATAATCTTAGAAATATCCGTAACAAATGTCTTTATCCGTCATATTATTGGATACTGCAACAATTACTTCACCCCATATTTTTTTATCTTGTTCTACCTTTATATAACATATACATAGGTAAATTAATTCTTTTTTTACTGCAAAAAATTAAATTATTATCTAAACCAATATATAAGGAAGAACTATCAGGTATCAAACCGGATATTTTTCCATCAAAAATGCCAAACGCCCTTGCCAGTTTACTACTAAATCAGTTAGATAAAATTGACAGATATAATCAGATGAGAATCAATCATGCAAATTACTATTTCAGACATATAAAAAAGAAGGATGTAATTCTACCTGTAAGAAAAATTGGCTCAATATATTTGAGATTTAATATTCTAGTTGACAATTCTGAAGAATTATTAGCTAGAGCAAAACATAATAAAATGATTTTAGGTAATTGGTATAAGCACATTATTGATCCTAGTAATGTAGATTATGAAAAAATTGGTTATAAAATTGGATCTTGTACTCAGGCAGAAAAATTTTCTAAATTGTCAGTAAATTTACCAACTTACCCAAGATTGTCTCAGGATGATTTAGATAATATAGTTAACTTTATAAATAACGTATGATTGTGAAAGAAATCACTGATAAGAAAATTTGGGAAGCGTATATTACTCAATACTCTCCAAACAGTCTATTTCAATCATGGAATTGGGGAGAGGTTGCTAAGAAGCTTGATGACAGGACAAATAATACAAAATTATGGAGATTAGGGTTTTATTTAAATAATAAATTATTTGGAATCGCTCAAGTGGTTAAGGTAAAAGCAAAAAGAGGAATATATATTCAGGTAAGACATGGGCCAATTTTGAGTGAATGGTCTAAAAAAAATATATTAATGGTAACAGATTATCTCAAAAAGATAGGGTGTAAGGAAAATGCCTATTTTATCCGGATGAATCCTTTAATAAGTTCTTCTGAAGATAATAAGCAGATCTTCAAGGAAATAGGATTTATTGATGCTCCGATTCATGCGATGGATGGAGAATTGGTTTGGGTTTTAGACCTTAATAAAAAGAAGGAAGAAATTTTTTCCGGGATGAGAAAAACAACCAGATATCTTATAAGAAAAGGTGAAAAACTAGGGGTCAAAATATTTAAAAGCCAAAATAAAGAAGATATCGATAATTTTTTGATTCTATATAAAAAAACTGCAACAAGACATCACTTTATCCCGCATAAAGGAATTAAGGAAGAATTTGTCACTTTCTTAAAGGATAAGCAAATTATACTTTTCCGAGGTTATTATAATAATCGTCTTTTATCAGCTGCACTGATATTATTTTATAATAAACAAGCAATATATCATCATAGCGCATCTATCGAACAGAAAGTACCAGTAAGCTATGTTTTACAGTGGGAGGTGATTAAAGAAGTTATGAATAGAGGGATAAGTATTTATAATTTTTGGGGGATAGCACCCGAAGACAATCTGCACCATCCATGGGTTGGCTTGTCTATGTTCAAAAAAGGTTTTGGAGGTAGGAAAGTAGAATACCTGCATACTAAGGACTTCATACTATCTCCCAAGTATTATTTTACATATTTGTTCGAGTATGGAAGAAAAATTATTAAAAGGTATTAGTTTGTAAGATGGGTATATTAATCATATAATATAAATTATGATTTTGACAAAAAGACATAATATTTCCTTCAGGCACGCATTTGAGGGTATTGTTTGGGCTTTTAGTACACAACCGAATTTTCGAATTCACATTTTTTTATCAATTTTGGCAATTATTCTTGCGTTAGTATTAGAAATAAGTTATCTGGAGACAGTAGTAATCATTTTTACAATCGTTTTCGGACTTGGAATGGAGATGGTAAACACATCTATAGAATCTATAACTGATTTAGTAACAAATGAATGGAAAAAAGAGGCTAAAATAGCCAAAGACGTGTCTGCTGGAATGATGTTACTAGCCGCAACTGGTGCGGTTATTGTAGCTTCATTAATCTTCATACCACATATTATTAGGTTACAGTAATCAATCGCTTATGGGATTTATTATTGGATTTTTGATTATTTCATTTATCATTAATGCAATCTGTTTAGTTCCTTATATTCATTTTCTCTATAGATATAAGTTACAAAGACAAATTCAAAAAACTAAAGACGCTTTTGATAAACCGACTCCAATATTTGACAAACTTAATTCAATTAAAGTAGGAACTCCGATCGGAGGAGGGTTTCTAATAATACTGATAACAATCTTAGTTTTATTTATCTCATTTCCTATACTGTATTACTTCTGGATTCCAATCACTTCTATCTATAGTAATATTGCATCGGAAATAAAGATATTATTATTTACATTCATTTCGTTCGGATTGATAGGTTTATATGATGATATCAAAAAAGTCTTCTTTGGCAAGTCAGACCATTTTTTTGGGCTTCGATTATGGCATAAATTAACTCTTGAGATTATTCTAGCTTTAGTTATCGGCTTTTGGTTATATTCTGAGTTGAAAATTGAAATAATAAATTTTCCATTTATTGGCGTGATAAATATAGGAGTATTTTATATTTTTTTCGCCGCATTAGTTACTATTTTTTTTGCCAACGCGTTTAATATTTCTGATGGTCTAGATGGGTTAGCTAGTGGAATATTGATGATTGCGCTATCCTCATTCTGGGTTATTTCACATTCAATTTTAGATACTCCCTTATCTTTGTTTATAGCCGTATGGCTTGGTGGGATTATTGCTTTTTTATATTTTAACATTTACCCGGCTAGAATATTCCTAGGAGATGTTGGAGCTCTGTCTTTTGGAGCAACCTTGGCAATTATTGGTTTGCTTCTAGGAAAACCTTTTTCATTGTTCGTCATAGGTGGTTTATTTGTCGTTGAGGTAGTATCTTCTTTTATTCAATTAATAAGTAAAAAATATTTTAAAAAAAAAGTAATGAAAGTAGCACCTTTCCATCTTTGGTTGCAGGAACGGGGTTGGAAAGAATCTACAATAGTGTTTCGCGCCTGGTTAGCCTCGATTATGTTAGCGATTTTTGGTTTATGGCTTGCTTTTGTGATTTAAATTGCTAATATTCTTTTTAATCTCATAAATTATATTTAAAATTATATTAATCTAAATTGTTTAATGATGCATAATAATCGCATAAAATTACTAAAACAAAAAAAAAGATTTGATATTTGGATAGTAATTATACCAATATTATTATCGTTATTCGGTATTCTTATGATATACGAAGCTTCAAATGTATCAGCTTTCAAAGATTTTGGAGATAAATATCATTATGTAAAAGAGCAGTTACTTTCTTTTGCGATTGGTATTGTCGTTTTAGTAAGCATATCAATATTGCCATACAGGAAATATTACACTCTTTCAGTACCTCTAATGTTTTTTTGCATAATATCTCTTATTGCAGTATTTATACCTGGTATTGGAATAAAAGCATATGGGGCCAGTAGATGGATTAGTTTAAAATTTATCAATTTTCAACCCTCAGAATTAACAAAACTGGTACTAGTACTTTACTTATCCTCATGGCTTTCATCAAAAGAAAGAGGAAGGTTTATTGCTTTTCTTGTACTAGTGATGGTTATTGTCGGTTTAATAATTATTCAACCTGATTTAGGCACAGCAATTGTATTAACAACAATTTTGCTTACAATATATTTTCTTTCAGAGGCTCCGCTTTGGCATTTTTTTATTTTAATTCCGTTGTTTACAGGTATTTCAATAATTCTGGCAATCATATCCCCATATCGATTTCAACGATTAACTACTTTCCTGAATCCGAATTTTGATCCTCTAGGATCGTCCTACCATATCAGACAAATTTTAATATCCTTAGGATCTGGTGGTTTATTTGGGTTGGGTTTAGGATCCTCGATACAAAAATATCAATTCTTACCTGAAGCTACTACAGATTCGATATTTGCTATTATTGGAGAAGAATTCGGTTTTGTAGGAGGATTTATTCTTATAAGTATATATCTAATTTTCTTATATAAGATATATAAAATCACGCGTAATGCTCCGGATAAACTTAGCTTTCTCTTATCTGGAGGATTAATGGCGTATTTTGGGTTTCAAACAATAGTAAATTTAGGATCTATGGTAACGCTTTTCCCATTAACGGGAGTACCTTTGCCATTTATTTCATATGGAGGATCTAACTTGATAATATCTTTAATTGGTGTTGGTGTAATTATAAACATAAGTAAATACGCAATTAATAAAGACCGATAATTAATTATGTTAAAAATAATGATTTGCGGTGGACATTTTTCACCTGCTTTAGCCGTAATTGAAGAATTAATAAAAAATGATGATTACCAAATATATTATGTAGGTTTGAAAAACTCCCTAGAGGGTGATAAGGCGCTTTCATTAGAATATTTAACAATACGTCGCTTAGAGATTCCCTTTTTAAGTATTACTACCGGTCGTCTACAGAGGTTTATTTCTTTAAATACTTTACCATCTCTAATAAAAACGCCTATAGGTTTAATTCAAAGTTTATTAATTATTCAAAAAATTAAACCAGATATAATTCTATCCTTTGGTGGTTTTGTAGCTCTACCAGTAACTTTAGCCGGTTGGTTAATGAATGTGAGAATTATTACTCATGAGCAGACTTCAGTATTAGGCCTTGCGAATAGAATAATCTGTAAATATGCAAAAATACTATGCCTTTCGTTTAAAGATACAAAAAAAGTTTCAGAGAGAACAAAATTTGCAGTAACGGGAAATCCGATAAGAAAGGACTTTTTTCAAATCCATAAAAGTGACATTTGTAATTTTGGAAATAACAAATTACCTCTTATCTACATAACAGGAGGAAGTCAAGGTGCACGATCAATAAATAAAATACTCAGTAAGATTGTATCCAAAATGATCAATAAATATAGGATTATTCATCAATGCGGTGAAGCAAATAATCAAACAGACTACAAATTACTGTTAAAAGTGAAGGATAATTTACCATTGAAATCTCAAAGCAATTACATGATATTTACTCATGTCCCTCCTAATAAAGTTGCTGAAATTATGTATAATTCCAGTTTAATTATCGGTAGGTCTGGTGCTAATACTGTTACCGAAATTGGAATAATGAATAAACCAGCCATACTTATTCCATTGCCTTGGTCAGCAGATAACGAACAATTTTTTAATGCGTTAGTATTGGAAAAGTACGGTCTTGCCAAGATAATTAAACAAAAAGATTTAAAGGAAGATCTATTAATCCAAACGATTGATTCAATAATAAAAAGACATAGTGCAAAGAGTATGTTTATTAAAGAAGGGCTATTTAAAAGTAATGCGGTTATAAGAATAATAGAAATTATTAATACAGTGGCGAAGTCATCTTCATAATGAAAAAAGTTCCAAATAGATTGTTTCTACCTATGATCTATTTTTTACTGATTTTCTTATTTATATTCTTATTAAAAGAATTCGAGATAAAAAAACTGATTTTGATTTCTTCTGGAAAAGATATAAAGGGTTTAAATGTATTTAATAGACGAAATCTCCTTTTTCTAGATACAGAAAAAATTAGTAAGATGCTACTGGAACAGAATAAAGATATAAGAACAGTGAAAATTACAAAAAAATTTCCACATTCAATTATAATTATTCCTACAGCAAGAATCCCTAAAGCTCTTATAATTTATAAAAACTTGAATTATTTAATTGATGAAGATGGTATTTTGTTGCCAAAAGATAATAAAAGCACTACTGAGTTACCCATAATTGAAACAGTAATTGTTCCATATTCATCAAATAACATAACTGATTGGCGAATTAATAAAGCATTATCTTATCTGGCATATGGATTGAAATCAGGTATTATTATCGAAAAAATCATTATAGATAATCAAAATGATGATTATTTCATCTCTACAAAAGATGGTGAAAAGGTTATTGTGCCGCAAATAAATGATTCAGGATATGTTATAGCCTCTTTACAAATAATTATCTCTCGTTTTAGAATAGAGGGGAAATTCATTAAGAGTATAGACTATCGAGTCGAGAAACCAATAGTATTATTGAAAGATGAAGGAAAAATTTCCTCACAATAATATTTTTATATGAATAAAAGAATAATAGCAGGTATAGATATAGGGACATCTAAGATTATAACAATTATCGCTTCAGTACCTGAAAATGGATTTATAAATGTAATAGGTGTGGCAACAAACCCAAGCAAGGGAATTCGAAAAGGTCAAATTGTGGACATTGAAGAAGCAACTTCAAGCATAGTTGCCAGTTTAGAGGCTTCTGAAAGAATGGCGGGATATTCAATTTCTTCAGCATTCATTTCAGTAGGAGGTTCACATATTACTTCTCAAAACTCTCATGGAGTTGTTGCTGTAGCTGAGCCACAAAAAGAAATTACTACTGACGACGTAGGAAGAGCAATTGATGCTGCAAGAGCAGTATCACTTCCGTCAACCAGAGAGATACTTCATGTTATTCCTAGAGAATTTATTGTAGATTCTCAAGAAGGTATAAAAGATCCCATAGGTATGACTGGGGTTAGACTTGAAGTGAATACACATTTGATAACAGTGGGTAGTATTGCACTGAGAAACCTAGAAAAGTGTGCTTCATTAGTAGGAATAGACGTTGATGGGTTTATTTTTAACGGATTAGCTTCTTCAACCGCAGTGTTAACTGAGACGGAAAAAGAACTTGGTGTGGTACTTGCTGATATAGGTAGTGGAACGACAGATATCGCTATTTTTGTTGATGGTGCTTTATCTTACTCATCGGTTATGCCGGTTGGAGCAAGAAACATTACAAATGATTTAGCTATTGGTTTGAGGATATCTTTAGAAAGTGCTGAAAAAATTAAACTATATTTAAATACAAAAAAGAAAGAATTATTGAGACCTGAAAATGAAGATGAGATGAATACAAGAAAAGAAAAGAAAAAGAATGATTTAGCCGATGAAATTGATTTGACCTCATTACATTTGCCTGAGGGATTGACAAAAGTATCTAAAAAAACGGTAGTTGAGGGAATAATCAGACCTCGATTAAATGAAATATTTACCCTGATTGCAAGTGAAATTAAAAAAAGTGGCTTCGGTGGATTGACACCT
The DNA here is from genome assembly GCA_002785215.1 of Candidatus Gottesmanbacteria bacterium CG_4_10_14_0_8_um_filter_37_24. GTDB lineage: Bacteria > Patescibacteriota > Microgenomatia > 2-02-FULL-39-11 > 2-02-FULL-39-11 > CG1-02-37-22. The sequence continues at coordinate 2,717 of PFMK01000040.1, read as the reverse complement.
GCTGGAATTGTTTTATGCGGTGGAGGAGCTGAAACAGAAGGTATTACGGACGCAGTAAAAAGAAATTTAGCAATGCAAGTTCGCATAGGGATTCCGGGGAATATTACTGGTCTTATTGATGAAATTATGATTCCCAATTTTGCTACTTCGGCAGGTTTGCTGTTATACGCTTCAAAATCAGAAGTACTTAAAAGAGAAAAATTTTCCCTGAATAAATTAGGCAACTTTGTGGGAAAGGTTCCTATTCAAGGTGTTGCCAGTAAAGTGGTAGATCTTATTAAGTCATTTTTACCATAATCTTTAGATAATTAATCGTATTAGCCTGCTCAGAAAGGGATTCCAGAATGTTAATAAAACCAGATATTGCCAGATTTGCCAAAATAAAAGTAATAGGTATAGGAGGTGGTGGCTGTAATGCAATAAACTCAATGATTGCCAGCTCTCAAGTACAAGGTGTAGATTTTATTGGAGTTAATTCTGACGCACAGGCATTACTTACATGTTCCGCAAATGTAAAAATACAGATTGGTGAGGATTTGACCAAGGGTTTGGGAGCTGGAGGTAATCCTGAAATTGGGAAACAATGCGCAGAAGAATCAAGAGAAAAGATTAAAGAATCTTTAATCGATTCAGATATGGTATTTTTGACATGTGGTGAAGGTGGCGGTACAGGAACAGGAGCTGCACCGATAATAGCTGAAGTCGCAAAGGAGCTTGGAGCATTGACTGTGGCAGTTGTAACGAAACCATTTGTATTCGAAGGAACTCGAAGATCACTGGCAGCTGAAGAAGGTATTATTAATCTGAAGGAAAAGGTAGACACCTTGATTATTATTCCCAACCAAAGAATCTTAGATGTGGTTGATAAGAAGATGACGCTGGTTGAAGCCTTTAGAATAGTAGATTCAGTATTAGGTCAAGGAGTCACAGGAATATCTGACTTAATAACTTTACCTGGTTTAATTAACGTTGACTTTGCGGACGTAAGGTCAATCATGAGCGATGCAGGATCCGCACTTATGGGTATTGGAACCGGAGTAGGTGAAAATAGAGCTTCAGCAGCTGCCAGAATGGCTATTTCATCTCCTTTGTTAGAAATCTCGATAGAGGGAGCTAAAGGAGTACTTTTCAACATAACTGGTGGCAATGATCTAACAATGAGTGAAGTAGATGAGGCTGCAAAATTGATTTCTGCGTCTGTTGATCAGGATGCAAATATAATTTTTGGTGCAACTATTGATGATCAAATGGTAGATCAAATTAAAATAACTGTTGTGGCAACCGGATTTGATGAAACAAAGAATAAACTTAAAGAGTTAACAACTAAAGTTGAGTCATCTATGATGAAGAGTGACGTCTCAATTCCTGATTCATCTAGAATTGATTCTGACAGTTCAGAATCTGGAGATGAATGGGATATTCCATCATTTTTAAGGCAGGGAAGACATTAACATTCAAGAAAGTCAATTAAAAAAATAACATTATTCTCATTAGTCAATTTATAAATTGATGGATGAGTATTTTTTTATAAAAAACATTTATGTTCAGAAAAGTATCCAGTGATATCGATTTTATTCAAATGGAGAAAAAGATTTTTGGAAAGTGGTATTCTTCTGGAATAATTAATGATTATCTTCACTTAAACGACCAGAGCGATAAAAAATTCTCTTTTTTAGATGGACCTATTACTGCAAATAATCCGATGGGTGTTCATCATGCTTGGGGAAGGACATATAAAGACTTGTGGCAGCGTTTTTTTAATATGCTTGGATATAAGCAACGTTTTCAGAATGGTTTTGATTGTCAGGGTTTATGGGTAGAGGTGGAAGTAGAAAAAGAATTAAAAATAAGAAATAAGAAAGACATAGAAAATCTTATTCCGGGTAATAAGAAAGCCAGTATTGCCAAATTCGTTCAACTTTGTAAAGAGAGGGTAAAAAAATATAGCAGTATTCAGACTGAACAGAGTAAGAAGTTAGGATATTTTATGGACTGGGATAACTCATACTATACTATGTCTGATGAAAATAATTATCTTATCTGGTATTTCTTAAAAACATGTTACCAAAAGGGTTGGATATATAAAGGATTTGATAGTGTACCTTGGTGTCCACGTTGCGAAACGGCAATTTCCCAGCATGAAATGTTGACAGAAGATTACAAAGAATTGACACATGAGACTGTATTTCTTAAGTTAAAAATAAATGATACCAGACTGAGTCAAGATGCATATAAAGTAATAAAGAAATTAAAGCATAAATTCAAAAATATTTATCTGTTGGTGTGGACAACTACTCCTTGGACAATACCTGCTAACGTCGCCGTAGGAATAAATACAAAGTTTACATATGGTATTTGGGAACACAAGGGCAATGATGAAGCTGTGATTATTCTTGAAAAAGATGAAAATCTAGATAATGTAAAAAGGATATCCGGTAATAAGGAAATATCAATTTCTGAATATATTTTCAGCGGAATTGAAGGTGAATTTGAAAAAAAGGAGGAAGTATCAGGGACTGAATTAGTTGGCCTTCATTACAATGCTCCTTTTGATTCTCTGCCTTTAGTAAAAAATGCTGGAAAAGAAAAACCTAATACATTCCATACGGTAGTGGATGGATCTGAAATAGTAGTATCAGACGAAGGAACTGGTTTATTGCATGTTGCGCCGGGTGCCGGTAAAGAAGATTTCGATTTAGGGAAAAGAGAAGATTTAC
>PFMK01000075.1 GCA_002785215.1 Candidatus Gottesmanbacteria bacterium CG_4_10_14_0_8_um_filter_37_24 | reverse complement strand
ACTGTTTGGGAAGGAGCCTGGGTTGTCAGCATGGAGGAAGCAGCGGCATTTACTATCTCCTGTACTTTGGACTCGGAAATATTGGCATGCTTGGAGATAGAAGAAACAGCCCCCTGTGTAAGCAAACCGGCAGCGGGAATGCTTTTTAGAACCTGGCTGACTTTAGATTCTGCTACTCCGGTCTTTTGGGCAATACTGGCAATTATCGCCTGTTGGGTTATTGATGAGCTAACCGAAAAAGAGTTTGGCAAAACGCTGGGAATTGACGGGGCGAAAACATCCTGTCTTCTTAAAGCCGCTGTGTCATAAAGTCTTCTTGATGATAAAGATTCCATTTGTGAGATAAGCACTTCTTTATCCCTTTCGCTTGCGTTCAGCATAGCTTTAGCCATCACGTCTCCTTTTGAAGCTCGTGTCATCAATTCATTCTTAAGTATCGAATAACGCTGTTTTTCAAGTGAAGAAGCAATATTTTCCGGTGAGGAAATCTTGTCAAATCTTGTTTCCACATTGGATCTTACGTCACGGTTGATATCGTATCTTGAAACGTCTTTAAGGGAAGTAACCGAAATATTTTCTGATTTTATGATCTCAGAAGTACTGGCCTGTGATATTTCCTTGACATTTTCGATATTTGTCTTACTCACCTCATGAACCTTCTCCTCAATAACACCTCTGAAAGGTAATTCTAAAGAAATTCCAGACGTGGTCACAGGACCGGCTGGAGTAGCACCCGGAGGAGGTTGTGAAGATTGTCTTAACCTGTCAAAAATGGATGTCAAAGTGGCATTACCTGCCGCAATTGCATCACAACAATAATCACGGAAGATCCTTAAAAGAAACCAGGGCAAAATTACAGCTGCCCAAAGCATAATCAAAGAAATTACATATTCCGCATATGTATCTATATAATTTGCTGAATTGCCGGCAGATAAAGTTTGTGCGGGACCGCCATATAAGATATTTATTGCTGTAGGATATATTTGACCTTGCCTGGTATTTACCCGGGTAAAATCAAAAGGATAAGGAATACCTGAAATCCAAATCTTCACCAAAGCTGCCAGGAATAAATACATAAGAGGACCATAAAACAACCACTGGAAAAAAACTCCAATCCAAATCCAACCTATGTTCCGGATGAAAACAAAAGGCATAAGTATGGCTAAAAAGGGCGACACTACAAGTAGAAACCATAGAATAATTGTCCTTAAAATGACAATTATCGCCATCGCGTTATAAGTCATACTGGTCATCCTGATAAGGTACATCGAGGTCCGTACGCTTTCCCTGTTTAATATGTTGATATCAGAGTAGCCTACGAAGGTGGTGTAATTCTGTTCCAAATTCTTTCCGGCAAAAAAGACGTTAAAAAGCTGCGGTCCTCCCACAGATTCTATAAAGAATTTCATGATCACTTCGCTTGTCTGGATAAGCCCCAGGATAAGCAGATAGGAAAGTGCAGCATAAAGAAGAAGGATAATAAGCTTAAAGAACATTAACGGAATATCAAGCCCCATAACGGGTGATGATATCCCGGAAAATATTGCCCCAATTCCCTTTCTTCTGGTAAGAATAAGACCTAAACCAAAAGCCAGTATTACCAGCACTATAAAACCTAAAACAATATCTCTAGATACTGCCCATATCTGGGCAATGACGGGTGCGTAATGAATTCCGGGATTTTTCAGGGTCCAGAAAAGAAGCTGTCTGGACCGGTCTGCATTTTTACCCAGTTCAGTTACGTCAGGATCAAAAGCCCATTTAGAGGTAGTATCAAAGGGAATGGTCGGTGCCGGAGTTATTGAACCCAAATCAGCAAAAACCGGACGGGCTGTTGTGTTAAAAAACAGCAGGCCTAACAAAAAAAATAAGATCAGCAAATATCTTTTTGAACTAAAGATACCTAAGCCTGATTTTTTCCGGGCAGGAAGAAAATTCATATTAGTTTAAGATTATACCCATCTTACTCAGGTTTGCAACTTAATTGGTTGCAATCTGATTAGACCTCCGATTCGGAGGTTTAGATGGATATATGCTGGTCCCGATTAAATCGGGATCAGTATATCTCAGTATATCCAATCTTGTCAAAAAATGATAGACCTTTTACCATAAATTTTATGGTGGATTTTTACAATTTTTTTCCAATATCTTATACAGAACAATTCCGCACGACACCATCACATTTAAAGATTTATTAATCCCATACATCGGTAACTCAACGATTATATCAGCTTCCTTCAGCACTTCTTTCGATATTCCATATGTCTCGTTTCCAACTACCAGAGCTAACGGAAACCCGCATTCAAGACCGGACAACCCTATGCTTCTTCTATCCTGCTCTACACAAATAATTTTGAGGGTCTCGTCCTGTGATTTGAGATTGGTAACTGCCTGCAAGGCAGTTTCGCGGTATTCCCAAGGTGTCCATTTCCAGGTATTTATCGAAGCTTTCTTTATCCTCGGATTCGGCGGAGTCTCACTCTCGGCGCATAATATCAATTTTTCAGCAGCTACTGCATCAGCAAGCCGAAAAATTGATCCGATATTATAAGTATCCAGCACATTGTCCAAAATTATATAGATCGGATTTCTTACAACAGATTTAACAACCTCATCATTGGGATCTTCATTACGTAACTCTTTTGCATTGAACTTAATCATAAATCTTTTCTTTAGATAAATACCTAAATGACTGTAGTGGAAATGCTGGACTTATCTCGTCTTTAAGGTATGTTGTTTATTCAGTAATCTGTTGTTATTTATTATTATAATGTATTATCAAGTTACTTTTTTCGGGAATACATATTCGGATATTTTAACCGAGATATAACCTATCAGTGTACCGATCATCATCCCTGCTACTACATCACTCGGATAATGCTTGCCTAAGTATATTCTGGAAAAGGAAATCAGAAAAGCTAATACATAATATAATAGTCCCCATTTCCTGTGTTTTCTGGAAAGAATATATGCTCCGGCAAACGCCATAGCAGCGTGCCCTGAAGGAAATGAAAGAGAATTTGTAAAATCCAGAATAACAATTGTTGAAGGAATGCTGAATTCAGGTCTTAATCTTCCAAATATATTCTTCAGTAATAATTCAACTAAAATAAAAGTCAATAATCCAGCTAAAACCTGGGCAAAAAGGCTCTTTTTGTCTTTGATTTCCTCCCAGACAAAGACGGTTACAGCTATAGCAAACCAGATAAATCCTCCGTAACTTATCCCCGAAAGGAAGGCAAAGAAATAATTGAGAAAAGGATTATGCGGCAGATGATTTATGAAAAGAAAGATATTCCGGTCAATTGTCGTCAGTTGAGATATCATCAAATCTAATTATACTGAAAATACAAAAACAGTTATACCCATCTTTAAAATATTACCGTGCCAAGGTAGGAGTCGGCAGGGTTTTCGGAGTTGCTGTAGCGGTAGGTTTCACAGGTTTAGGAGTACTGATCGGAACACTTTTTTTTACTTTCGGAGTAGCAGACGGGGTGGATGAAGGAGTAATCGGTCCGGGTGTAGGCGTATAGAAAATCACTTCAAAATCCGGTTCAGGAGGAACAGGCGACAAGAATTTATCTTTTTTATTCAAAAGAAAATATATTGCACCCCCAACCAAAATCACGATAACCAGTAAAATTACTATGGGCGCAATAAAATTGCTTTTCCTGGGCCTTAAATATGCATTATCCATACCGGAGTTAATTATATAACACTAAGCTTAAATATCAAAATTTATACGTAATATTTGTAAATATCTGCATCGCCCTAAAAATATTACAAATCCATGCAATAACTCAACGGGAATGTTTTCCCTGCATACTCTTCATTGGCAAATTGAGGGGTTGTTATCTCAACAGTCAACCAGCATGCCTGTTCTTTTGATATATCCAATGATTTTATAAACTGCTCTTCCGCTTCTTTTGCCTTATCCCAAAAAGGACTACCAAGTACGGTTATGTGGAAATTGGAGAATTTCGGCAAATAGACTAACTGATAATCACTGTTCCGGTAAAACACTACGTCCCCGTTTCCATGGACTTCTACAGGATCACGGTAAATATTTTTTATCGTGACGCCCTTGATATCTATTTTTTCTTCCGTTGGCACCAAGCTTAGATTTACTGTAGTTGGGGTGATTGGCCTTACAGAAAAAGGTGTGGCGGTTGGACGTGGTATCTCGGGTAAGGAGGCCGGATTGAATGATTTTACTAGTATGAGGATAATAAAAATTATAACAAGGATAAACAAAATCACTGAAAGGATCAGCAGCTTTTTTTTAAACGGCCAGTTTATTAAATCAAACATATTAATCTATTCCTTATTGTAAATATTTATGACATAATTCTCAATTACATTCATTCTCCACCCGGTTTTTGAAATACTTCAGGTATTCTACCCCCGGATCAGATTTACCTTGTGTAAGTTGATAATGTCCGTAGATTTCTGACTTAGGTAAGTTATATTTTTTCAGCATCCAGCAGGTGGTCTGTATCGCTTTATCAGATTCCGCAATCAACTCCTGATAGCGCGGATGATTAGGATTATTTATTACCTCATCAAAAAACAAACCCGTAATCTCATTGTTCAATGCTGAATCGTTCTCATCTCCGCCTACACACCAGGCTCTTTGTGATTTACCGTTAAAATGCTGTAACAGCTGCAGTTGGGTATTTTGATCTGTAGCTAAATTACAGGATAAAGGATATCCGAGTTTATTTACTACCCCATACCGCAGCCAATCAGCGGTAGCTTTGGCAGATGACCAGCCTCCGCTCCAATGGATTACAATTTTCCCGGGCGTAATACATCCCTGATCGAAATCCTGAAGGTATAGATCTGTATTTGGAACAGCAACCATATCAAGAGGTTGAGGACAACCGGCTACCTGAACCGGCGTCCCGGGAGTCCCGGGAGAATTATCCACTGCTTTACATACCTTATAAGTTGACCAGGGACCCCAATTAGTACCATTTCCGGAAAGTATAACTGCATACTTTATATTCGTTTCCGGATTTTGCATAGGCTTGATACATTCCTCCAACTTTACCATGTCAGAAGTAGTACAGATTTTTTCAGTATTCCATTTATCTACTATAATTCCGGCGCAATCTTTTGACATAAAAGGCGTAGGTTGTGCTATAAGGTTATTTATATGAGCCAGCATATTGATTTGAAAAAGACCTATGCTGAAATCCCGCGTCTTCCCGGACAGACATCCCCTATTTACAGCTGTCGGATCTCCACCGCTTTCCCTTTGACAAATCATCGAGGCCATTTTTACGGATTCCTCAGAAGGGAAATAATCCTTAAGATAATCTACGGAACAATAATTTGTACCCAAATCACAGGTATAACTGCCCGGAGGTGTATAATCAGGCGGCGGTTCATATGGAACATTATTTGAATCAGGCGTGGGTGTCGGAGTTTCCAATCTCTCTATTGCTGCCAGTTGTCCTGTACACACGCTTCCCGGCAGTTCCATGCATCTCCGGAATTCAATTGAATCCACCATCGCTTCGTCTTTGGATTTGAAAAGACCTGATATAAAACCTCCTATGTTGATTCCTTGTGATGAAAGAGTGTCCTTGCTTTGAGAAATCATCGTGTTCGTCTGCGGTTTCAACATGTCTGTATTTCCTCCTGCCGGCAATTCCTGAGCCACAAATTCCATAGCCCTTTCATTCCCTTTATCTTTCACCAGTACCTTGTCAAGCAAATTCCTCAACTCGTCCAGAATATTACCGCTTACTTTCTCATCGCTTTTTGTGGAAAAGGCGGAAACTACATGATAAGAGGCTGAAGTATTATCCAAAACGCCCGGATCAACAGGTTTTTCCTCCTCTTTCTTATCCCCATCATCCAGCGTCTTCATATTTTGCGCCGTTACCCCTTCTTTGCTATCGGAAATCACCATCGGGGGTAAACTGGAATTCACTGTAAGTCCCGTCTTTTGGGCTGTCTTATTTTTTGTAAGTAAGGAAATCAGGCTGTTTAATGCTTTAGTTATCGGATTATCCTGAGAAGTTACTGTCTTCTTGTTGGCGGATGGTGTGGAAGTTTCCTGTGCATAAATATTACGATATGGATATAACAGTAAAAGGACAAAAATAAGAAAAATTACAGGCAGGCGCGCTTTCATTTATCTCAAGTATAGCAAATGGAGTCCTCTCGGTAAACTCATGGTTTTTTGGTTCTGGAATAAAAATATTAAATGAAGTTACTACTAGACTTGAGTGTTGTACCCTTCTTACTTCGGTTTGTAACCCAATAGGGTGAAAAAGCGGACCTGTGCTGAGCTTGTCGAAGTATTAGAAGGGTATATACTGAGTAACTTAGGTTGCAAACCTGAGTTACGTGAGTATAAATGACTAAAGGTAACCATTTATTCCTTCCTTGTTATCTAATCGTTTTTTGAATCTTTTAGCTCAAGTCCTTATTAAAATAATCTTCATATTTTGGTCCTATATAATATTGCCAGTTTGCATTTTTATATAATTCACTAAGTATGAGAAGAAAGGGCATATGATACATTTCGTTTTTTTCGAATTCAGAAAAGTGAAAATGTTTTTCCAGAGTCTTTCCGTTTGATAAAACCACCTTTCCATCAGAGCTTTTTTTGATCATACCTTGTTTGTTAACCACAATAATATCTGGCAAATAATCTATCTCTCCAGGTTCTTCTTTTACAATTTTGTTTAGTTCATCTTCCCAAGTTGGTAATATTTTTCCCTCATAAGCAAAGATTATTTTACATGGGAATCTTTTCTTGAAATTCTCATTAACTACTCTCTGATTGAGCAAACCGGGGTTCAGTCTAATATTGTCTTTTGGTATTGATTTTAGGTTTTTGATTGCGCCACAATCTTTCTTTTTATTGCTAAAAAGGTTTGTATGGGTAAGTTCTTTTTTTATGTTCACAACTCCAAAAACAGTTTCTATTGGGTAAAAACCTTTTTCACTAAATATCTTTATTGAGTTTTGAGAGCATAAAACAATATCAATCTGTTCGGATTTTTTATTATTTGCATTGATGACTTGTCCACCTCTGAACACTCTTAAATTCCCAGCAAATGAATTACGTAGGAAGTCTTTAATGAAGCTCCACGGGCTTACGCCCGTGGTATCCTCAAATTCTTCGGCGAGCGAAATCCGCCGAAGCATTACC
>PFMK01000039.1 GCA_002785215.1 Candidatus Gottesmanbacteria bacterium CG_4_10_14_0_8_um_filter_37_24 | reverse complement strand
AGGTTTGCAACTTAATTGGTTGCAATAGCTGATTAGATGGGGCTATGCTGGAAAAACCTATTTCAAACCCAAGTTTTTTCAGTATATCACGGGAAGAAGGCTGGATTCTCATCTTTTATTCCTGAATTATTTATTTTTTGACATCTGTGGTATGATATATAAAGTTTAATAAATGCTTTGATCCGATGAGGTTGGAATCGGGGAGCAGACCCTAATCAGGTACGGAGGCGAAACCGTAAAAAGTCTAGCAACGAGTGTCGGTAACGGAGCTCGTCAGAATGAGGTTTACCTACTGATGAATCCCGACTGAGTCGGGATTTTTTTGTAGGGCAACGAATCAAGGTGGCACGACGGTAAGAAGATCGAATAAAATAGATTATCGTCCTTGAATCCCGACGTTACGTCGGGAGGAGAGGACTTTTTTTATGGAAAATATTTATCCAGAAATAAAATTAGGAAAATATCAGGAAGTTGAGATTGATATCTCGATTTCTGCATTTGAAGTGTTCAAAAGATTTTATCCCAATTTTGGGAATGTATTTCTATTGGAATCTCTGGGAGAGGAAGGAAAATATAATCGTTATTCATATATAGGGTTTGATCCTATGTTTGTTATTTCAGCAAACAATGGAGAAATATTTATTTCCGGGAGAAGCTTGAAAGTATCTAACGCTTTTGAGTCATTAATAAAATTTTCTAGAGGAATGTTAGATAAAACATCGAAAGTAAAAGGATATTGCGGGGGATTGGTTGGTTATGTTTCTTACGAGGGAACCAAATATTTTGAACCGGCATTTGTTGGACATAATTTATATGATTTTCCTTGTTTTGAGTTTGGGTTTTATCAGGATGGGTTGATATTTAATAAAAGAGGAAAAAAATGCATCTATTTTCACCACGGCCAGTCACGGATAGAGAAAGTACGCAAGACTTTAAATTATTCCGGCAGATTAGCCGTTTTCAAATATAAAAAGCTGGAAGATGACGGTAAAGAGAAAATACATAAGAATTTGGTTAGGGAGGCGAAAGAAAAGATAGCTAAAGGTGATGTTTTCCAGGTAGTCTTGTCACTTAAAAGTATTTATCAGTTTGCAGGAGACAATCGGAGGCTTTATGCAGTGCTTCGGCAAATTAACCCCTCTCCATACATGATTTATATGAAATTCCAAGAAAGAGAAATTATCTCCGCCAGTCCTGAACTTTTAATCAGAGTTAAGGGAGGAAGAATTGAACACTTGGGTACTTTGGCCGGTACTATAAAGCGGGGGAAAGATAGTGGGGAAGATAAAATACTTGCTCAAAAACTGCAATCTGATGGAAAAGAAATGGCGGAACATATGATGCTTGTTGATCTGGCAAGAAATGATATTGGAAAAATCTGTCAATTTGGGAGCGTCAGAGTGGAGAAACAGGCAACAGTAAAACCATATAGTTTCGTGCAGCATCTCTACACAGAGGTTTCCGGTAAGCTTAAAAAAGGAGAAAACGCTTTCTCATCACTGTTATCATGTTTTCCTGCAGGTACTTTAACTGGTGCGCCAAAAGTGGAAGCAATGAAAATAATCTCCCAATTGGAAGGATGTGCTCGTGGTCCCTACGGAGGAGTCGGTGGGTATTTTTCCATAAACGGGGAATCCATGTTTGCAATTCTCATCCGTTCACTTTTCGTAAAAGGTGAGAGTGCTTATACACAAACAGGAAGCGGAATAGTGATGGATTCAATCCCGGAAAAAGAATATCAGGAAGTTATAAATAAGCAAAAAGCTATGGAGAAAGCCCTTCGACTCTCCGCCAACGGGCGGATTGCTCAGGGTAAACCCATATGAAAACACTTATTATAGATAATTACGATTCATTCACTTACAACCTCTATCAATACATCGGAGAGTTAGGAGGCAACCCGCAGGTCCATCGCAATGATAAATTAACTATTAACAAAGTGAAAAGTAACTGTTATTCGCATATTGTTATATCCCCGGGTCCAGGCAACCCAACAGATCCGAAATATTTTGGTATTTGCAAAGAAGTAATTCTGACTTTCGGGAAAGTTGTTCCGATTCTAGGAGTGTGCCTCGGTCATCAGGGGATTATTTCATGTTTTGGCGGGAAAATCGTTCGTGCGTCACAAATTAAACACGGAAAAACAAGCATAATTCAACATAACCAGAAAGGTATCTTTGCGGATGTAAAAAATCCTCTAGTTGGCATGCGTTACCACTCGCTTATGGGTGAACAAGAGAGCTTACCGGATAACATTAAGGTTACAGCTACATCATTGGATGATCAGGCGATTATGGGAGTTAAGCATAAAAAATATCCTATATTCGGAATTCAGTTTCATCCGGAATCAATCGGTACTGAAGACGGGTTCAAAATATTACAGAACTTTCTGGAGGTTTAATTATATGGAAATAAATAAACGACTAAATACAATAATAAGTCATCATAGTTTAACAATTAAGGAGTCAGAAGATTTGATGGAAGCGGTTTTGGAAAATAGGCTTACTCAAGTTCAAATTGCCTCTCTTTTAACTGCTTTGAGAATGAAGGGAGAATCGGCTGATGAAATTTTGGGATTTATAGAGGTGATGAGACGGTATATGAAAAAAGTAAAAACAAATGGATTAGTAATCGATACTTGTGGAACAGGAGGGGATGGGAAAGAAACCTTTAATATCTCAACTGCTGTTGCTTTGGTGGTTGCCGGAGCGGGAGTATCTGTAGCTAAACACGGCAATAGAAATGCAAGCAGCCTTTGCGGCAGCGCGGATGTTTTAGAAGCTTTAGAAGTTAATATTAATCTAAATCCTAAGCAAGCGGAAACTTTATTGGCACAAACGAATTTCACTTTCCTTTTTGCGCCTCTTTATCATCCGGCGATGAAATATGTGGGACAAGTAAGGAAAGAGCTGAAGATAAGGACAGTATTCAATTTCTTGGGTCCGTTTGTAAGTCCTGCACAGGTAAAAAGGCAAATAATTGGCGTGCCTAACATAGATTTAGCAGAGAAATTATCAAAAGTTGCCGTGAATTTGGATTATGAACATCTTATGTTAGTAGCAAGCGAAGACGGTTTGGATGAGATAAGTTTGTCAGCATCAACGCATATTTTTGAGGTTAAAAGGAAAAAAGTTAAAAAAAAGATTATCTCTCATAGAGAATTTGGATTTGGAAATACTGATATGAAGGAAATAAATGGAGGAGATGCCAAAAAAAACGCGCAGATTATTCAGAGTATTTTGAATGGTGTAGATGGAGCGCAAAGAAATATTGTCTTGCTAAACAGTGCCGCAGCACTTTTAGTTGCCGGGAAAGTGAAAACATTTCAGGAAGGAATAAAAGAAGCAAAAGAGTCAATTGATACTGGTAATGCAAAAGAGGTGTTAAAAAAAGTGATTAATTACAGTTCAATAGTTTAAATTACTGGACTAAAAACTATGAAATCTATATTAGACGAAATCATTAGCAACAAATTACATGAAGTATCAGAAAAAAAGAAAAAGAGGAATTTCTTGGACGTGATAAAAAATCCCAAAGTAGGAGATATTTCTGTCATTGCAGAAATTAAATTGGCTTCACCGGCGGAGGGAAAATTAGCGGAAAAGAAAGACATTATTAAACGGGCAATAAAGTATGAAAAGAGCTCTTGTGACGCTATTTCTTTGGTAGTCGATAAGAAATATTTCAATGGAGATCTGGAATATATCAAACGAGTAAAAAATATAGTTGCTTTACCTATCCTTGCCAAGGATTTTGTCATCGATCCTTACCAGATTTATGAAATGAAATCTTATGGAGCCGATGCGATTTTATTGATTGCAAAAATTATCCCATCGGACAAATTAGTCCTATTAGTCAACTTAGCCAAGAAGTTAAATATAGAGCCTGTTGTCGAAGTACAAAATAAGAGGGAATTAGACAGGGCAATTCATACTGATACGAAACTGATTGCGGTTAATGCCAGAAACTTAACAACTTTTGTGATAGATATTGATAACGCATGCAAAATAAGTAAATTGGTTCCTAAAAATTTCATTTCTTTAGGATTTTCAGGAGTATCAAATCGTTGTGATGCAAAGAGATATAAAGAAGCAGGAGCGAGAGGGATATTGGTAGGTACCAGTCTTATGAAGACAAAAAATATTAATGGATTAATCAGAGAATTAAAAAACTTATGAAGGCTAAGGTAAAAATCTGCGGAATAAAAACAATTGAAGCTGCGCAAGCCGCGTTTGACGCGGGAGTAGACTTTTTGGGATTTAATTTTGTACCTGCATCAAAACGATTAATCAGCGCTGAAACTGCCAAACTTATTATCGATGAATTGCCAAAGGGAATATTTAAAGTAGGAGTTTTTATGAATGCGGATATCGTAGATATTAATAATTTGATAAACATCTTAAAACTTGATTATGTTCAATTGCACGGGAGTGAACAAGCGGAATATCTCAGTTTAATTAAAGGAGCAAAGATTATAAAAACTTTTTCATTATCTGCCGATTTTGATGTTGCGAAGACTTTAGAAAAGATGAAAAAGTATAAAGTTGACTATTTTTTATTGGATAGGGAAAAGCAAGGTAAGGGAGAGTTATTAAACTTGGATAAGGTGTGTAAGTTAGCTACAACTTTTCCAATAATTTTATCTGGCGGATTGACATCTGAGAATGTGAAAGAAGCAGTTAGAGTAGCCCAGCCGTATGCGGTTGATGTGGCAACGGGTGTTGAGACAGAGGGAAAGAAGGATATAGAAAAAATTAAAAAGTTCATAAGAGAGGTGAAACAATATGAATAACCCGTGTTATTTTGGGGAATTCGGTGGCCAGTTTGTGCCGGAATTTTTATATCCGGCCTTAAAAGAGTTGGAAGGTATATTTGAGGAAGTGAAAAAAGATACAGTATTTCAGAGAGAATTTCATAGACTGCTTGATGATTACGCCGGAAGACCAACTCCTTTGTATTATGCCAAGAGAACCTCAGAATTTATCGGTTGCAAAGTTTATTTCAAAAGGGAGGATCTTCTAAATGGCGGATCTCATAAAATCAATAATGCATTAGGACAGATATTAATGGCGAAGTTAATGGGAAAGAAAAGAATAGTTACAGAAACTGCCGCTGGAATGCATGGAGTTGCCGCAACAATGGCAGCGAGTGTTGCAGGTCTTACATGTGATGTATTTATGGGTATAAAAGATATTGAGAGGCAAAAACTTAATGCAGAAAAGATAAAAATATTAGGAGGAAATGTGATTCCGGTTGCGAGAGGAAACGGTATTTTGAAAGATGCGGTTTCTGAAGCTATGGTAGCCTGGATTCGGGATTTGCCAAATACGCATTATTTAATTGGTTCAGCTATAGGACCGTACCCTTTCCCCGCAATTGTTGCCTATTTTCAAAAAATAATAGGGGTAGAGGCGCGGGTACAGATACTAGATAAAGAAGGCAAGCTGCCAAAAGTCGTCATTGCCTGTGGATCAGGAGGAAGTAATGCGCTGGGTATTTTTCAGGCTTTCTTAAGTGAGACAGATGTTGAATTGACTTTTGTGGAAGGGAAAGAAGCCGCAGGATTTAAGAACGGGTCAAAAGGCATTTTTCAGGGAGCAAAAAATTATGTTTTGCAGGATGAGTTTGGAATGGATAAAAAGACAACATCACGCGCGGCAGGTCTTAATTACCCGGCTCGAGGTCCACAACTGTCCTATTTAGTAGAATCAGGTAGGGTGAAAACATTTGCCGCCTCAAATAATGAGGTTTTAAATGCATTTAAGATGATGGGAAAGTTAGAAGGATTATTACCGGCGCTTGAGACTTGTCACGCAATAGTTGAACTCTTTAAAAGAAAAGGAAAGTATAAGCCAGACGATGTTGTAATATTAAATTTCTCAGGACGTGGAGATAAAGATTTATGATATTAATGACTCATATTTATTACGGTGATCCGTCGGAAGAGTTTTCAGTAAAACTTGCCAAAACTCTTGTTGCTGCCGGTGCTGATATATTAGAAATTGGTGTTCCTTATTCGGATCCGGTTTGTGATGGAGAAGTATTCCAAAGAGCGTGTAAGAGGGCACTGCAAAATGGTACTACACCTTTCAATGTGTTTGAAGGAATCAAAAAAATAAGAGAGAAAGGATATAGCCAAAAGATTTATTTAACCAGTTACTATGCCCCTATTTTTAAAATAGGAATTGGGAAGTTTGTAGGCTTAGCAAAACAAGCAGGTGTTGACGGATTAATAGTGCCTGATATTATTTTGGAGGAACAGGAAAAGCTGCAAAAATATTGCAGAAAATTTGGTTTGTCGCTTATTCAATTTGCCACCATTTATTCTGATAAAGAAAGACTAAAACAGATCTGTAACGCATCATCTGATTTTATATATTGCATCTCATTACCGGGAGTGACAGGAGATAAGGTAACTTATTCTAAGTTAAGAGAATTAATAAAGGTCATAAAGTCGATAACCAATAAGTCTATCTATGTAGGATTTGGGATAAAATCACCTGAAGATGCCCGAAAAATAATCGATCTGGGAGCAGATGGAATAATTGTCGGGAGTGCTATTGCAAGAATTTATGAAAAAAATATTTTTCAACCCGAAAGTACTCTTGCGGAAATTTCTGCCTTTGTTAGAAGGTTAAAGGAAAGTGCTATTTTTTGACACATTGGAGATTTTAGCTCAAGCTGTTTTATATAAATAGTATTTGTTACAATGATAGAAGCCTACCTAAACTTATCCCGATTAAATCGGGGAGCGTTTTAAGGCGGGTGAGAAAATATGATAGATGAGAAAGTAAAGCGATATTGTGAGGAATTAAAAAGGTTAGGAATAGATCACCAGATACTGGAGCATCCCCAGCTTATTACAGTTGAGGAAGTGCAAAAATATCTCGGGTTTGGGATGTCCGATGCCGGGGCAACTTTAGTCATGAAAGCGGGTGAGCAGTTTGTGGCAATCATCAAACGAGGCGATACGAAACTGGATAATGAGAGAGCGAAAAAATATTTGGGCATTACCAGCTTGAGGATGGCTACAGAAGAGGAGTTTGCTGAAATAACCGGTGTTCCCAGTGGAGCAGCCAGCGTCTATATCCCAAATCTGCCAACTTACATTGATAAAAAGTTATTTGAAAAAGAATATATCAATGCCGGATCTGGTAGTTTATTGGTGACAATCAGATATAAAACTGACGATTTAAGAAAAATTCCGGGGATAAAAATTGTCGATTTTACTATTTTGGGGGAAAAAGAAGAACAAGCAGTAAAAATCACAGGAAGGAAAAGGATTTTATCTGGAATAACACCAAGCGGAGATGGTAGTTTGCATATAGGCAATTATCTGGGGATGGTGAGGCAGTCAATTGAGTTTGCAAAAAATAATGACTGCTTTCTGTTTGTGGCTGATTTGCATGCTTTAACCACAGTGCAAAAGAAAGAGAACCTGCAGAATAATATTGAGACATTAATTCTGAATGAATTAGCATTATTAGGAGATTTAACCAATATTACTTTTTTCCGTCAGTCTGACGTGCCTGAACATACTGAGCTTCAGAGTATATTAAATAACGTGACTCCTTTGGGACTTATCAAACGTGCTCATGCTTATAAAGACAAACTTCAGAAAGACACATCTGAAGATGATATTAATATGGGGCTTTTCAATTATCCGATTTTGATGGCATCGGATATTTTATTATATAAGCCTGACTTTGTGCCTGTTGGTAAAGATCAGAAACAGCATATTGAGATAACCAGGGATATAGCTGACAGATTCAATAAGACCTATAAAAAGAAAGTATTCCCGCTTCCTGAAGCCTATATTCCGGAAGAAGCGGCTGTTATTTTGGGAAATGACGGAAAAAGAAAAATGAGTAAGTCTTTGGGGAACATTATCAGTATTTTCGAAGATGAGGAAATTATCAAAAAGCAAGTGATGAAAACGTATACTGATCCTACACGCATACATGCCAGTGATCCCGGACATGTCGAAGGTAACATGGTCTTTACTTACTTGGATTTATTTGGAGAAAAACATAAAATAGATAAGATGAAAAGTCTTTATAGGAAGGGACAAATATCTGATATTGAGTTAAAAAATTACCTGTATGATTCTTTAATGCATAAGTTTTCTTTATCCCGGAAGCTTTATAGCCATTTGAAAGCCCATCCTGAAGAAGTGAAAAAAATTATCAAAAATGGGGCGATGAAAGCCAGAGATTTCGCAACTAAAACAATGAATGAAGTCCGGGAAGTTATAGGACTCATCAATTCTTATTCATAAGGAAACAGTCTATCTGCAAAGGTACTGAGCCAGCACATGGTATCCACTCCAGGGTCCTAAGTCTACAGATACCCGGTCAAGAATAATCGGTGGTACTATCCT
>PFMK01000047.1 GCA_002785215.1 Candidatus Gottesmanbacteria bacterium CG_4_10_14_0_8_um_filter_37_24 | reverse complement strand
GCAGGGTGGAGGGATTCAGGAAACCGGTAAGAATGCCCAACAGTATAGAAAGAGAAGGATCTAATATTCTTTTTCTCTTCTTAATTAGCAGAAGATAGGTGAGAATGCTAAAACTTAAGGCGAGCAAATGGTGCGGAGGCAGACTAAATTTTCCTATTACGTTAAAACTCTGGTTCCAGGAGATAGGTTCTACCAAAGAATAGATATTTTTGTCATACGATATTGTCCAGAAACCGGTGGAGGTAAGAAACAGGAAGAGACTGATAAATCTGGCAGAAGGAAGATTCAGAGATTTGGAAGTCAAAATATAGAAAACAAAAATAAAAATTACGGTAGCGGTTATTCTGGAGAAAGCGTAAGCGATAAAAGGAGAAACAGAAAATAATTTGGCAATCATGCCTAAAATCGGGAAGAACGGATGGATAAGCACCCGGGGGTAGGGGATTTCCGTATAAGGAGAAGTTAAAAGGAGGTGGCCGTCCATTCCCTGCTTGATCCAGGACATATACTGGTAATAATCAAAGGTGTAACCGTCGGCCAGGGAATAAAAAGTATTTTGAGGAGTAGCGAACATATGGAAAATTGTTGGTAAGAAAACACCGATTAATACAAAAATGATTACAGTGATAAAGAAATAATTAATAAAAGCAGATTTATTATGAATCATATAAACAGTTCTTTCGTAGATTACAGCGAATATTCCTCAGGAACAAATTTCTTCAACACTGCCAGTTTTGTTCAAATGCCGATTGATTTATGCATAGTATCAAGTAATTTCAAATACGATAGTCTTTGCCATAAGTCCGGTTTCAGAAACTATTCCTTTGGATAATAGATTATCTTATCCTTTTCTTTTTTAATAGTGTAGCATAAAATCTGGTTAGCACTAACGTCATTCCGGGGAGCGAAGTGAATTTAGAAAGACGTGAATAAAATGATTTACTTAATACATGTGTATATATTGCTATGATAAGAAAAAATATCCCTAATAGCAATCAAATCAGTAGATTGCTATCAGTTAGCAATCATAATAGTTAATTGATAAGGAATATGAAGAAAAAACTACTGGATACAATTAATATATCTTCAGTTTTTCGATACAACCGGAATCAACTGTTAGTTTGTTTGATCTCAGTTTCTTATGCCTTATTGCTACTTTCAGGAGTAATATCAACGATTATTCATAAACCCAAGGATACAGTCAATATGATGGTTGGTCATTATTATGAGGATTATTATGAATATTTATCTTTCATAAAACAGGGACAGGAAGGAAATATCTTCTTACAGAATTTATTTACAAGTGATGACAGATCTAAACTATTTATACCCTGGTGGTCTTATTCAGTGATTGGTCTAATCAGCCTAATTTTACCAAATAATTCAACTGTATACTCTTATTGGTTTGCCTCTTTTATCCTGTTGTCTCTGACTTTTATACTCACTTATAAGATTGTATCTGTACTTATGCAAAATAGAGCATTTCCGGAAAAGATCATAACCTTTCTTCTTATTGTATTTTCAAGCAGTTTTTATCTTATCAAGTTTACTCCGAAATTTGAGGTTTTGCCCTTTGACTATTGGTTTTCTCAAGGTTCACCCTTCAGCCGGTACAACATGGGTACCCCTCATCATGAGTTTGCACAACTGATTTTCTTATTGAGCATTCTTTTGACGATAAGAATAATCAATGTAAAAAATATATGGTTAAAGTACGGTGTATTCTTTGTTACTTTGTGTGTTTTGTTCTTTTGCGCCAGCAGTCAGTTGATCCTTTTCAGTTTGGCCTTTATCAGTGCTTACATTGTGTCCATAAATACTAACAGGGAAAGAGTAATGTCCTTTAACTTATTTGATAGCAGCCGTATTATTCCTTATTTATTCGTATTTTTGGCTATTGCACCTATAGCTTATCTGATAAATAAGTATTTTCAGTCAAGCCCGACCTATTTAAGTGTCAGAAATTGGGACATTACACATTATTATTATCCTTCGATCGCCCAGTTTGTACAGTCATTCGGGCCGTTATTCCTATTGGGTTTAGCGGGGGCCTACAGATATTTTGCTAAACTGTCTTTTCCCCGGCTCTTTTTATTCTTTATTTCTTTTTATACTGTTTTTATTTCACTTATCCCTGTCAATATTGCCGGTACCAATATTCTGAGTTTAATAGGAATCCACAATCTGCGTATAAATACCTCTGTAGCATATATCTTTTTCGGGATTGGAACGGTGGAATTATTCAAAATGATCAGTAAGAAGTGCATAGTATTTTATGCGCTTGCCGGCATATTGTTTCTCTTTTATACCCTCTCCTTCCATATCTATTGGAAGCAGGCAGTGGACCTGCCACGTCAATCAGGTTATCTGCAATATATGCCGAAGATCATGTATGACGGGATAAAGACTCTGGAAAAGGATAAAAGCGGTAAGGTAGTACTTGCCTCGCCAAAATCATCCTTGGGCCTGGCAATTCCCGCAATTTCCGGCCATCGAGTCTATTTCGGCAGATCAATTTTTACATTGGATTTTGACGAAAAGCTGAGGAAAGCCAACAAGATATATAATTTTGAAATAGACACGAAGGAAGTAAATAAACTGCTGATAGAAGAGAATATCGGATATGTCGTAGTCACTTTTGTAGATAATGATTTAGCTTCATGGAACAAGCGATATCCGTTTCTAAAACCGGTCTATACGAACAGTAATTTGACGATTCTGGCTCCATCAATTTGATATAAACCGACTCAGGCAATCCTTCAGGGACGAATTTCTTCTACACTACAAGTCGATGTAATATCTTTTGTCTTTCTCATAGTTTCAAGTAGTATCTATTGCGGCAGTTATTGCCATAAGTCCGGTATCAGAAATTGTCCCTTTCAGGACTGTATAACGTTTAACATTAAACAGGAGAAAGGAGTTACGTATCGTCATTTCGAATGGAGAGATGCATCAGGGTGGATTGCATAATCGAGAAATCTTAGCGATATTTCAGGATGGATACGGAAGGATTGGAATATACCTGTTTTAGAAACGGATAGATTTCCTCAATTTTTTTGTCTCCCAGCATTTCTCTTTCCTGAAAACTGACGAAAATATACGTGATCCTACCTTGGTCAAGGAAATCTGTAGCGTCCTTTTTAGTCATTTCTCCTTTGAAAAATTTATCGACCAGAATTTGTTTCTTTTCATAATCTACCGTATTTGATTGGCCAAAGTATACAGTATTGCCGCTGTAAGCAGGGATATAATTACCGGCTGTGATTTCCGCCAGGACTACCTCTTCACGCTTGGTATTATCCTTAAGCCATCTTATGGCATCCATCCATTCGACCAGAGGGTACATGGTTTGGGGTGGATAGGGGACTGTCGGGAGACTGGCATTTGCCCTTTGGGTGATGAAATCAGTTTGCCACAGCAGGCTGACTCTCATGATGTAAAGGCTTCCGCCAATATAACAGATAACAGATAACAGATAACAGATAACAATAAATTTCTTGATTTGATTATTAAATGCTAAACCCTTCAGAAATTCGTATATTTCCCTGAAGAAATATGTTCCGAGTATTCCCAATGGTATAAACAATCCTGTTTGGGTAAACCGAAGAGGGCTTTGTTCTTTCACATGGGTAAAAAGGACAGCAAAAGCAAAAGTGGCAATAAGCCAGAAGATAAGGGGTTGGTATTTCCTGTCACGGCGGAAAATAGAAAGTATCCCTCCAAGAAGCCCCAGGAAAAAAACAGGGCCGGTTGCCGATATGTATTCCCAAAAGGGGATTATCATAGGATGGGAGCGATGGTATTCAACCAGTGAAGACCAGGGAACATACCGGGTGGTAATGAAAAGATAGATAAGGGAAGGGAGAGTAAGAATGCAAAATGTAAAATGAAAAGTGCAAAATGACAAATCAAAATTTAAAATTTTTAATCTCATCTGTTGGCAAACAGATTTAGTATTTTTTACCATTAACAGGATCATATTTATCACAATTATTCCGTTTAAAGTGATCAGGCTGGGGGGAAAGACCAAGCCTACCGCGTTCCCAAGAAGAATATAGTAGAGTAATTGATGATTAGTTATTTGTTTTTTGTTCATGGTTAATCGGGAAAGAAGATAAAAAGAGACGACCTGCCCAAAAAGGATATGGGGGATAAAAGTGATCCTTTGCAGTGCGTCGATATTTGACCACCATTCCATAAATCTGCCTATATGCGATCCTTGTGAGTCGGTGTAAATTCTGGGAAAACTGCCTGAGGTAAGGATAATAAAAAGCCCAAGTATTTGCCATATGAATGATCGGAAAAAAAAGGTGACAAAAAATATGATAACTAAAATAAGAAGAGGAGAGAAAATTATCCGTCCCAGCAGGTAAGAGAAGTTTGGGTCAAGATGAAACATCGCTCCCAGATGTCCCAAAAAGACGTAAAAAACCTGTATCAGTGAGCCGGTATGTACTTCACCGGTATAGCGTTCAACTGCCGTCAGATGGCCTTCATAACCTTGTCTGACTTTGGAGAGATAGAGGTTATAATCAGGCCAATAATAATTATGTTCAAGGATAAATTCCCGCCGCGTGTCTTTAAGAACTTTTGCCTTCCCGAGTTCAAATAGAGTGGGATAGAAGGAGAAAGAGAGGAAAAAAAGCATAATCAGAATGAGGATTATTTCTTTATACTTGACCATGATGGTATTATAACCTAAAATCCAAAACACCAATTAAGACAAAAATTCGAATCTCGAAAGACAAAAGTAAACTCGAAACACGAAGCACGAAATACGAAACAATAATGAATAACAATAACACAAATGACAAAAATAGTTTTGGGAATTTGGATTTTAATCATTTGAATTTGTTTCGAATTTCTATATTCGGATTTAATCTTATATTTTAAAATGATTATTCTATCTATAGTCATTCCTGCCTTTAACTCCGAAAATACAGCGGAGAAATTACTCCGCTCTCTTTCCTCTTCCCAAAAAGTAGATTTCAAACAAATGGAAATTATTTTTGTGGACGATTGTTCCACTGACGCTACAGTACTTAAAGTAACGGAATTTATTTCCAGCCGCAACAACAGGTTTTCGAGGGTAAAAGTGATCAAGCTGAAAAATAATTCCGGGCCGGCCAAAGCCAGGAATATCGGGGTAAGTTTCGCCAAGGGGAAAGTCGTGTTGTTCCTGGATGCCGATATATTAGTATATAAAAATACATTGTTTGAAATAGTAAGATCTTTTAGTAATGATCCTGATTTGTACGCATTGACCGGAGTATGGGACAAGAAGCAGAGAGGAGATAATTTCTTCCCGAAATTCAAAGCGCTGAGGGACTGGAGTTACTGGATAAACGAAAGGGATCCCAAAAATTACTACTACCTTTTTTCAACCAGGATTGCCGCTATTGACAGGAAACTTTTTTTAAGGCTGGGCGGATTTAATACAGATTATAAGTCGGCTCTGGTAGAGGATATTGAGTTGACTTACAGAATTGCCAGGCGGTATGCCGTAGTTTTCAATCCCAAGGCTATAGTCCACCATGAATTTGAAGGTTTCACTAAAATAGCCAAGAAATACTTTTGGCGGTCATATTTCTGGAGCAAAATCTACAGGAAAAGAAAAAAGTTCGATCCTGTGGCCACTACCAGCAAGGAAGCATTAACTACTATTTCTGCAGCAGGACTGGCAGGAGTGGTGATTTTAATGACCGTAAGTAAAATCTTCAGAATTTCTGTCTTTACAAATTATCTATCAGTACTATTTTGGTTATTCTTTCTTATCCATCTTTGGGGAGTACGGAAATTTTTGAGGTTTGTCAGGAGGGAGGAGGGGATTTGGTTTACCATAAAGTCATTTATTACAGGTATCCTACTTTATCTGGTGATAATAACGGGAGCTGCATTGTCGATATTTGAGATAAAAAAATTCAAAATTCAAAAGTCAAAATTCAAAAGTTAAATTAACTGCATATTTTATCCGCCTTCGCAGAAAACCACGAGTGTAAACTCGTGGATGAATGCGATATTGCGGATACCCTGAGCGAATCCTGAGCTTGTCGAAGGGTAATGCTTCGGCGGATTTCGCTCGCCGAAGAATTTGAGGATACCACGGGCGTAAGCCCGTGGAGCTTCATATTTATTAATCCGAGGAAATCCTTCAGGAACACATAACAGTCAATAGTTCATAGTTCATGGTTAATAGTAGATCGTTAATCGTTCATAGTTTATGGTAGAGATCGTTAATAGTTATTAGTTCATAGTTAATAGTTCGTAGTTCATGGTTCGTAGTTCATGGTTAATAGTAATTACCAACTACCAACTAACTAAGTAACCAATTAACTAATCAACCATCTACTATCAACTAATAACCAATAACTAATTTATTGCGGTTCCTGAAGGCCAAATGTCGGAAGACTGGTCGGTAGTGTTTCACTGGTGGCTGTAGCCACTTGCTTATTATCCAGATCCAATACCGGTTTTGTACTAGAGGTTTTATTACTATTCGTATTGTCAATCTGTTCGTTTTTAGGCAGGAGTTTCGCGATTTGATTTAACAGGTCGTCTATCATAGCCTGATTTTCCTGCCCCGGGGCAAATGATTTGGTCAATAGAAGCTCTTCTTTAGCCTCCTCATATCTTTTTTGTTCTTTGAGAGCCAGTGCCAGATTATAATGGGCATTGGCGAAGTCAGGTTTAAGTCTCAGGGCATAACGGAACTGGTTTTCTGCTTCCTGCCATTTCTCTAAATTTAAATATACGCCGCCCAGGGCGATATAGTTGCCCGGAGAAAAAGGATCAAGGTTGATTTTCTGCTGGTAACTTTGGATAGTCCAGCTATCACTGCCTTTGGCGAAATTGACCAAAGAAGAATAAGTCCTGGCAAGGTTATCCCAATTGGCGACGTTGGTTTTATTCAGAAGTGTAGCGCTTTTGGCCTCATCTATAGCTTGCTGGATAAGTTGGGGGATATTTTGTTTGTCCTCGTCTGACAGGTTTTCTTTAGACGATAGAGCTTTGACAAGAGCCAGATCAGTTTGAGATAGGGCCACATGATAGCGGTCAAGATAAGGATTTTGGGTGAGGGCCAGGTTCACAAACTTAAAAGTCTCGGTTCCCTGATTGTTCAGTTTGGCATCGAGGGACTTTTTGAAATATGCTTCAGCCAGATAAGCTTTACCCGAGAAATAGGCAAAAAGTGTGAGGGCGGCAAATACCGGAATGATGAGAATATAGGAGAAAATAGGAACATAGGAAAAATCAATTTCAAAAGCTCTTTTTGAAGAAGGGACTA